>DASSBA010000174.1:0-19460 GCA_035699205.1 Gemmatimonadales bacterium
GAGCTGCCGCAGGACGTGGCCGGCCGGGGAAAGAAAATCGTGCGGCTCAAGGTGGGACCGGGCGGGGTGACGTTGTTCGACCGGGACGTCAGCTGCAAGTGAGCGGTGAGCGGTGAGCGGTGAGCGGGGGCGTCGGGAAGCGGGACTGTCATCCCGAGCGCAGCGAGGGATCTAGCCGGGCCGAGTTCGAGCCGCGGGTGAGTAGATCCCTCGCTGCGCTCGGGATGACAGTCCCGCTCCCCGACGCCCCCGCTCACCGCTCACCGCTCACTTGCAGCTGACGTCCCGGTCGAACAACGTCACCCCGCCCGGTCCCACCTTGAGCCGCACGATTTTCTTTCCCCGGCCGGCCACGTCCTGCGGCAGCTCCATCTGCATCGCCCGGCCGTCCACCTGCCCGCCGTCGTCGCCGAAGCGGGTGACCTGATGATCGTTTACCTCGGCATCGTACGCCTCGCCGACGGGCGCACCGGTGGCCGGGTTCACGGGCGTGAGCTGCAGCCGGCCGGAGGCGTGGAACTCGCTCGTCAGATCGCCGGCCGGGTCCACCCGCACCTGCTTGCTCAACTCCACCGGACCGCGTACGAGCAGGTAGTCCGCCGGTCCGCTCGAGCAGAACGGCCGCGGGATGACCTGATTGAAGTCGATCACGAAGTGCTGGTCGGTCCCGCCCGCCGCCGGCGCCGTCCCGCCGAGGTCGAACCGCGTCGCCATGCCGTCGGTGGCGATGTCCACCGGCGCGGCGACGGTGCCGGCGGGCCCGCCGATGGCGGCCTTGAGCTCCTCCGGCAGGAGGTTGTAGATGACGTCGGGGATCTGCCGGAACCCGGGCGCCGCGTTGATGGTGCCGGTCGCGGCCGGCGCCGCGGCGAGGAGCCCGCTCCGGACCATGTCGGCGGTCACCAGCCGCTCGGCCAGCTCCCAGCTCAGCACCTGATGATCGGTTGTGCCCGGGATGAGCAGCTCGAAGTGCGCGCCGCCGATCGTCGCCGCTCCCGCCTCGAACAGGCGCAGGTGGAACCGCACGGGGCCGAAGTCGCCGCAGGCGAGCTGGATGGCGCTCCCGGCCCAGCCGTCGGCGCCGGTGTACGCGGTCTGCAGGTCGCCGATGGCGTCGCGCCAGGTGCAGTTGAACGGCGGCATGTTCGGCAGCCCGACGGCGGTGCGGTCGCCCGACAGGGAGAAGAGCGCGGACCGGATGGCGCGCGGGTCGGCCCGTCCGGTGAAGACCAGGTTGATCGGGTCCTGCGGCGTGCCGGAGAAGTCCGTGCCGGTGTAGGGCCAGAGCGCAAGAGCGCCCTCCCCGGCGCCGATGGTTACCAGACCGGCCGGCGGGGTGGCACTGCTCGACAATGAGGGGCCGCCGGGCGAGGATGGCGACAGCGGCCCGTCCTCGCTGCAGGCGGTCATCAGGAAAGAAAGCAGCAGGAGAGCCGCAGGTGAGCGCCGCATGGGTGTGCCTCCGGAACGGGTGATCGCCAGGGTGACAGCGGCAACCTGGTCCCGCAGGGTCAAGCCCGGATCAAGTCACCGCGCCAGGATGAACCAGTCGAGGCTCACGCCCACGACCCAGTGGATCACGGCCACGTACCAGACCGAGCCCACGCGGAGGTCCACCCACCCGAAGAGCAGCCCGGCGGGGAGTGCCGCGAGCGTCTCGTCGAACGCCCGCCCGAAGTGGGCGACCACCGACAGCGCGGTCTGGAGCAGATTGGCCGGGCCGGCGCCGAGCCGTTCCCTGAGTCCGAACAGGAGCACGCCGCGAAAGAGCACCTCCCAGGCGCCGAAGTAGAGAAACTGCCGGAGCGCGTGGGGCACGAACGCCTGCGGTGCCGCGGTGAGGGCGCGGTCGAGCGGGTAGACCGTCCGCACCTCCGGCGAGCCGGCACCGATCCATCCCGCGAGCACGGCCAGCGGGATGCCGACGGCGAGCCATGCCAACCCCGCCCGCCTGCGTCCGAGCCCCAGGCCGAGCGAGCGCAGCGGAAGCCGCCAGACGACTCGCGCCAGCAGCACGGGGAGCGCGCCGAGGAGCAGCGCGGACGCGGCGAAGTGCCCAGCCGGCGAGAGCGGCGGCCGGGTGAGGGCCGACCACCGGCCGCCGTGGCCGAGCACGCCGATCGCATCCGCGCGCGCGGTGTAGTGGAACACCACCAGCGCGGCGGTCGCGCCGAGGAGCAGCCACTCGGGTTGCGGGATCAGGACGCCGCGGGGAGCCGGTGCCGCAGCCATGTGATGGTCTCCTCGAGGCCCTCGTCCAGACTGCGATAGCGGTAGCCCAGCGCCCGGCAGGACGCACGCACGTCCACCCGCTGGTCGTCGAAACAGCTCCGCACCCAGTCGGGAGTGATGAACGCCGTGCCGCCGAGCCGGCCCCAGAACAGCGCGGCGTGGGCCGCCGCGAGCGCCGCCGGGCGGGGAACGATCACGACGTGCCGGCGCACGCCGCTGAGCTCCGCCACCAGCTCGAGCAGCGCGCGCAGCGAGCGGTTCTCGCCGCCGAGCACGTAATGCGCGCCCGGGCGGCCGCGGTCGGCGGCGAGCAGGATCCCCGCCGCCACGTCGGCGGCGTGAACGTAGTTGGCCAGCACGTCGCCGTCCTCCAGCCGGAACACCACGGGCGAGTCGAGGTACAGCGCGACGAGGCGGGTGACGCCGTTCGCGTCATTGAGCGGGCCGGGGCCGTAGACGCGGGTGGGATGCACCACCACGGCGTCTCCACCCGAGGCGGCGTACGCATCCACCAGCCGCTCGCCGAGGAGCTTGGTCGCTTCGTACGGTGTGGCCGCACGAGCGGCGCCGTCGGGCCGGAACTGCGGCAGCGTCAGCACCGTCGAGACGTGGACCACCCGGCGGACGCGGGCCGCCGCGGCGGCATCGAGCAACCGCTCGACGGCGCGGATGTTGACGGCGGCGAACTCGTCGGGGTCGCGGCTCCAGGCGCGGGCGCAGGCGGCCAGGTGGAGAACGGTGTCCACGCCGGCGAGCGCGTGCGCGAGGATCGGGGCGTTGGTCAGGTCGCCCTTGACGATGCTGATCCGGCCGATCAAGCCGGGCGCGAGCCGCTCGGGCGCGCGCGCCAGGACCCGCACGGGGCGGCCCGCGGCGAGGAGCTGCTCGACCAGGTAGCGGCCGATCAGGCCGGTCCCGCCGGTGACGAGGACGGGCGCGTTCACTGTCCGCCTCCGGTGACCGGCTCCGGCAGCGAGGGAGCGCGCGCGGGAAGCACGGGGACCCGCGGCGCGGCGGCGTAGTTGGCGCGCACCGCCGGCACGATCACCAGCTGCAGGCCCAGCGCCCAGATGAGCCCGGCGAGGGAGTCGACGGGATAGTGGTTCTGGGTATACACGGTGGCCAGGAAGACGCCGGCTGCCTGCACGGTGACGAGCACGGCGAGCGGCCGGGGCAGCCACCGCCAGGCGAGCACGGCCACGGTCGCGGAGCCGGCGACGTGCGAGCTGGGGAAGGCGGTACCCAGGGAATCGCCGGCCGTGCGGGCCGCGTGGGTGAGGCCGTAGAAGAAGCCGTCGGTGAGCGGGCCCTGGTAGTGCGGCAACAGCTCGGCGGGCCCGACCACGGGAAACGCCAGATACAGCAGGTAGCAGCCGAGGTAGGTCACCATCAGCCGCAGCGTCATGTCGCGCAGCGCGTCGGCCCGGCCCGTCAGGCACATCGCCAACGGCGGGAGGAAGATCAGCGGGTAGTAGAAGAAGTAGAAGAAGTGCATCAGCTCGCTCAGCGCCGGGTACGGCATCGCGGGCATCCACACCAGGTTGAGATGCCGGCCGAACAGCGCGAGGTCCAGGCTGGAAATGGCCGCGTCGTACGTGGCCCCCGGCGCGAGTGCCTGCAGCAGGCCGAGCTCGCTCCAGAAGGCGGCGAGGCAGAGCAGCGGGTAGAGCTCGCGGAGGACGCCGGCGAGCCCGGTCCACCGGTGCTCGCTCACGCGGCCAAGGGCCAGCGGAAGCGCGGCGCCCGCCGCGTGGGCAGACGCAATCCAGGGCGCGAACCACGCGGCGTCCGCGAGCCGCAACCACACGGCCAGGAGCACCACGTTGTACCCGGCGACGAGGAGGTCGGCCGGCCGGATGCGGTGGCTCACAGCCAGCCCTCCTTCCGGTACCACGCCGCCGCCTCCGCCGCGCCGCGCTCGACGGCGAACCGGGGGCGGAAGTCGAGCTCGGCGACCGCGCGCGACGGGTCGCACACCCAGCGGGCCTGGATCAGCTCGCGCACCCGCTCGCGGTTGAGGATCGCCGCCTGGTGCCGGAAGCGGCTCACGCCTTCCGCCGCGACGGCCACCGCGCGGGCCACCGGCACGGGTACCGAGAGCCGCACCGGCATCCGGCCCAGCGCCCGGCCCGCCGCGTCGGCGAAACGCGCCCAGGTGACCGGATCGGGGTGCGCGACGCAATAGGTCCGGCCCGCGGCACGGGGCGAGCCCGCCGCGCCGAGCAGCGCCTGCACGGCGTCCTGCACATAGAGCATGCTGACCTCGCGGTCCCACCGGCCGACCGACACGGCGAAGCCGCGGTGCACCATCTGGAAGAACTTGAGCACGCCGCGCTCCCGCGGGCCGTAGACCGACGGGAAGCGCAGGACCGTGGCCGGCACCCGGTCGCCGAACGCGTGGACCATCGCCTCGGCCAGCAGCTTCGATTGGCCGTAGTGGGACAGCGGACACGGCACGCTGTCCGGCGAGAGGGGCTCGCCGTTGCGGCACGGTCCGAGCGCGGCCAGCGAGGACAGCAGGATCACCCGGGGCGCGTGCTCCCCGAGGCGCGCGGCCGCCTGGAGCACCCGGTAGGTGCCCTCGGTGTTGACGGCGTAGAACGCCTCGGGCGTGCGCGCCTCGGTGAGCGCCGCGAGGTGGAACACCACCTGCGCACCGTCGAGCGCGCGCTGGAGCGTGTCCACGCTCTCGATGCCGATGGGCGCGAACTCGATGGGCTGCTCCCCGAGCCAGCCCTGCGCGGCGCCCGGCCGCTCGATGCAGAGGACGTCGTCGCCCCGCGCCACGAGTGCTTCGATGAGATGGCTGCCGATGAACCCCGCGCCGCCCGTGACCACTGCCCGCATACGGCCTCCCAATGAGATTCAGGTAGCTCGGTGAACACCCTCGACCGATTCGCCACCAACCGATTCCCATTCCGTGGTTTTCCGTGCTTCCGTGCTGAACTCACGCCCCGTGCAATGCAACCTGGCGTACCCGCCTCAAGCCGCGGTCAAGCCGCCGCGCCGGTCAGGCGCAGTGCTCCTCCCGCAGGTGCGCCGGCAGCAGCCGGACGTCGGGCACGACCCCGGACCAGGTGATCCGCAGGAAGTCCCACAGGAACGATCCGTATCCGTCGTAGACCGACGATCCGGCGGCGCGGCAGGCCGGCTCCAGGAGCTGGTGCACCCGCGGCAGGTTGTACCACGGCACCGCCGGGAAGAGGTGGTGCTCGAGGTGGAGGTTCAGATTGCACAGGAAGAACGCGACCACCGGCGTGGTGCGGACCGAGCGCGTGGCGGTGAACGGACTCCCGCCGGTGGTGAGGCCGTGCTCGGCCAGGCTGCGCAGGTTGGTGAGCTGCCCCGCCACCAGCATCGGCAGCAGCCAGAGCCGCACCATCGCGGCGGGCGCGAGCCACCAGGCCGCGGCGAGCGCGGCACCGATGGCGGCGTATTCGAGCGCGATCGTGCGGCGCTCGCCGGCCGACCGGGCCGCGCGCAGCCCGCCCAGCGCGACGTGCGGGAAGTAGAGGTAGGTGCCCGCGATGAGCAGGACATAGTAGACCAGCACCAGCGGAATGCCCTTCCGCGCGAGCGTCTCGATGTCGTCCGGGTCCCGCTCGCTATGCTCGAAGGCATGGTGGCGGAGGTGGAGGATACGGTACGCACTCGCCGAGATCAGCACCGGAACGCCGCAGCAGAAAGCGACGACGCGGTCGAGCCGCCGCGAGCGGAACAGCAGGTGGTGGCCACCCTCGTGCATGACGACGCTCAGCGACATCAGGACGGCCGCGATCCCCAGCGTACCCGCGACCCGGAGCAGGAGGCCGGGTCCATGGAGCCCCGCGGCCCCCGCGAGCACGGCGAGCGGGACGAGCAGGAGGAGCCGCAGGTTGCGCCGGGGCTCGAGCCGCTGGAGCGCGCGGATCTCGGCCCGGACACCGGGCGACAGATCGTTCCGGGTGAGCCGACGTGTGGCGGCGGGACCGGGGCAGCCGTAGATCCCGGACGGGTAGGCGCGCGAGCCGCTCACGGGACCGCTCCCGCCATGGTGTCGGCGGACGAGAGCCGCTCGACGATGGCGGCTACCGCCGCCGGCTGCTCCTCGTGCAGGTGATGGCCCGCGCCAGCGAGCGTATCCACCGCGAGCCGCGGCAGCCGAGTCCGGAGGAGCGCCAGGTCGCGTGCCGGCATCGCCTCGGGATGGGGGGCGCCGCCGAGCACGAGGCGCACGGGGCAGCGGATCTCCTGCAGGTGGGGCGCCAGCTTTTCCCGCTCGCGCGACTCGCCCATGCGCAGGTATGCCTTGAGCGTGCCGTCGAGGTCGCGCGCGGCACCTTCGGTGTAGCCCGCGACCACCTCATCGGTCACCCAGGTCGTATCGCCCGAGGCCTTGATGAGCGCGCCGCGGATTTTCCCGCGCACCAGCTTGACACCGCCAAGCAGCTTGACCCATGGTGCCCACTGCGCCGCGCGGCGGAGGCCCGGCGTGGCCGCGGACTCGGCAGGGCCGCCGTCGAGCGACACCAGCCCGCGGACCAGGTCGGGACGCCGGTACGCGAGACGAAAGGCGATCGCGGCCCCGACCGAGTGCGCGACGATGAGCGACTGCCGGATCCCGAGGCTGTCGAGCACGGAGGCGACGCGGAGCGCCTGCGCATCGAGCGAGTAGTCCGCCCGCTCGGGGCGGGCCGACGTGCCCACGCCGAGCGGCTCGACCACGATGACGCGATGACCCTGGGCAACCAGAAGAGGAACCAGCTTGCGGAAGCCGAACGCGCCGCCGAAGAGCCCGGGGACGAGCACCACCGGCGTGCCCGCGCCGGCGGCCGTGACCTGGATGTCCTCGCCGGGGGCGACGGACACCGTTCGGGCCTGAACGCTGTCGGTGAGGAAGACGAATGCCGCCAGCCACCACATAGCGTGCCTCCGGTGAGGATCCGGAGCGCACGGTGGCCGGAGCGGCTCAAGGGAGAGTCAAGCCCCCGGGTCGGCCTCGAGAATGCGGCGCCGCTGCCCGGCGGTGAGCATGTCGCGCTCGACGACCTGGCGCATGATGCGGGCGACGAAGCCGTACCCGCGCGGCTCCGACTCCAGCCAGTGCTGCCACTCGAGCTCGTCGAGGGCGGGGAGCACCCGGTCGAGCGGGAGGCCGAGCGCGGCGGCCACGCGCTCGGCGGCCACCCGGTCGCCGAGGACGGAGGCGCCGGCGAGCACGCGTTGCGCGTCGGGCGACAGACGCCGGAAACCGATCCGGATCGCCGCCACGAGCGCGTCGGGGAGATCGCCCGGCAGCGTCTGGTCCAGCGTCTTGAGCGGCTCGGGCCATGCGACCGGGGTGGCGCGAAGGTCGAGGCCCGCCGCCACCGCGCGCAGCAGCTCGACGGCGATGAGCGGGAGTCCGGCGGAATCGGTGCCCACCCGCCGCACCACCCGGTCGAGCTCGACCTCGTCGTAGCCCGGCAGCAGGCGCTCGGCGAGCGTGCGCAGGCCGGCGGCGGAGAGGGCGCCGACCCGGACGACAGCGCCCGCGAGGTCGCGGCCGATGCGGCTCCTCAGATCGTCGAGATCAGGGCGAGGGGGATAGGGAGCGAGGGCGAGGACGAGGGCGACCGGCGCCTCGGCGAGGTCGCGCAACAGGGCGATGAGCGCGGCGGTGGACTCCTGGTCGAGCCATTGTGCGTCGTCCATCGCGAGCACCACCGGCTGCTCCTCGGCCGCGGCGCGCACGAGCTCGCTCAGCGCGCGTCCCAACGGGAGCGGGGTCGCGCCTCCGCTCACGCCCGGAAACCGCTCCGCCCACTCGGGGGCCGACCCGGCGAAGGCGGCGAGCGCCCCCGCCGGCGCGCCGCCGATGCCCGGCGCCTCCGCCAGCCCTCCCCGCGCGAGCACCAGCGCGCCGCTCCAGGGCTCGGTCCGGTCGCCCTCCACTGCGCGCGCCTCCGCCACGGTGGCGCCGTCCAGCCTGAGCCGTGCGAGCACCTCCTCCGCCAGCCGCGTCTTGCCGGTGCCGCTCTCGCCCTCCACGATCAGCAGCGCCGACCGGCGGGCCGCGAACGCCGCCGCCGCGGCATCCAGCAGCCGATGCAGCTCGTCCTCGCGGCCGGCGAGCGGCAGCCGCGGGGTCAGGGCTCCGTCGGCGCTTCCGGCCGCGGCCGCCGGCCGCGCCAGCCGCTGGCGCCGGACCCGCTCCGCCAGCGCGTCCGTCTCGGCCTCGGGCACCGCGCCGATCTCCTCGACGAGCCGCGCGGCGAATCGCTCGTACAGCTCCAGCGCGGCCCCGCGGTCGCCGGCGAGCGCGAGGCTGCGGATCGCGACGCGCAGCGCGCGGTCGGAGCGCGCGTCGAGCGCCAGCGCCCGCCGCGCGACCGCGGATGCGTCCTGCGCGTTCCCGGCGCGGAGCAGCTCCTCGACCCGGTGCACCAGCACATCCACCGAGCACGCGCGCCACGCGGCGCGCTCCGCCGCGAGCCAATCCTCGAACGCGGACGCCCCGGCCACGGCGAATCCCTCGAGGAATTCGCCGGTGACCAGCGCGGACGCCGCGGACCATTCGCCCCGGTCGCTCAGCTCCCGGAGCCGATCCACGTCGAGCCGGACCGCTCCGGGCAGGAGCTTCACCTGTCCCGCGGACGTGTCGAGCGCGGCCTCGCCCGCGTGGCGGCGGAGGGCCCGGAGCGCCTCGTTGAGCGAATGCCTCGCGGCAGCGTCGGGCCGGTCCGCCCAGAGCAGGCCGGTGAGGTGCTCGCGGGTGCGCCCCCGGTGTCCCGAGCGGGCGAGATACATCAGCAGCGCGAGGTTCTTGCGCCAGAGCAGCTCACCGGCGGCCATCGCGCCGTCCACGGTGACTTCGACCGGACCGAGCGTGCGGCAGGCGATCATCGGGGGCAGCCTCGGGTGCGGAGATTGGCGGCGGCGGCGAGCGGCGCCAGCGCGGGCTCGGCGTCGCGCCAGAGCTCGGCGACCCGCGCGAGCAGGGCGCAGGCGGCGAGCGTGTCCGCCGCCGTCGTCGCGCCGGCAAGCCGGGCCGATCCCCGTTTCCAGCGGCCGTAGACCCCGAACGTGGCTTCGATCTCACCTGCCTGGGGGGCGCCGGCCGGCCAGCCCTCGAAGTCCGACCCCTCGTACCAGCTCCACTCGCGGTCCGCCGCGCGGGTCTGGCCGCCGGCGGCGAGCCACTCCGCCCGGAGGAGATGGAACACGGCGCCGGCGAACGGATCGGGCGGGTGATCGACCGCGAACAGCGGGCGCACGGAATCCGAGATGAGCATCGCGGCGTCGCGCCGGCCCCGCGCGCCCTCGCCGATGGCGCGGAGCAGCGCGCCGAGCGGCGCGGCGGGCGCCAGGGTGTCGAGGCGGACGCGCGCGCGCTCGAACGCCGCGGTGTCGCCGGCAGCGAGGCGGCGGAGCGCGAGCGCCCAGAGCGCGCGGACGCTGGTCGCCGAGTCGGCGGCGAGCTCCTCGAGCCGCCGGTCCCACCGCACGTCCGCCGCCGAGCGGAGCGCCGGCAGGCCCACCGCCTGGGGAATCGCCCTCCACTCCGCCTGCTGGAGCCGCGCCTCGGTGGTGGGCGACAGGCCAACCGCCGAATCGAGCTGGACCATCGCCGCCTCCGGCCGGCCGAGCGTGAGCAGGCCGAGCGCGATCCCGGTGCGCGCGCTGGCCTGCGCGGAATCGCCGGACGGCCCCCGCCGCACCAGGATGCCGGCCAGCGCGACCTGCGTCCGCGGAATGTCGAACCATGGGCCGCCCAGCCGCACCACCTGCGCGAGGTCCGCGAGCTGCGCCGAATCGGCGCGCCACTCGAGCCACGCCCGCTTGAGTCCGCCGTGCCAGGGATGGAACCGCTCGTCATAGGCCAGCTCGAGCAGCGAGACCACGTCGGACTCGCCCGGCGCGGGACGGGGCGACACGCGGCGGCGCAGGTCGAGCAGCCGGCGCGCCTCCGCCGGCCGGCCGGCACGCAGGTGCAGGGCGACGAGGTGGTTGTACGCCTCCGCCAGCGAGGAATCGAGCGCGATGGCTTCGCCCATGACGCGTCCCGCGTGCTCGATCCCGCGGCCGACCAGGGGACCGCGGTGGAACAGCTCCTCGGCGTAGAGGAACCGGGTGTACGCGTCGGTGGGCGCGCCCGCCACCGCCGACTCCATCCGGGCGAGCCGCCGCTCGACGTCGGGCTCCAGCAGCGCCTCGACCAATGCGCGGTCGGCGGGGCGCAGGCGATCGCCGAGCCGGCCGTAGAACGAGCGCAGGTCGAATTCGTAGGGAAGGCGCCGCCAGCGCTTCACGTTCGCGAGGCGCCACCAGGCCAGCGCGAAGCTGGAGTCCGTCCCGATGGCGGCCTCGTAGTTGCGCTCGGCCAGCGCCCACGCATCGCGCTCGAAGGCCGCCTCCCCTTGCAGGAACGCCTTGAGTGCGATGAGCGGCACGCCCGAGATGTCCTGCACCCCGCGGTAGAGCGGCTCCAGGTCCGGCGCGGCGGCTCGGAGCACGTTGACGGCGAGCGTGTCGCCCAGTGCGGCCAAGTCCTGCACGCTGCCACGCAGCTCGGGCAGCGGCGTCTTCGCGCCCGCGGCGTCGTAGAGTGTGAGCCGGACCCGGACGCTGTCACCCCGCCGGTGGGCGAGCCCGTGCGCCACCCAATGGGCATTGAGCTCCCGCGCCGCCTGGGCCTGCGCGCCACCGACGTCGCGCCCCTGCCGCTCCCACCAGCGGAGTACCTGACCCTGCGAGGTGAGCTCGAGGCCCGGGACGTTGTCGAGCGTGAGCTGCATGAGCTGGGCGAGCTCGGTGCCGAGGGTGTCCGCCGGCCGGCCGCCGGTCACCTCCAGCGGCAGCACCGCCAGCTCCTTGGGGCGGCCTCCGGGCGGCCCCGGATTCCACCAGCGGACGAATCGGCCGCCGAACAGCCACGCGGCGAGTCCGAGGGCGACCATTCCGGCGCCGGCGGCGCCCGCGGCCACCAGCGACCAGCGGAACCGGGAGCCGGCGCGCCCGTCGAGCGCCCGGCGGAACGCCGCCGCATCGGTCCATCGGTCCTCGGGCCGGTCGGCCAGCGCGCGCCCCAGCACGCGCCGGAGTCGCCGCGGCACCGGGCGCCAGACGTCGGCTTCGGCGCTCGAGGCCGGGTCCCATCGGCGGCCCGCCGCCGCCTCGTAGAGGACGCGACCCGCGGCCTGGAGATCACGCGCACGGGCGGCGGCATCCGCGTCCTCGCCGCCGAGTCCGGCGAGGACGGCACGGTGGGGAAGACAGACGATCGTCCCGGCCGCGAGATCGGGATGGGCCACGCCTCCGGCGTGGGATGCTTCGAGGCCCCGGAGCAGATCCCGGCCAAGCCGGATCGCCTCGGCCGGCGGCAGCGGACCATTCCGCAGGCGAGTCGCCAGCGTCTCGCCCGGCAGGTACTCCCGGGCGAGTTGGGCCGCGCCGTCGGCCACCACGGCGTCGTGGACGGCGACGACGTTCGGATTATTGATCCGCGCGAGCCGGCGCGCGTCGGCCAGGAAGACTTCGATCGGACGCTCGGGGTGGGGCACCGGCCCGAGCACGAGGAGCTCGACCAGTCGATCGAGGCTCAGGTCGCGGGCGAGGAAGCGGGCGACGCCGTCGAGCGGTTCGAGCTCGCGTTCGATGCGGTAGCGACCGCCACCGCCGATCACGGGCATCCGGCCGCCTGCTGCCGCAATCCCGCCGCCGAAGCCGCCACCGCCGGTTCAGGCCGGGACCAGACCTCGAGCAGTCGCAGGGCGATGGCACACCCGGCGGCCCGGCGGCCCTCGGCGAATGCCTGCGCGGCCCGGCGCAACCGGGCCGTCGAGCCGAGGGCCCAGTCCACCTCCGCCGGCTGGGCCTCGGCCTCGGGCCACCCGATCGCGTCGGTGTTCTCGTACCAGAGCCGCGAGCGGTCCGCGTCGGGGCCGTGGCCCGCCGCCGCGAACCAGTCGCCGCGGAGCAGGTGGAGCGCGGAGCGGAAGAACGGGTCCGGCGCGTAGCCGGCGGAGTCGAGCGCGAGCGCCGGCTCGGAGACGCGAAGCGCGGCGGCCGGATCGCCACGGACGGCATCGGCCATCGCGGCGAGGAGGCGGCCCAGCGGGCCGCCGACGGTCTCCCGCGCGGCGACCAGGCGCCACCACCGATCCGCGGCGGCGCTGTCGCCCCGCGCGAGCGCGTCGAACGCGAGTGCCCAGGCCGCCCGGGTGCCGGCGGGGGTTGGCGCCTCCGCCGCGCTCGCGAGCGTCGTCCGGCCCCGGTCGGCCTCATCCGCGGGAAATCCGGGCACGCCGAGCGCCCGGGGAACGACCTGCCATTCCGCGGCCTGCAGACGCGCCTCCGCCGGATCGGGAAACAGGTCCGCGGCGGAGTCGAGCTGCGCCAGGGCCGCCGCGGGCCGGCCGAGCGCCACGAGCGCCACCCCCTGGGCGATGTGGCCGCTCGCGCGCTGCGGGGGCGCCGCACCCTCGAGCGCCGCCAGCGCGCCGCCGAACCGGAGCTCGTGCCCGGGCAGGTCGAACGCGAGCGCGCCCCGCGCCGCGAGGGCCAGCGCACCGGGCGACTGGAGCAGCGTCCCGCCGCCGGCGCCGAGCGCCGCGGGGTCGAACCGCGCGGTGAACGCCACGCGGAGGAACTCCGGCAGGTAGATCTCCGATTCCTCGGGGCGTCCGGCCACCCGCCCGAGGTTGTCGAGCGCGCGGGCGGCCTCGTCGCGGCGGCCCAGCCGGATCAGCGCCCAGGCCAGGTGCTCCCAGGCCGGGGCGAGCGTCGGATCTGCCGTGGCGGCGGCGGCCAGCATGTCGGCCGCGTCGGTCAGCGGGCGTCCGGCGAGCGGGCCGCGGTGGAAGAGCTCGTCGCCGTAGAGGAGCATCGCGTAGGCATCGCTCCGGCTCGCCCGCTTTGCCTGCTCGTAGCGCGCGAAGCGGGGCGCCCCCGAAGGCGCGAACTGGGCCTCGATGAGCCGGCGGTCCACCTCGGAGAGGGTCTGGGCCCGCGCGTGGAACAGCGTGAGAAAATCCGGCGGGAACGGCGGCGTCCGGCGCAGCGGCATCCATCGGCGCGCGTTGGCCAGGCGCCAGGCGGCCAGCAGGAACGACGAATCGAGCGCCAGCGCGCGGGCGTAGTGGTGCTCGGCCGTGAGCCACGCGTCACGCGCGAACGCGTCTTCCCCCTGAAGAAACTCGAGCGCCGCGTCCGGGTTCACCCGGGCGATCTCGCCGCCGCGCCGGAACGTCGCGCCCAGTCCCGGCGACACGACGCCCATGACGCGGGCGCCGATCAGATCCCCGAGCCGGACCCGGTCGGCCGAATCGCCCTGCACCGTGGTCTGGAGGACCGGCTCGCCCCGCGCGTTCACCACGCTCAGATCGACCTCGAGCAGCGCGCCTTTAGGGCGCACCGTGCCCGAGACGCCGTAGCGGCTGCGCGTGTCGGTGGTGAGCGCGGAAAGCCGGCGCGCTGGAGGCAGCGGCGAGCCGGCCCATGCCAGGGCGGCGGCCTTGGACGGGTGCAGCCGCAGGTCGGGCAGGCGCTCGAAGTACCACCGGGTCGTGCCGGCGATCTCGCGACCCAGCGACGAGTCCACCGGGCGGGCGGTCTCGAACGGGAAGACGACGATGTCGCTGCGCGCCGCCGCGCCGCCGTCTCCGTGCCGAACGACCAGCCACGCGATCAGCGGGAGCGACGCGGCGACCGCCGGAAGCCGCCAGGACACGCGTCGAGGCTCCAGCGCGGCGGCGAAGCTCGGGGCGTCCACCCACCGGTCGTCCGGCGCGAGCTGCAGCGCCTTCCGAAGCGGCGCACGGAGCCGCCGGGGAACGCCGGACCAGTCGGCCTTGTCCGGATCGGCCAGCGCTTCCCAGCGCCGGCCGGTGCACGCCTCGTACAGCACCAGCCCGACGGCGTACAGATCGGTGCGCAGCGTGATCGGCGCGTCCAGCACCTGCTCCGGCGCCATGTAGGCGAGCGTCCCGACCCGCTGCCCCGCGCCGGTGAGCGTCGTGGCGTCCGACTCGACGGCGCGCGCCACCCCGAAATCGCCGAGCAGGGCGCGCGGCCCGTCCAGGAAGATGTTCGACGGCTTGACGTCGCGGTGGATGAACCGGGAGGCGTGCGCGGCGGCCAGCGCCTGGAGAATGTCCCGACCGATCGCCACCGTCTCCGCCGCCGACACCGGCCCCCGAAGCAGCCGGGCGGCAAGCGTCTCGCCGGGGACGAAGTCCATCGTGTAATAGAGGAGACCGTCGCCGGTGCCGGCGCGGTGGACGCGCACGAGGTTGGGGTGACTCAACCGGGCGGCGGCGCGGCCCTCGCGCAGGAAGCGCTCGGCCGAGGCCGCCGTGGCCAGCTCCGGCCTGAGCACCTTGACGGCGATGGCCCGGTCGAGCACGGCGTCCTGCGCGAGGAAGACGATGCCCATCCCGCCGGACGCCAGCTCGCGCTGCACGACGATGTCGGGAGCGAGCGCCTCGCGAAGGCGTTCGAGTACCGTGGACATGGCGACGCCCAAGGCCCTGGTATGGGAGGGGATGGATTGCCGTTCAATACTGCGGCGGAGGACGCCCGGCGGCAAGCTGTGCGCGCCGGCGCGCGAGGGGGGTGGAGCGGGTTAGGCCCGCGCGCTCCGGGCGGGGCTGGCGAAGAGCGTGCGGGGGGCGGCGTACACGTGGGTGTGGGCCGCGGCGAGCATCGTGAACTCGTCGGTGTCGCACTGGCCCTGAAACACGTCGATGGGGTACGCGCAGAACAGGCTGACGGCATGCTGCTCGAGCAGACGGTTCCAGAAGTCCTCGAGCTCCACGGCGGCGGCCGTCTGCCCGGCGCTCCACAGCACGCCGACCATCTCGCCGAACGCGCGAAGATTGCCCTCGGGAGCGCGCGCGTGCAGCCCGCGAACGGCGGTGCCCACCACCCCGTCGAAGAGCTCCCAGCTCGGTTTGCCGGCCACCATGAACCGCGCGAGCGTTGCTTCCGCGTCGAGCGTGAGGAAGCGGCCGTCCGCGGCGGCGGCCGCGCACGCGCCGCCTTCCTCCCGGAGCCCGCGCACGATAGCTTCGGTGTGCGCGCGCGTGGCGATCAGGATGAGCCCGTCGCCCTGCCTCAGCCCTTCCGCCAGATACTGGCCCACGTGCCGGGTGAGCAGCTGGTCGTCCTGGCCGTACAATTGCACCACGTGCTGTTTCGGCTCCGGCCGTTCCAGGAGCTCGGTCCACGACGACATTGTGCACCCTCAGGCTTCGGAAACCCTCCGCCGGCTCGGGCAAACCGGATTAACCTTCGCAAAGCTATGGACTGCCCGAGTCTGGTGCAACCGCATGCGCCCCAATGTGATCCACATCACACTCCCGAACCGGCACATGTAGCCCATGCAGGCTGACGACGCGGGGCCTGGCGAGCTCGAAGAGCTGTTCGAGCAGGCACCCGTTCCCATGAAGTGGATCGCGCCCGACGGCACGATCCTGCGCGCAAACCAGGCGGAGCTCGACCTGCTCGGCTACGCGCGGGACGAGTACGTGGGCCATCGCATCGGCGAGTTCCACGACGACCGGCCGGCGCTGGACGAGCTCCTTGCTCACGTCGCGTCCGGAGCGTCGTTCCACGACCTGCCCGCGCGGCTCCGCGGCCGGGACGGATCGCTGAAGGATGTGCGGCTGGACGGCAGCGCGTACCGGGAGGGCGGCCGCGCGCGCTACATGCGCTGCTTCATCCGGGACGCCTCCGCGCAGCGGCGCTTCCACCTCGCTTCGCGCGCGACCGAAGACATCATCTGGGACTGGGACCTGCGCGGGAGCCGGGTGGTGTGGGCCGGCGGCACGCCGGCGTTCTTCGGCTGCGCGCCCGAGGAGATTCAGCTCCTGTCCCGGGACGGTTACGAGCCGTGGGCTTCCCGGGTGCACCCGGACGACCTCGCGATGGCCGAGGCGGCCGCGCGCGCGGCCCTCGCGAGCGGCGTGCAGTCATGGGAGCACGAGTATCGCTTTCGCCGCGCCGACGGCGGCTGGGCGCGCATGCTCGAGCGCGCGGTCATCGAGCGGGACGCGGAGGGGCGGGCCCTCCGCGCGGTCGGCGCCATGCAGGATGTCACCCGGCGGCGGCAGAGCGAGGAGGCCACGGCCCTGCTGGCCGCCATCGTCGCCTCCTCCGGCGACGCGATCGTCGGGAAAACGCTGGACGGCATCGTGACGAGCTGGAATGCCGCCGCCGAGCGGATGTTCGGCTACTCCGAGTCGGAGATGGTCGGCCGGTCGATCATGACGCTGATTCCCGAGCCGCTCCAGGCGGCCGAGCACGCGTTGCTGGAGGGGATCCGCCGGGGCGAGCGGGTGGAGGCGGCCGAGACCCAGCGGATCCGGAAGGACGGCACGAGGATCGACATCGCGCTCTCCGTCTCGCCGATCCGGGACCCCGCGGGCGTGGTGGTGGGCGCGTCCTCGATCAAGCGGGAGATCACCGAGCGCAAGCGGGCGCAGGAGGAGCTGGCCCGGCGGGAGGAGCGCTACCGGGCGCTGGTGACGGCCACGACATCGGTCGTCTGGACGTCGGACCCGGAGGGGCGCTTCGCCGAGCCCCAGCCCTCCTGGGAGGAATACACCGGGCAGAGCCGGGACGAGTACCGGGGCCACGGCTGGGTCAACGCGCTGCATCCGGACGACCGCGCCCCGGTGCAGGCCGCCTGGGCCCGGGCGCGCGAGCGCGGCTCGGTGTACGAGGCCGAGGGGCGCATCTGGTGCCGCGCGGAGGGCGAATACCGCCGCTTCGTGGAGCGTGCGGCGGCCGTCACCGACGCCGAGGGCGTGGTGCGGGAGTGGATCGGTACCCTGACGGACGTGGAAGACCGCTGGCGGGTGGAGGACCGGCTGCAGCACGCGGAGCGCATGGAATCGGTGGGCCGCCTGGCGGGCGGCATCGCCCACGAGGCGAACAACCAGATGACCGTGGTGCTCGGCGCCGCGTCATTCCTCCTGCGCCGCGTCCGGGACGACGAGGACCGCGACGACCTCGAGCACATCCGCCGCGCCGCCGAGCGCACCGCCGCCATCACCCAGCAGCTGCTCGCCTTCAGCCGGCGGCAGGTCATGCAGCCGCAGATCGTGGACCTCAACGCCGTCGTCACCGCCCTCGAGCCGATCATCCGGCGCGCGCTCGGCGAGGACTCGCGCGTGGCGCTGCGCCTGGACCCCGACCTCGGCCGGGTGACGGCCGACCCCGGCCAGCTCGACCAGGTGCTGCTCAATCTCACGTTCAATGCCCGCGACGCGATGCCGGGCGGAGGCGTGCTGACGATCGAGACCGCCAACGTCGTGCTCGACGATGCCGTCCCCCCGGGCGATTGGGCCCGGCTCGCCGTGAGCGATACCGGCGACGGGATGGACCAGACGACGCTGCGCCACGCCTTCGAGCCGTTCTTCACCACCAAACCGGTGGGCCAGGGTACCGGGCTGGGCCTGTCCACCGTATACGGCATCGTGAAGCAGAGCGGCGGCATGGTGAGCGTCCGCAGCGAGCCTGGGCACGGCACGACGTTCGAGATCCACCTGCCGCTGGCCGACGCCATGGCGGACACGGCAGCGACGTCGGCCCCGGCGCCGGCGGCCGCACGCAGCGAGACGATCCTGATCGTGGAAGACGAGCCCGCGGTGCGCGGCATCCTCGCGCGGGCGTTGCGGGAACAGGGCTACACGGTGCTCCAGGCGGCGGACGGCCCCGCGGCCCTGGAGCTCGCCGGCCGGCTGCGCATGGCGCCTTCGCTGATCATCGCGGACGTGGTGATGCCGGGAATGAGCGGCGGCCAGCTCGCGGCTCGGCTGGCGGAGCGCTGGCCGGCGACCCCGGTGCTCTTCACCTCCGGGTACACCGGCTTCGACGCGGTCAGCCGCGGGCTGCTGGATGAGGGCCGCGACTTCATCCAGAAGCCGCTGGATCCCGATGCGCTGGCGGGGAAGGTCCGCGAGATCCTGGATGACCGGCGCGGCGGCGGGGGATCAGAGTGACTGCCGCCGCCGCTCCGCCGCCGCTTCCTCCTCCTCCACGCTGAGCACCGGCAGCTCGATCCGCCACAGGATGCCCGCGAAGCGGACCAGCGCGATGGTGGCCATCCCGAGGAGCGCCGCCGCCTGGCGCGGCGCGCCGGCCCGCTCCAGGACGAGGTAGAGCGCGGCGCCCACGATCGCCGAGCTGGCGTAGAGCTGTCCCCGCCGGAGAATCATCGGGATCTCGTTGCAGAGGACGTCCCGCGCCATCCCGCCCACGACGCCCGTGATCGTGCCCATCAGGATCGCGAGCAGCCACGACAGCCCCGACTGCTCGGCGATCTGCGCGCCGCTGATGGTGAAGAACGCGAGGCCGAGCGCGTCGGCCACCAGCAGCGCACGCGGGGCGGGGATGCGCAGGTGCACGTAGAGCAGAGTGAACGCGGTCGCGGCCAGGCACACCAGCAGATAGGCGGGATCCGCGATCCAGAAGATCGGGTGCCGGTCGAGCAGGACGTCCCGCACGGTGCCGCCGCCGATGGCGGTCACCACCGAGATGGCGGCCACGCCAAGCCAGTCGAGGCGCTTGCGTCCCGCGGCCAGGGCGCCGCTGATGGCGAACACGCCGACGCCGATCAGGTCGAGGATGTAGCGCATCAGTGTCGGAGCCTCCGCATGTCCGCCAGCAGCGCCGCCGGCGACACCGGCCCGCCGAGGAACTCCTCGACCACGTCCCGGGCGGGCCGCTCGAGTCCGAACCGGTACAGCCGCGGCGCCAGCCAGGGGTACAGCGTCGGGTCCCCGGCGTCGAACGGCCCGTGCAGCGCCCGCGTGCGCGCGCGCACCGCCGCGACGAGGATGGCGCCCACCGCGTAGTTCATCATGTATCCCGGCTCGTCCACCAGTTGCCCGCGCACCGCCCACCACGACAGCTCGGGATGCGGCCGGATGCGCAGGTAATCGCGCGTGAGCGCGGTCCACACCAGGTTGGGGTCGGCGCCGGGATCGCGCAGCATGCGCACCTCGAACAGCGCCCAGGCCACGTCCATCACGATGCCGCCGTACCGTCCGCGCAGCCCGTCGGCGAGCGGCACGGAGTCGCCCAGCCAGCGCCGCTGCCAGGCTGGCTCGTAGACGTCGAGGGCCGCCAGGTCGGCGACCGCCTCGGTGAAGGGGTCGCTGTCGGGCCAGTCGCGGAACGCCGGCCGCGTGCGGATGGCCGCGATGTGCACCGCGTGCCCGGATTCGTGCAGCAGCTCGTTGAGGTTGTCCAGGCCGCCGCTG
>DASSBA010000175.1:0-11255 GCA_035699205.1 Gemmatimonadales bacterium
ATGCTGCCCACGATCGGATACTTCCAGGTGTGGGGGCAGATGCAGTCCCTGGGCGCCGCCTGCAGCACCAGCAGCAGGGTGTCCCGCCCCACATCGGAGTACGTGGTGTAGGTCTCCTTGGCCTCGAGCCCGAGCTTCGCCGCATAGTCCCGGCTCGCCACCACCAGGCCGAGGAGCGGGCGGATGCCGGGGTCGGTGGCCGGATCGGCCGCCAGCCGGGCGATCGGCTCCCGGGACTGGAGGATGCGCGTCTCCTCCATGCCCGCCCGGGTGAGGTAGCGCACGTTCTCGCTGGCGAGATAGGCGGTGCCGTACCCCGCGAACAAGGTGGCGACGACGACGAGGAAGACCATGCCCTTCACCGGATCCGCAGCACCGCCACGCGCGCCGCCGCGCTCGCCGGCAGCACCGTAGTGCCGTCGCTCCGGGTGATCTTGAAATCGAGCGCCGGGTCGCCCGGCGCCTGCTCGATCAGCACGTGCTTGCCCGAGCCGGCGAGCAGGTTGCCGGCCGTCTCGTAGCCGCCGGAGGTCACGTCAGGGTCGAGGGGGTACTCCCGTTGGAACCCGCCGGGGTTCTGCTGGTTGAACGAGGCCCAGATGGCCCGGAACGGCCAGCTGGTGTAGGTGATGCGGTCGTCCGCCGGAGTGAACCCCGGCAGGTCGTCGGCGTAGTTGGCGAGATGAAACTCGGTGATCAGCACGGGGAACTCTTCCCCGGTGGCGGCCTCGACGTTCGCGGCGCCGGTGCGGTTGGTCTGGACCAGCTTCCGCGTGAGATCGGTCGCCAGCGGCTGCGTGCCGGAGAAGTGGTCGCCCAGCCAGCGCACGAACAGCCAGGTGCCCCCGTACTCCGTCAGCGGCAGCGGCGGCGTGGCCGGCCCGATCAGGTAGTTCTCCTCCAGCGAGAACAGGAAGTCGTAGGCGTTGGAGAAGTCCCCGATGCCGAACTGGGTGAGGCAGTCGTTGTCGACGCAGCGGGCGTCGGGGACCTGCCGCGCGCCCAGCTCTTCCGCGTACCCCGAAAGGCCCTCGTTGAGCCAGGTGTCCTCGGCGTCGCCGTTTCGCACCAGCACGTGCTGGTTGAAGCTGATCATGTGCTGGAACTCATGGATGAACACGCCGGGCAGGAGCTCCACCGCCCGGGCCTTGTCCACCGAGCACGCCGGGTCGGGCGTCAGGCCGTAGAACAGCTCGGCGCCGTTGGATCCCACCTCGCCTTCGAACAGGTCGAGCGCGAAGAAGAAGCCCACCACCACCTGGCCGTTGGTGCAGCCGGCGAGCCGGGTCACCCGGTCGGTCAGCAGTACGAGCACCTGGCCGTCGCCGTCCACGTCGGACTCGCGGCCGAAGGCAGTGGTATCGATCGGGTAGAGCTCATCGTCGAACAGGCTCCCGATCTGGTCGATATCGTTCTGGTCGTACCCGCCCGTGGTCGGCGAGGCGTCGTCGAGGTAGATGACCACTTTCTGACCCACGTGCTTGACCGTGCCGGTCACACTCACGAAATCAGCGGCCGAGGTGCCGTCGGCATCGGCCGACTTGAGCACCGAGAAGGTGCGTTTGTCTCCCAGGCTGGGGACTACCATCGCGTTGATCCTGGCCGACCCCGCAGCCCGGACGGGGTGCGGCTCCCGCGCCAGGCGCTGTTCCAGGCTCCGCATCCGGCCGTGAAAGCGCTGCGCCTGGGTGGGACCCACCGCGGCCTCCACCCGGGGCCGGGAGCGGACCGCGGCCGTGGGCAGCTGTCCCTCGGCCGACCCGACGAGCCGGTACGGCGTCGAGGTGCCGGTGTTCGATTCGGTCGGGGCGCCGGATATGGCCAGGTAGAGGTATTCCGCCCCTGCGCTCCCGGCCGCCGGGATCCGGACGCAGGCCACCTCGGAGGGGTCCTGGGTGACGAATTCCCCGGCCGCGAGCTGGACCGGGTCGGTCTGGTCGCAGTCCACCACCGGGCCGTCAGGGCCGGAGCCCCCGTCCCCGCAGGCAAGAGCCAGGGGGACCATGAGCGGCAGGAACCGGGTGGCGGCGGTGGTGGCGCGATGGCTGAGCACTTGGGCTCCGAGGGCGGAGGTCCTGGGGGTGGGGCAACCGGAGCAAGATAAGGAGCCACAACGGGTTTTGACAATCGTCGGAGGGGCCGATAGCTTCTCGGCGTGTCCGAGAACAACTGGTGGTCGGCGGTCCGGTTCGGGGCCGACGGTTTGGTCCCGGTGGTGGCCCAGGAGCGCCGGTCGGGTGACGTCCTCATGCTGGCCTATGCCGATAGGGACGCGCTCGCGCGTACCCTCAGCACGGGGGAGGCCCACTACTACAGCCGATCCCGCCGCGCCCCCTGGCGCAAGGGGGAAACCTCCGGGCACGTGCAGCGGGTGGTCGAGGTCCGGCTCGACTGCGACGGCGATGCGGTACTCTATCGGGTGGAGCAGACGGGCCCGGCCTGCCACACCGGCGAGCGGACCTGCTTCAGCAGCGTGCTCATAGACGACCAGCCGAATCCGGTGCCCGGGGCGGACCCCGGCGGCCACCCGCTGAGCCGGCTCGCCGCCACCATCGCGCGCCGGGCCCGGGAGCGGCCCGATGGCTCCTATACCGTGAAGCTGCTCGACCGCGGGGTCGCCAAGATCGCCCAGAAGGTCGGCGAGGAAGCGGTCGAGACGGTGGTCGCGGCCACCGCCGAAGACGAGCCCCGCCTCGCCGCCGAGACGGCCGACCTGCTGTACCATCTCCTGCTCCTGCTCCAGGCGCGCGGCGTGCCGCTGGAGCAGGTGTGGAGCGAGCTGGAGCGGCGGGAGCGATAGTATGCCCTTCGTCCATCTCCACACCCACAGCGAATACTCCCTCCTCGACGGGGCCAACCGGATTCCCGAGCTGGTCGCCCACGTGAAGAAGCTGGGCATGGACAGCCTGGCCGTGACCGACCACGGCAACATGCACGCCGCCTGGAGCTTCTACGAAGAGGCCAAGGCCCAGAAGATCCGCCCGATCCTCGGCTTCGAGGCCTACCTCGCCTACGGGCCGCGGCAGGCCAGGGAAAAGCCGAGCTGGGCGCCCGCGGCGTACAGTCACCTCGTGCTGCTGGCCAAGAACCGCACCGGGTACAAGAACCTGGTCCGCCTCACCTCGATCGGGTACACCGAGGGGTTCTACCGGCGGCCCCGGATCGACAAGGAAGCACTCGCCGCGCATTCCGAGGGCATCGTCGGGCTGGCTGCCTGCCTGTCGGGGGAGATCGCGCACGCGCTCCGGGCCGGCAAGTACGAGGAGGCCAAGGCGAGCGCGGAGTGGTTCGCCCGGGTATTCGGTCCGGACGGTTTCTGGCTCGAGATCCAGCAGCACGGGATCGCCGAGGAGCGGCTGGTCACCGAAGGGATGCTGCGCCTGGGGGCCGAGCTGGGACTCGGGGTGGTGGCGACGAACGATGCCCACTATCTCCGCCGCGAGGACGCCGAATCCCACGACGTGCTGCTCGCGATCGGCACGGGCAGCGACCTCGACGATCCCAAGCGCTTCCGCTTTACCGGACAGGAATCGTACGTCAAGTCCGAAGCGGAGATGAAGGCGCTCTTCCCCGAGCATCTCGAGACCCTGGCGAACACCGCGCGGGTCGCGGACCTGGTCGAATTCGACTTCGAGAAGCGCTACTTCCTCCCCGGCTTCCCCCGCCCCGCCGAGTATGCCACCGACGAGGCGCTGCTGGAGCACCTCGCGCAGGCGGGAGCCGAGCGTCGCTACGGCACCCCTCTGCCGCCGGCGGTGGAAGAACGGCTGGCCTACGAGCTGGGCGTCATCAACAAGGCCGGCTACGCCGGGTACTTCCTGATCGTGCAGGACTTCATCGCGGCCGCCCGGGAGCGGGGGATCCCGGTCGGCCCCGGCCGGGGCTCGGCCGCCGGCTCGATCGTGGCGTACGCGCTCGGGATCACCAACGTCTGCCCGCTGACCTTCGACCTCCTGTTCGAGCGGTTCCTGAATCCCGAGCGGGTGTCCATGCCGGACATCGACGTCGACTTCTGCTTCGAGCGGCGGGGCGAGGTGATCGAGTACGTGCGGCAACGCTACGGCCGCGCCAGCGTCGGACAGATCGTCACCTTCGGCACCATGAAGGCGCGCGCGGCGCTCAAGGACGTGGCCCGGGTCCTCCGGATCCCGCCAGGCGAGGCCGACCGCCTCACCAAGCTGGTGCCGTCGGGGCCGGCGTACAGCCTGACCATTCCCGAGGCCGCCGCCAAGGTCGACGAGCTCAAGGACCTGATCCGGCAGAACCCAGCCTATCACCGGCTGATTCAGCTCAGCGCCCGGATCGAAGGGATCTCCCGGCACATGTCGGTGCACGCGGCCGGCGTGGTGATCGCCCCCGGACCGCTGGCCGAGTACGTGCCGGTCTGCACCGCGCCCACCAAGGGCGCCGGGGCCGCCGCGGACGGCGAGGACGCGATCATCACGCAGTACGAGATGGGCGCGCTGGAGAAGGTCGGCATGCTCAAGATGGACATGCTCGGCCTCAAGACCCTCACCGTGATCCACGACGCGGTGCGCATGATCGCCGAGCGGCACGGCACCACGCCGGACATGGACGCCCTCGGGTTCGACGACCCCGCGGTGTACGAGCTGCTGCGGCAGGGGCGCACCGGCGGGATCTTCCAGTTCGAGTCGGCGCTCGCCACCGAGACGCTCCGGGCCATGCGCTGCGACCGCTTCGACGACCTGGTGGCCAGCAACGCCCTGCTGCGGCCGGGACCGCTCGACGCGGGGATGCACACGGTGTTCATCCGCCGCAAGCTGGGCCAGGAGAAGGTCTCGTACCCCCACCCCGCCCTGCGGGAGGTGCTGGAGCCGACCTACGGCGTCATCACCTACCAGGAGCAGGTGATGCGGATCGCGAACGTGCTCGCCGGGTTCACCCTGGCCGAAGCCGACGTGCTCCGGAAGGCGGTGGGCAAGAAGGACGCGGAGCTCATCCGGAAGGAGCTCGGCAAGTTCTGTGAGCGGGCGATGGCGCTGGGACACCCGAAGAAGCTGGTGGACGAGCTGGCGGCCCAGATCGAAACCTTCGGCCGGTACGGGTTCAACAAGTCGCACTCGGTGGCCTACTCCGTCCTGTCCTACCAGACGGCCTGGCTCAAGGCGCACTATCCGGCCGAGTTCATGGCGGCCCTGCTCTCATCGGAAATCGGGAACACCGACAAGGTGGTGCAGTACATCAACGAGGCGCGCGAGCTGGACCTCGAGGTGCTGGCGCCGGACGTGAACGAGTCCGGCTTCAAGTTCACCGTCGTCGGCGACCGGCGCATCCGGTTCGGGCTCGGCGCCGTGCGGAACGTGGGCTGGAGCGCCATCGAGTCCATCATCGCGGCGCGGCAGGACGCGCCGTTCACGACCCTGCCGGATTTCGTCGAGCGCATCGACCTCCGGCTCTGCAACAAGCGGGTGCTCGAATCGCTGATCGTCGCCGGCGCCTGCGACGGGCTCGGCGGCCACCGCAAGCAGCTCTGCGAGGCGCTGGACCGGGTGCTCGCCGAGGCGCAACTGCTTCAGCAGGAGAAGGAGGCCGGGCAGGGATCGCTCTTCGGGGACGGAAAGAACGGAAAGGACGGAGAAGGCGGAGCGGACGGAAAGGGGCACCGGGGCGCGGGGGCCGTCTCCTCGGTCGCCCCAGCGTACCCCGACATTCCCCCCTGGTCGGAAGCCGAGCGCCTGGTGCGGGAAAAGGAAGTGCTCGGCTTCTTCATCTCCGGCCATCCGCTCGAGCGGTTCCGGGACGAGGTGGAGCTGTTCGGCACCCGCACCACCGCGACGCTGGGCGAATGGAACGAGCACCAGGTGACGGTCGCGGCGGTGGTGACCGGAGTCAAACGGCAGATCTCGAAGAAGACCGGCAAGGAGTACGCGCGGCTGGTGCTCGAGGACTTCCACGGCACCGCGGAGGCGATCGTCTTCCCCGACGCCTGGGCCAGGCTCAATCAGACGATCCTGCCCGACGCGGCGCTCCTGCTCACCGGCGGCTACAGCGACCGCGACCGGGGGGAGGACCACGCTCCGTTCATCGTGGAGGCTGCCAGGGCTCTCGAGGAGCTCAAGACCTCCGGCGCCGTGGCCCTGAGTCTTCGCTGGCTGGCGCCGGCGGCGCCCGGGCCCGACGCCCTGCGGACGGCCGCCGCGCTCTGCTCGGCACACCCGGGGCCCACCCCCCTGTATATTGAGTGGAGCGACGGGAACGGGGAGTCGGTGCGGCTCCGGTCCCGTCGCGTCCGCGTCGCGGCGGAGGACGACCTCCTGCGGGCCCTGCGCGATCTCCTGGGCGCCGACTCCGTTCACTACATCAAGGCGGGTTGATCCCGATGGCCTCAGCCTACACGCTGGAGTTCGAGAAGCCGCTGCTCGAGCTGGAGCGGCAGATCGAGGACCTGAAACGGGTCGGCGCCGAGCGCCAGATCGACGTGGACGAGGAGCTGGAGGGGTTGCAGGGAAAGCTCGAGTCACTCCAGGCGGAGATCTACCGGAATCTCACGCCCATCCAGCGCGTCATGGTCGCCCGCCACCCCCGCCGCCCGTACACCCTCGACTATCTCAGCACCATCTTCACCGACTTCATCGAACTCCACGGGGATCGCCTCTACATGGACGATCCGGCCATCGTGGGGGGCTGGGCCCGCCTCGGTGGTGTGTCGGTCATGGTCATCGGGCACCAGAAGGGCCGGGACACCAAGGAAAATCTCAAGCGCAACTTCGGGATGCCCCATCCCGAGGGGTACCGGAAGGCGCTCCGGCTCATGAAGCTGGCGGCCAAGTTCAGCGCGCCGGTCATCACGCTCATCGATACGCCGGGCGCCTACCCCGGGCTCGGTGCCGAGGAGCGCGGCCAGTCCGAGGCGCTGGCGCGGAACATCCTGGAGATGTCGGCGCTCCCCACTCCGGCCATTGCCGTGGTCATCGGCGAGGGCGGCTCTGGGGGCGCGCTCGCGCTCGGCGTGGCCGACCGGATCCTGATGCTGGAGAACTCGGTCTACTCGGTGATCTCGCCCGAAGGCTGCGCGGCCATCCTGTGGAAGGACGCCAGTCAGCGCGAGCGGGCCGCGGAGGCGCTCAGGATCACGGCCGACGACCTGCTGCGGCTCAAGGTGATCGACGAGATTGTGCAGGAGCCGGTCGGCGGCGCCCATGTCGATCCCGATGCCACCGGCGAGGCGCTCCGGGAAGCGCTGATCCGGCACGTGACCGAGCTGCGGAAGGTCCGTCCCGAAAAGCTGGTCCGCCGCCGCGCCGAGAAGTACGGCGCGATGGGCGCCTACTCCGAGGCATAGGTGGGACAGACCGTCGAGGTCCGCTTCAAGGGCACCCGCAAGGCGTATTTCGTCTGGGACGACGCGGGCGCGCCGCTTCGCGTCGGCGAGGCGGTGCTGGTCGACGTGGAGCGCGGCCACGACCTGGGCCGGGTGACCGCCGTGGGCGAGGTGGCGGACAAGAAGTGCGGCGGCGGCTGCTCGGGATGCGCGGTGGGGGGCGCGGCCGAGGCGGCGGAACCCACGGCGCCCAAGCCGGTCGTGCGCCGGGCCACCCCGGACGACCAGCGGGTGCACGCCGAGAACCGGCGTTCCGAGGACGAGGCGCGCCGCAAGGTCATCGAGCGGGTCCGTACCCACGAGCTCGTGATGAAGGTGAGCGACACCGAGTGGCAGTGGGACCGGAACAAGCTCACCATCTACTTCACGGCGGAGAAACGGGTCGATTTCCGCGCGCTCGTCCGTGACCTCGCGTCGCTGTTCCGCACCCGCATCGAGCTCCGGCAGATCGGGGTGCGTGACGAGGCGGCCCGGCTCTCGGGCGTCGGGCGCTGCGGGCGCGAGTACTGTTGCTCCTCCTGGCTCACGGAGCTCTCCCCCGTGAACCTCGGCCTGGCCAAGGACCAGCACCTCTCCCTCAACCCGGCCCAGATCTCGGGCGGGTGCGGCCGACTGCTCTGCTGCCTCAAGTACGAACACGAGTTCTACGTGACCGCGCGCCGGCGGTTCCCCAAGGAGGGCAAGAACATCACCACGGCACGGGGAGCGGAGCGGGTCGTGGCGGTGGACATCTTCCGCGAGCGGGTGTTCCTCCGCAGCGAGGAGCACGGCTCCCGGATCATCCCGCTGGTACAGCTCCACGAGGAGGTGGAGGCACTGGGCGAGGTGTTGATGACCGCGGATGCACGGAGCCGCAGCGTGGCCGCGGGCGAGGCTGCCGCGGACCGCGAGCGCACCGCCGTCGCCGAGCCGGGCCTGGTGCTCGACGCGATGCGGGCGCCGGATGCTGCGGGCCCCGGCGGGCCCGAGCGGGCGTCCGGCCGGCCTCCCCGGCGGCGGCGCGGGCATCGGCGGGGCGGCGGCGGGGGTGGGGGCCGCGGGAGCGGCGGCGGCGGGCAGGGGGATGCGGGACCGGGTTAGATTCCGGATGCGTGACCGAGGGAGCGCTCGGCGGTGGCGCGGACTGTCGTCCCGAGCGAAGCGAGGGATCTTCTCCGCCGGCATCGAGCCCGGGTGAGTGGATCCCTCGCTTCGCTCGGGATGACCGTAGCAGCCGGATGATGGCCGCAGCCCGGGAACCCCCAGCGCACGCGCCGCGACCACAAGGAGTCCGCCCCGTGCCGAAATACTATCTCACCACCGCCATCGACTACTCCAACGGCGACCCCCATCTGGGCCACGCGCTCGAGAAGGTCGGCGCCGACTGCATTGCCCGCTACCGCCGGCTCCGGGGCGATCAAGTCCACTTCCTGATGGGGATGGACGAGCACGCCCAGGCGGTGCTGCAGGCCGCGGAGCGGCACGGGCTGTCGCCGCAGGCGTGGGTGGACCGGATGGCGGAGACGTTCGCGGGCTTCTGGCGCCGGCTCGAGTGCAGCAACGACGACTGGATCCGGACCACCGAGCCGCGGCACCACGGGGCGGTGACCGCCCTGCTCGAGCGGATCGCGGCGCAGAACCCGGACGACCTGTTCGCCGGCGAGTACGAGGGACTCTACTGCGTCGGCTGCGAGGAATTCAAGCAGCCGTCCCAGATCGTGAACGGCCGCTGCATCGAGCACCCCACGCTCGAGCTCGTCCCCACGAAGGAGCGCAACCACTTCTTCCGGCTGAGCGGCTACCGCGACCGGCTGCTGGCGCTGATCCGCTCGGGCGAGTTCCGGGTGGAGCCGGCGATCCGGCGGAACGAGGTCGTTCGGCTGCTGGAGGACGGCCTGCAGGACATCTCGATCAGCCGGAACCGCCAGTCGTGGGGCATCCCCTTCCCCGGCGACCCGAAGCAGACGGTATACGTCTGGTTCGATGCGCTGATCAATTACCTGTCGGCCACCGGCTACCCGAACCCCGGCTACGAGCGGCTCTGGCCGGCGGACCTGCACGTGGTCGGCAAGGGCATCACCCGGTTTCACTGCATCATCTGGCCGGCCATGCTGCTGAGCGCCGGGCTGGCGCTCCCGCGCGAGGTCTGGGCCCACGGCTACGTGCAGTGGGAAGGGGCCAAGATGTCGAAGTCCGCGGGGACAGCCGTCAGCCTGGGCGAGGCCATCGAGCGCCACGGCCCCGACGCGCTCCGCTATTTCCTCCTGCGCGAGGTCGGCTTCGAGGCGGACGGGAACTTCACCTGGGAGCGGTTCGACGAGCGGTATACGGCCGACCTGGCGGACGGTTTCGGCAATCTGGCCTCCCGCTCCCTCGCCATGCTGGCCAGGTACCGAGAGGGCGTGGTGCCGGCCGCGGTGGAGGAGACTTCGCTCGACCGGGCCGGCGCCGAGGCGTGTGCGGCCTATGCCGGGGCGATGGACGCCAACGACCTCCGGGGCGGAGCCGACGTCGCCTGGGGATTGGTCGCGACCGCGAACCTCTACATCCAGCAGGTGGCGCCCTGGGCATTGGCCAAGGCGGGCCGGCAGGCAGAGCTGGACGTCGCGCTGGCGGCCTTGGCGCGGGCGCTGTACCGGCTTGCCGTCCTGGCGGCTCCCTTCATTCCCGGCAAAGCCCAACTCCTCTGGCAATCGCTGGGACTGCAATGGGAGGGACTGGCCACCGCCTGGCCCGCGCTCGAGCGCCCCGCGGTCGAGGGGCTGGCTACCACCAAGCCCGAGGTGCTGTTCCCCAAGCCCGCCGCTGTCTAGAAGTTAGCCTGTCAAGCAGCAAAACTATTTGACTGTCAAGGACTTATCACCATAGGCCCAGACTTGACGAACGCGCAGGCATGGGCCACCTTTTGCGGGGATCGTGTGTGTCGGGTCACCTCCCGTTGCGCTCGCGGGCGCCAGATTGTTCCACAGGCAAGTTGAAGAGCATTCACTGTTGGCAGGAGCACGCATGGCGAGACGCCGCCGCTGGACCGTCGTTTTCGTACCCCACGGCTCGGAGCCCTCGAAGATCGTCGAGATCTCCTACGGGCTGATCAAGCTCGCGGCCGGCGGCGTGGCGCTGGGCGTGGCGGCGGCGCTGCTGGTGGGGTACGCGACGCTTGCGCGCACGGCGGACCTCTCGCGGACGTCCCGGCTGCAGCAGGAAAATGCTCGCCTGGCGCAGGAGATCGGCGAGCTGCACGGCCGACTCACCACCCTCGCCGACACCATCAATCGAATCAGCCAGCGGGACGCCAGAATCCGCGTGCTCGCCAACCTCGAGCCGATCGATCCCTCGGTCCAGGCGGCGGGTATCGGCGGACCGACACTGGCATCCCGTCCCGCCATGCCCGCCGAAGGGCCGGCCGAGCGGCGCACCCAGGAAATCCGGGTCGATCTGAACGCGCTGATCCGCCGGGCGGACCTGCTCGCCTCCTCGTTCGAGGAAGCCAAGGACAGCCTGGCCAGCCACACCCGACAGCTCGCGGCCACGCCGTCGATCATGCCGACCCAGGGGTGGCTCACCAGCGCCTTCTCCTCGATGCGGGCGCATCCGATCCTCCATATCTCGCGGCCGCACGAGGGAATCGACGTCGTGGCGCCGCTGGGGAGCCCGATCGAGGCGCCGGCCGCCGGCGTCGTCACCGACGCGGGCTGGGAGTCGGGCTATGGCAACACGGTCACGCTCGACCACGGCTACGGCATCGTCACCAAGTTCGCCCACGCGTCCAAGCTCCTGGTGAAGACCGGCCAGCACGTCTCCCGCGGCCAGCGCATCGCGCTGGTCGGCAACACCGGCCTGGCTACCGGCCCCCACCTGCACTACGAGGTGCATGTGAACGGCCGGCCGGTGGATCCGCTCCGGTATGTGCTGCCGGAGGGGGTGGTGACGGACT
>DASSBA010000176.1:0-3271 GCA_035699205.1 Gemmatimonadales bacterium
GCCGACCTGGCCCGGTTCGATGCCGCGCACGGCGCCGGGAGGGCCGGCTTCCTGCGGCGCTTCTGGGCCGACCGCGACCGGGTGGAGCTCCGGCGCGACGGCGAGCGCCTCCGCGAGCATTATCGCCGGCTGCTCTACGCCCGCCGCCACTTCGCGCTCACCGTGGCCCGGCGGTTCTACGGCGGCCGCGATGCCTGGCGGTCCGGCAGCGACGAGCTCGACGACCGTGGCCTGATCTACGTGCGTCACGGCGAGCCCGCCACCCGCCTCCGGCCGTTCGTCTTCGGGCTCATGCCCAACGAGACCTGGCGCTACCGCCGCGCCGACGGCGATCTCCTGCTCCACTTCAGCGCCGGCTACGACGAGTCGGGCGGCGGCGACCTCTACGACTACCGGCTGGTCGAGAGCGTGATGGATCTGCGCGGCGCTTCCGACGCGCCGAAGGACCAGCTCCTGCTCTCACGCCAAAAGCTCTCGCCGGTGTACGGACGCATGCTCAACTGGGGCCCGTACGGTGCCGCCCGCGCCCGCGGGCACGAGCGCGGGATGGGCGCGGCGAGCGTCGCGTACGGCACCACCACCGACAGCTACGAGCTGCAGTTCGCGCGGCGGCTCACGGCCTGGGCCGACCTGGTCGCCGTGGGCACGCGCGAGGGCCGTCCCCTCGCCCATTTCGTCTTCGCGATCGGTCCCGCGGGCACGACGCCGAACGGCGGCGGCGGCGCGACCTACCCGGTGCGGGCCCGCGTGGTGGCGCTCGACGCCTCGGATCACGCCGTGGCACACGCCGACACGACGCTGGTCTTCCGCCTCGACCGCCCGATCGGGCGCGGGCAGTACCTGATCGGCCGGGTCGAGCTCCCGCTGCCCGCGGGGAGCTGGAGCTGGCGGGCGGCGCTCTCGGAGGGACCCGAGGCGGGTGTCGTGCTGCCGCGGGACAGTGTCGCGGTCACGGCCCCGGGCGCGGCGCTCGCGCTGAGCGACCTCGCCCTCGGGATCCGCGCGGCCAGCGCGCGGTGGCTCCCTGCGCCGGCGGATACGGTCCTGCTCACGCCGTTCGACCTGTTCCTCGAGGGAAGCGTCGTCGAGCTTTACTACGAGGGGGCCGGCGCGGCGCCAGGCACGCCGTACCGCCACCAGATCGCGGTCTATCGCACGAAAGGCGAGGGGCGGCTGGATCGGCGGCCGGTGGTCACGCTCGGTTTCGAGGAGCGGGCGGAGGGAGCGCTGATCCGCGCGCACCGCACCCTGCAGCTCGGCCGCCTCAAACCCGGGAGCTACATCGTGGAAGTAAGGGTGGCTGGCCTGGCGGGCGAGACGGCGGTGCGGCGGCGGGAGCTGCGAGTGGTGCGGGGGGAGCGGTGACCGATGCGCGTGGTGCGGCGTGCGGCGTGCGGCGTGCGGCGTGGGGAGAAGGCGGGGACGCCGGTCAGCCCGTGATCGTAACCGACCCCGCCGTCGACTGCTCGAGCATGCCGAGGTGCGATTCGAGCTCCGTATCCATCAGCTTTCGCAGCTCGTTGAGGCGGAGCGCGTACGCCTGCAGCGCCCGGTCGATGTCGGTCACCGGAGTCCAGCGCGGCACCGGCCGCGGCCGGCCCGCCTCGTCGAGCGCGACGAACACGATGACGCAGTGGCCGGTGCGCTTGTACTGGGGGACCTTGGGATCGCGGGCGTAGATGTCGATCGCGACGTGCAGGCTGGTGCGGCCGGTATGGATCACCAGCGCCCGCAGCTCCACGATCTCGCCCACCCGGATCGGCCGGATGAAGTGGAGGCCGCCGAGGTAGAGCGTGACGCAGTACTCGCCGGTCCACCCCGCCGCGCAGGTGTAGCCGGCCTGGTCGATCCACTTCATCACCGCGCCTCCGTGCACCTTGCCCCCGAAGTTGACGTGCGCGGGCTCGGTCAGGAAGCGCAGGGTGACGGCGCGCGGACGGCTCATTCCCATTCGATGGTGGCGGGGGGCTTGGAGCTCACATCGTACACCACGCGGTTCACGCCATCCACCTCGTTGGCGATACGGTTCGAGATCCGGGCCAGCACCTCGGGCGGGAACGGGAACCAGTCGGCGGTCATCCCGTCGCGGCTGGTCACCGCGCGGAGCGCGATCACCTGATCGTAGCTCCGGAAGTCGCCCTGCACCCCGACCGAGCGGATGGGCAGCAGCGCGGCAAACGCCTGCCAGATGTCGTCATAGAGGCCCGCCGCGCGGATCTCCTCGGTGTAGATGTGGTCCGCGAGCCGGAGCATCTCCAGCCCCTCGGCCGTGACCTCGCCGAGAATCCGGATGGCGAGCCCCGGCCCGGGGAACGGGTGCCGGCCCACCATCTCCTCCGGCAACCCCAGCTCGCGGCCCACCTGCCGCACCTCGTCCTTGAACAGCTCGCGCAGGGGCTCGAGCAGCTTGAACGGCAGCCGCTCGGGCAGACCGCCGACGTTGTGGTGGGTCTTGATCGTCACCGACGGGCCGCCCATCGGCGAGAGCGACTCGATGACGTCGGGATAGAGCGTGCCCTGCACCAGGAAGCCCACATCGCTCCCGACCGCGCGCGCCTCGGTCTCGAACACCTCGATGAACGTGTGGCCGATCCGCCGCCGCTTCTCCTCGGGATCCGCCACACCGGCCAGCCGCTCCAGAAACAGGGCGCCCGCGTCCACCACCCTGAGGTCGATGCCGAGATGCCGCCGGAAGGTGGCTTCCACCTGGTCGCGCTCGTGCAGGCGCAGCAACCCGTGATCCACGAAGATGCAGGTGAGCCGGTCGCCCACGGCGCGGTGCACCAGCACCGCCGCCACCGACGAGTCCACCCCGCCCGAGAGGCCGCAGATGACCCGCTGGTCCGGGCCCACCAGCTCGCGGACGCGCTCGATCTCGGTCTCGACGAAATGTCCGGGCGTCCAGTCGGGGGTGACGCCGCAGACCTCGAACAGGAAGTTGTTGAGGATCTCGCCGCCCCGCGGTGTGTGGGCCACCTCGGGGTGGAACTGCACGCCGAACAGCGGCCGCTCGATGTGCTCGAACGCGGCCACCGGCGAATTGTCGCTCGACGCGGTGACCCGGTATCCAGGCGGAGCCACGTCCACGTGATCGCCATGGCTCATCCACACCGGGGTCTCCTCTCCCCGCCCGAAGCCGCGGAAGAGCTGGCCGCCTTCGACGGTCACGTTGGCCCGCCCGTACTCGCGGCGGGAGGCGCGGGTGACGTTGCCGCCCGAGAGATGGGCCAGCAGCTGCATCCCGTAGCAGAGGCCGAGCACGGGCGTGCCG
>DASSBA010000177.1:0-28382 GCA_035699205.1 Gemmatimonadales bacterium
GCCGCTCAACAGCCTCCTCATCCTCTCGCAGATCCTGACCGAGAACGCCGAGGGGAACCTGATGCCCAAGCAGGTCGGCTTCGCCCAGACGATCCACAGCTCGGGCTCCGACCTGCTCGACCTGATCAACGACATCCTGGATCTGTCCAAGATCGAGTCCGGCACCATGGCGGTGGACATCGCGCCGGTCTCGTTCGGGGAGGTGCGCAAGTTCGTGGAGAGCACGTTCCGGCAGCTGGCGGACCTCAAGGGACTGCGATTCGACGTGGACATCGCCCCGGGACTCCCGCCGGCGCTGCAGACCGACACCAAGCGGCTCCAGCAGGTGCTCAAGAACCTCCTCTCCAACGCCTTCAAGTTCACCGAGCGCGGCAGCGTCTCGCTCAAGGCCGCACTCGCCACCGGCGGCTGGAGCCCGGAGCAGGAACTGCTCAACGCGGCCAACGCCGTGGTGGCGTTCACCGTGAGCGACACCGGCATCGGCATCCCCCGGGAGAAGCACGGCGTGATCTTCGAGGCGTTCCAGCAGGGCGATACCGGCACCAGCCGCAAATACGGGGGCACCGGCCTGGGCCTCTCGATCAGCCGCCAGATCACCCGGCTCCTCGGCGGGGAGATCCGGATCGTGAGCACCCCCGGCGAGGGAAGCACGTTCACCCTCTATCTGCCGCTCCTGTATCCGGTGCAGCCGGTCCAGGCGCCGGCCACCGAGCCCGACCGGGCCATGGAGGGCGGCGTGGCCGCCCGCGTGATGCTGTCGCCCGTCGTCGAGCACGCCGTGAGCGACGACCGGAGCGCCATCGAGGAGGGCGACCGGACCCTGCTCATCGCCGAGGACGATCCGGCCTTTGCCCAGATTCTCCTGGACCTCGCGCGTGATCGCGGGTTCAAGGGGCTGGTGGCGCATCGGGCGGACCGGGCCCTGGCGCTGGCCCGGGAATACCACCCGACCGCCGTCACGCTCGACCTCCGGCTCCCCGACGCCGACGGGTGGACCATCCTCGACCGGCTCAAGCACGACCCGGCCACCCGCCACATTCCGGTCCACATCATCTCGGTCGAGGAGAACTGGCAGCGCGGGCTCCGGCTCGGCGCCCTCGACTTCCTGACCAAGCCCGCCACCCGGGAGTCGCTCAGCGAGGCGCTCACCACCCTGCACGAGTTCATCGACCGGCCGGTCAAGCGCCTGCTGGTGGTGGAGGACGACGACGGGGTGCGGCAGAGCATCGTCGAGCTGATCGGGAACGGCGACGTGCAGACCACCACCGTGGGAACGGGCGCGGCCGCGCTCGAGGCGCTGCAGGCCGCCCGCTACGACTGCATGGTGCTCGACCTCGGCCTCCCCGACATGACCGGGTTCCAGCTCATCACCCGGGTCAAGAGCGAGATCGGGCTGCGCAAGCTGCCCACGATCGTCTACACGGGGAAGCAGCTCACCCGGCGCGAGGAGGCGGAGCTGGGCCGGCTGGCCGAGTCGGTCGTCATCAAGGACGCGAGCTCGCCCGAGCGCCTGCTGGACGAGACCGCGTTGTTCCTGCATCGGGTGACCGCCAATCTGCCCGAGGGAAAGCGGCGGATGCTCGAACAGCTCCACCGCACCGACCCGACGCTCACCGGGCGCACCGTGCTGGTCATCGACGACGACGTCCGCAACATCTTCGCGCTGACCACCTTCCTGGAGCGGAGCGAGATGAGGGTGGTGTACGCCGAGAGCGGCCGGGAGGGCATCGCCCGGCTGCAGGCGACGCCGCAGGTGGACGCCGTGCTGATGGACGTCATGATGCCGGAGATGGACGGCTACGAGACCATGCGCGCCATCCGGGAGATGCCGAAGTTCCGGCACCTTCCGATCCTGGCCGTGACCGCGAAGGCGATGAAGGGGGATCGCGAGAAGTGCATCGAGGCCGGCGCGTCCGACTACATCGCCAAGCCGGTGGACATGGATCAATTGCTGTCGCTGCTGCGGGTATGGCTGTACCGATGAGCGCGGAGGCGGGCGGGCGGGCGGGCGGGCGGTCAGGCGGTCAGGCGGTCGGACGGTCGGATGCGCCGGCCGGGAAGGAGCTCCCCGCCGAGCTCGAGGCGGGAGCCCCGACGCTTGTCGAGCCCCTGACCGCCCGACCGCCCGACCGCCCGACCGTCCCCGACGCCGTCCCCGTCAGCATCCTCCTCGTCGACGACCAGCCGGCCAACCTCGTCGCCCTGGAGGCGATGCTGCAGGGGCTGGGGCAGAACCTGGTCCAGGCCGGCTCGGGGCGCGAGGCGCTGAAATGGCTGCTGACGCACGAGGCCGCGGTCGTGCTGCTGGACGTGAAGATGCCCGACATGGACGGGTTCGAGACCGCCACGCTGATCCGGCAGCGCGACAAGTCGCGCCACACCCCCATCATTTTCCTCACCGCCGCGGACAAGAGCCAGACCGACGCCGTGCGGGGATACGCCGTGGGCGCGGTGGACTATCTGGTGAAGCCCGTCGTTCCGGAGTTCGTCCGCTCGAAGGTGGCCGTTTTCGTGGAGCTGGCGAGAAAGAGCGAGCTGCTCCGGCGCCAGGCGCGGCTGCTGCAGGAGAGCGAACAGGCCGCGCACGAGCTGGCGGACGCGAGGGCGGAGCTGGTGCGCGACCTCGAGCACAAGAACCGCGAGCTCGAGAGCTTCAGCTATGCGGTGTCGCACGACCTCCGCGCCCCGCTCCGCCGGATCGAGAGCTTCGGCCGGGCCGTGCAGGAAAGTCAGGGCGAGCGGCTCGACGACGACGGGCGGCGCTATCTCGACCGGATGTGTGAGGCCAGCCGGCAGATGTCCCAGCTCATCGACGACGTGCTGTACCTGTCGCGGGTCACGCGCGCGGAGATCCGGGAGCACGAAGTGGACCTCAGCGGCCTCGTGTCGCTGCTGCTCGACCGGATGGGGGAGGCGGAGCCCGGGCGGACCGTGGAGATCCGGGTCCGGCCGGGGATCACCGTCACGGGCGACGGCCAGCTCCTCCGGATCGCGATCGAGAACCTGCTGGAGAACGCCTGGAAATTCACCAGCCGGCAGCCGGCCGCCCGGATCGAGTTCGGCATGACTCACGTGGCGGGCGAGCCGACCTACTTCGTCCGTGACAACGGGGCCGGGTTCGACATGGCCTATGCCGACCGCCTCTTCGGTCCGTTCCAGCGGCTCCACCTCGCCAGCGAATTCCCCGGCACCGGGATCGGGCTCGCGACCGTGCAGCGGATCATCCACCGGCACGGCGGCCGGGTGTGGGCGGAAGGGATGCTGGGGCAGGGCGCCACGTTCCACTTCACCATCGGGCGGGTGCGGGCGTGACGGCGGGACTCCGGTGACGGGGCTCCCGGACGACGTCCACCGATTTCTCTACCAGTACATCGATTCGGTGGAGCAGCTCGAAGTCCTGCTGCTCGCCCGCCGGTCGCCCGGCCGGAGCTGGTCCACGGCCGACATGGCGCGCGAGCTCTACAGCCATCCCACCTCCATCGCCCAGCGCTTCGAACGCCTGCTCGGCCGCGGGCTCCTGCGGGAGAGCGCGCCGGGGTGTTTCCAGTACGCTCCGCGCTCCGCGGAGCTGGACCAGGCGGTCGGCCGCGTGGCGGAGATGTATCGCGAGCGGCGGGTGGCCGTCATTTCGCTCATCGCCTCGAAGCCGATCGAAAACGTCAGAGCGTTCTCCGACGCGTTCCGAATCCGGAAGAAGAAGGAGGAGGACTAATGGCCGCCGCGGTCTACGTGCTGTGCGCGCTCACCAGCCTCGCCTGCGCGGTGCTGCTGCTCCGGGCGTACGCCCTGCGTCGGGTCCGGCTGCTCCTCTGGAGCGGACTGGGCTTCGTGGGATTCGCGCTGGGGAACGCGGTGCTGGTGGTGGACATGCTGGTGCTGCCGGACGGCGACCTGTCGCTGTTCCGCAACCTGCCGGTGCTGGCCGGCCTGGCGGTGCTGGTCTACGGCCTCGTGTGGGATACCCAATGAACCGTGCCGACCTGCTCCTGGGCCTCGTCTCCGGCGCCATCCTGATGGGCTACGGCGTCTGCGCGCTCTTCTTCCTCCGGTTCTGGCGCCAGACGCACGACCGGCTCTTCGTGGTGTTCGCGCTGGCGTTCGGGCTGCTGGCCCTCCAGCGGCTGGCGCTGGTGCTGACCGAGCCGCTCGAGGAGTGGCGGACCGGTCTGTACATCGCCCGTCTGCTCGCCTTCCTGCTCATCCTGGGCGGCATCGTGGACAAGAACCGCGCGGAGCTCGGGGCCGGTGCCGCGCCGAACTCCACGGCGAAACCGGGCTAGTCCGATCCCGCCTGATTCCGCTCGCGCGCCTTCACGATGCCGCAGATCTCGCGCGGGTGCGGCTCGGCCATCGGGCACTCCCGCGTGGCCTTGTGAAGAACCATCTCCTGTCCGATTCGCTCGCTCGTCATGGTGCGGCATCCTTACCGGCGGCGCCAGACGCGCCACCCTGGTAGCCCAGCCCCGCATGGAGGTGCAGGGCCAGGTTGGGAACCGAGGCATGGCCGCCCGCCACCGGCACGCGGACGTACGATGCCGACACCCGCCCGTCCAGGCTGAGGAAGAAGCCTGACGTGAGCGGGAACCGGCGGGTCGCGCTGGCCATCACATTGGCCCCCGAGAGGAAATATCCGCCGAAGAACCCCCGCCCGCGCTCCAGCGACTCCTCGCGCACGCGGTTCCTCGGAAACGTGATCACCGGTCCTGCACCCACGGCATACGAGAACTTCCCGCGGCGGAATCCGCGGCTCACCGTCAACAGATTCATCCCGTTGGTGATCCGGAACCGCTGGACTTCGGGAGGCTCGTTGGTCAGGTAGATCTTGTGGTGGGTGAAATCGAACAGCCAGCCGCGATTCCCCTTCCACAGGCCGATCCGGCCGGCATAGTACCAGGTGTCGAGAAAGGGACGGGAGGCCCAGTGCGCGGTGAAATCCAGGTCGGGCCGGCCCCGCTGCGTGATCGAGAGGGGCGACGGCGCGCTGACCGAGGAGCCGAGAAATGCCTGCAGCTCCAGCTGAGCCCGCACCGGGGCGGGCCACCCGGCGAGGCCGAGCAGGAGGAACAGGGAAATGCGGGCCACGGCCCGGCGCTCAAGGGCGGGGAGGCGTCCGCCGAGCCTCGAGATCACGCTGAGCCTGCTCGGGCTCCGTCCCGGCATCACTCAGCCGGCTCAGCTCGGCCGGGAGGCCCGGAGGCCGGGGGGAGGAGCCCCGGAACTCGAAATGGTCGTCCCGCAGGAGCCGTTCTCCCGTGATGACCCCGGCCCGGGACCGGTCGCCGTACAGCATGGTCACCACCCGGTTGATCAGCACCTCGACCGGTTGCCAGGCGCCCGCCTCGATGTCGGGGTACAGGTAGTCGAACTCGGGACGCAGCCGCGCCTCGCGACCCCGCGACTCATTCACAGGGAACCTGCCTCTTCACACGGACCTCCCTTGGCCGGACGGCAACGGCGTGACCGGGTGCTGGAGCGCCAGACTCACCAGCTGCGCGAGCTGCTCCAGGTCGAACGGCTTCTGCAGCACCGGGACGAGGCTCTCCCCCGTCCCCACCCGCGCCACGCCGGCCGGCGCGAACGCGGACATCAGGATGACCGGGACGTCCGGGAACTCGATCCCGATTCTGGTGGCGAGCTCCGTGCCGTTCATCAGCGGCATGACCACGTCGCTCAGGACGAGATCGACCGCGCCGTTCCGGCGGCGGACCAGATGCAGCCCCTCGGCCCCGTCGCCGGCCTCGAGTACGGTGTGGCCCTCACCGCTGAGCTGGCGGCGCAGCAGCCCGCGAACGCTCTCCTGGTCGTCGACGACGAGGATGATGCCGGCGCGGCTGGAAGCGTCCATGCCTGAAGGTACCCGCTCCGGCGGAGGTCGCAAGCAGCCGAGCTACGGTGTCGCCAGCACGGTTACCGTCGCCGGCGGGAAGGTGGTCTCGTCCGCCAGCGCATCGTGTCCGAAGCCGACCTGCAGTGTCCCCGTCCCCGGGGTCGCGCCGGTCACGTCGAACTGGAAATGGTGGTCCGCCACCGCCGCCACCGTGGCGAGCGAGGCCGGCGTGAAGGTGAGCCCGGCAAAGTGCTCGCCCTCGACCGCGTCGAGGTCCTCCGAGGCGGCATTGAGGAACTTGATCCGGATCCGCACGGTCCGGCCCTCCGTGAGGGTGTATGGCGCCGTGGCCCCGGTACCGTCCAGCAGGATCGTGTAGGACACCGGGGTGTGGTCGTCCGCGGCGGGAGCGGTCTCGCTGTCGCCGCAGGCGGCCAAGCCGAGGATTCCCGCGGCCGCGGCGAGTCGGTACAACGCGTGGGGTAGAGCCAGCATGTGGACCTCCGGAAGGGAAGCGGCGACCCGAAACGGGGCGCTCAGGTGTGCTCGGGAAAGCGGAGGGCCGCGCGCAGGGTGCGGGGCGCGCCGGGGTTGATGAACCCCGAGGCCCGGATCTCCGGGTACTTCGCGTCCAGCGAGTTCTGCAGCTCCAGATCGAGCACCGCGCCCAGCGGGGTGAGCCGCACCGAGGCGCCGAGGTCGAGCACGGCATAGGACTGCGTCTCGATGCCGGCCTCGCCGATCGGGGTGTACGGCCCGGAGAAGCGGACGGCGGCCTCCGCCGCCACGGCCGGTGTGACGGCGGCTCGCACGCCGAGCCGGCCCAGCCAGCGGGCGACGTTGGGCACCCGGGAGCCGGGCTCGAGCGGCTCGATGTGGAAGGAGGGGCGGAGCGTCGTCGCGGGCGCCAGGTCGAGCTCGGCGGGTTCGCCCTTCACGTGCGCGTCGTTGACGGTTCCGTCAGCGAGCAGGGTGACCCCGTGGCCCAGCCGCAGTTCGACGTCGGCGTTGATTCCCTGGCGCGCGCTCCGGCCGGTCGCGAGCACGTCACGGGTGATCGGGTCCTGGATCCGCTCGTGGGACACATCCATCCGGAAGAGCGCCACCTGTGCCGTGACGCCGGTGCCGTCGTAGCGCGCCCCCACTTCCTTGCTCCACCCCCGCACGGGCTCGAGCGAGGGATCGGCGATCACGCCGGGCGCGCCACGGAATCCCTGGCTCAGCGACGTGAGCAGCGACCAGCCCCCGCCGGCCAGGAACCGGGCCCCGAGCTTCGGGCTCAGGATCAGGTCGCTCGCGCCGCGCCAGCCGGAGCCGGCCACGCGGTCGAGCGAGCGGTAGTGTACGCCGTCCGCCCGGGCGCCGACGTCGAGGGCGATCCGGGTGCCCACGAGGGTCCGCCAGCGGACGAACGCGCCCCCGCCGACATAGCGGGCATCGTAGCCGAGCTGCGGGAGGAGCCGCTCGCGCGCCTCGGTGCGGTACAGGTCGTAGCTCGCGACGTCCGCGCGTCCGTCGAGGCCGGCGCTCAGGTCGCCGCCGCCCAGTGGGCGGCTCACCTGGAGCCGGCCGCCGACCGCCGTGCGGCGATCCTCCTCGTCGCTCTGGTTGAGCGCCCCGTCCTCGGGAATGGTGAGGAAGACGCGCGAGCGGACCCGCTGCAGCCACGCGGTCGCCTCGATCCCGGTCTGGCCGGCCACCGCGGTGAACCGCCCGTGCGCGATCCCCCGCCAGGCCGAGCCGCCGTCGGTGCGGTCCATGGCGCCCTGCAGCGCGCCCGCGTTGTAGTCGGCAACGGACACGAACCCGGGCGAGTCCCAGCTCGAGCCGTAGAGCGTCACGCCGGCTTCGAGTCGCCCGCTGCCGGCGCGATGCCACCCGCTCAGGGTGCCGTTGCCCAGCCAGTACGCCGAGTTGTCGCGCCACCCCTGCTGCCGGCGGCCGTCGCCCGCGAACAGGAAGCCGCCCTGGTCCGAGCGCTTGCCGGTCCGCAGCCAGCCGCCCGCGTCGCCTTGACTCGACCCCGACACGCTGCCCGAGGTGCCGGCCGCGTCGGGGGCCGTGAAGACCTCCACCACGCCGGCCATGGCGAAGTCGCCGTAGAGCGGGCTCGCCGGACCGGTGATGACGCGGAAGGAGCTCACCGCCGCCGGTGACAGAATGCTCCAGTCGTTATAGCCCTCCACGTGTCCGTGCACCGGCAGGTTGATCGGCACGCCGTCGAGCACCAGGAGCACGTCCGACGAATGGTCGGACGAGAAGCCGCGGATCACGGCATCCGAGGCATACCCGGGCCCCTGCCCCTGCTCGTGGACTTCGATCCCGCTGGTCCGGCGGAGGAGATCGTAGGCATCGTTGGCGAAGGTGCGCCGGAGCACGGCCGGGGCCACGGTGATGGTGGTGACCGGCGGCGCCGAGGCCTGCGGGCGCTCGGCGGTGACGGTGATGGACTGAAGCTGGGTAATGCGCCCGCTGTCCGGGGCCGTGGTCGTGGAATCTCTGGATTGCGCCTGCGCCGCCCCTGCCATGAAGGCAAGGCCGGCGACGACGCGCGCTGCACGCATCATCGGGTCGCTCCCCGCGAGTGGCCCTCCGGATGGACCACGTCGGCTGCTGATGGATGGGGCCCGCCGGGAGGTGGTGTCCGGCGGCGGCGAATCAGGCGGCGGAGCGGGGAGGGGCGTGCGCGAACGGCAGGGAGTGGTCGGGACGCCCGGCGAGAACCGCCGCCGTCGGGGCGAAGCCGGTCTCCCGGGAGGCCGCGCCCGGCGGCACGTCGCCCAGCGCGACCGGCGGCTCCGGCGCCATATCGGCGCAGCAGAGGTGGACGACGCAGTGTGTGTGGCCGTGGCCCGCGGGCGGAACCGTCCGGCCCGGGTCGCCGTGATGGCTGGCGTGGCCGTGCCCCCCGGCGGTCGCGCACTCGGGCATTCCGCTGCCCGCCACCGCGCCCATCGAGAAGCACGCGGCGGCAAAGGCGGATACGAGCGAGCGAACCAGCGGCCTGAGCATGTCGGCCCGGAAGTGAAGGTGCCCGGAATGTGGGAGGGGGCGGCGCGCGGGCGCAATGGCGGCGCGCGGCTCAGGCGTCGGGAGAGTCCTCGCTCAGGTGTCCGTAGTGGAGCCGCCCGCATTCCGGGCAGAAGGTGTGGGTAATCAGCGCCTCCGAGTTGTGGAGGATGTAGCTATCCACTCGCTCCCATCCCCCCGAGGTCCGGATGCGTTTGCAGAAGCCGCACATGGGGAGCAGCCCCTCCAGCGTGCGGATCTCCAGGAGCTGCCGCCGCATCTGCCAGATGAGCGCCGCGAAGCCGGAGGACAGGATCACGTCGACCACCGTGTCTTCGACGGTGAGCCACGTGGGCCAGGGCCAGCCCCACAGCGCGACGATTCCAAGCCGGAGGAACGGCCAGACGAACGCCACGGCCAGGCTGGGCCAGCGCGACCGGGTGCTCCAGGCGGCCAGCGCGACGGGGATGAGATAGAACAGGACGGCGGAGTGAATGAAGGGGCCGGTCAGGTAGTCCCCGAGCATGATGAGGCTCAGGACCGCCACCCAGTGCCACGGGCGGATCGGCGTGCTCTTCGAGCGGAACGAGTACATGGGTGTGCGAGCCAGTCTAGCGAAGGTGCCGGTCCAGGAAGTTCGCCATGCGTGTAATGATTGTAGCGGAGTCCGGCTCGATCGGGCCCGTCTCGGGCTCGAGCCCATGATTGGCGTTGGCCACGTGGAGCACGGACGACTCGACGCCCTCCGCCCGCAGCAGCGAGTCCATCCGGGCCGACTGGGCCGGAAGCACGAGGGTGTCGGCGTCGCCCACGATGAAGAAGAACGGGGGGTCGTCGGAGCTGACGTGGGTGACCGGGCTGGCCTGGATCAGCTCCGGCGAATCGGGATCCGGCCAGGTCGGGAACTCCCGGCGGTAGTTGTCGCGCAGCTCGTCGATGCTGGTGAAATCCGTGATGGTGGACATCCCGACCACGGTCTGCACCCGGCTGGACTGGCCCGGGAAACCGCCCGCATCGGGGATCCCGCTCCCCCCATCCATGGTGCCAAGCAGCGCGACGAGCTGGGCGCCGGCGCTCGCGCCCCAGGTCCCGATGCGGTCGGGGTCGAGGCCATACCGCGAGGCCTTCGCCCGCAGATGTCTGATCGCGCACGCCACGTCCTGGATCTGGCTGGGATACTTGTAGGTCGGCGCGAACCGGTAGTCCAGGCTGACGACGAGATACCCCCGATCGAGCAGCGTGTTCGCGATGGCGTCGAACCAGAACCCCCGTGACCGCTGGCCGCTGTTCCACCCACCGCCGTGCACGTGGACCGCCACCGGGAGCGGCCTCGGCTTGGCGGCGCTGGGCACGTAGACGTCCATCAGGTCCGCCACTCCGTCGATCGTACAGTAGGTGAGGCCGTTCAGTACGCCTTCGCCGTAGCTCACCGCGAGCTGGGCGCTGCCGGTGTGTCCGTCGGCCGTGGCGCTGATGGTGGCGCCCCCGACGGCGCGACCCGAGACGGTCCCGTCCGCATCGACCGTGGCAACTCCCGCGTCGCTGGTGCTCCAGTCCACCGGGACGCCCGTCATCGTATCACCGTGGTTGTCGCGAACGACGGCCGTGAGCTGGACGGTCCCGCCGACCGGCGTGGCGGGCGTCGCCGGACTCACGGTGACCGCGGCGACCACCGGCGGAACCGACGCGACCGTCACCGTGGCGGTCCCGGTCAGTGCCACGCCGGCCACCTCCGCCGATACGATCTCCGGACCGGGCTCGGTGGCCCTGAGGCCCCCGCTCGCCAGACCTTCCGCATCCGTCGCCGCCGGTTGGGTGAGGCTCCCGCCCGACCCGCTGACGTTCAGGTGGACGGGCGCCCCGGCGATCGGATTGCCCAACCGGTCCGCCGCGACCACCCGGATGACGGTGCTGTCTCCGACGAGGAGCGTGGTACGGTCTGCCGAAATCGTGGATCTGGACGGTGCGGGAGGACCCGGAACAGCCATCGCCGAGAGGGAAACCGGCTCGAGGCCCGCGACGCGGGCGGTGGCCGCCGCACCGCCCGCCCGCGCGCCAAGGACCCACCGGACGTCGGCCTTGCCCTGGTCATCGGTTTCGGGTTCGGCCGGCACGAACGTGCCGCCCGCACCAGCCGCCGAGAATCCCACCGTCACACCGGCGACCGCCCGCCCGGTGGAATCGGACACCCGGACCACGATGTGGAGCGGCAGCGTGTCACCGGCCTCGGCCGTCTGCCCATCACCGGCGAGGACCTCGAGCGCGGCGGGGGGGCCGCCCTCGAGCGGGGGCCCAAGATCGGGCGTGTGACCGCATCCGGCAAGCACGAGCGCCGGCAGAATGCGGTAGCTACGCCACATCCGGGGTTCGAGTCCCACAGCGTCCCTCGCGAGTTCGGACGACGCAGCGCTTCCGGGGTAGGTAAATGGTACAGTGGCTCCGCCGGGACTGCATGGCCTTGCGCCGGCCGGTGCGGCCAGCGGGCCCCTTCCGCAGAGGTCGAGCCAGCCGGGCCGAGCCGGCGGGCGGCATCGAGGGACAATGTGACGCGCGCCATGTCGTCCAGCCGCGCGAGGCCCTACCGTGTCGCCACGCTCAGCAGCCGCCAACACTCGAGTGGTGCCCGTGCCCTTGCTCCGCGGTCTCGTCGCGTGCCTTCCGACTCTCACCGTCCTCGGCTGTGCAGGCGGGGACCTGGTCCTTCCTCCCGATGGCGAGGCCGCGCGGCTGGAAATAGTACAAGGCGATGCGCAGGTCGGCACCGCCGGCGCGCCGCTGGCGGATTCGCTGGTGGTTCGCTTGCTGGATCAGGCGGACGAAGGGATCCCGGGCCGAAAGGTAAGCTGGCTGGTCTCCGATGGCGGCGGGAGTGCGGCCCCGGTGGCCGCGATGACAGATGATCAGGGGCTCGCCTCCGCGCAATGGACTCTCGGACCCGCCGCGGGCCCGAACACGCTCGACGCGGTGGTCTCCGGGGTGGGGCTGGTGACGTTCACGGCCACGGGAAGCGGCGGAGACGGCGGAGGCGCGGGAAGGCTCGAGCTGATCGAGGGGAACAACCAGACCGCGCCGGCGGGGAACCGCGTGCCGATCCGGCCGGCGGTACGCGTCATCGACGCGTCCGGGCAGCCGGTGCCCGGCTTCGAGGTCACCTTCGCGGTGACCGGCGGCGGCGGGAGCGTCGAGCAGCCAACCCAGTTGACCAATGCCGATGGGATCGCCAGGATCGCCTGGACGCTCGGCCCCAGCCCCGGGACCAATACGCTCGAGGCAAGGGCGGGCTCGCTCGGCGGGAGCCCCGCGGTATTCGTGGCAGAAGGGACGCCCGGTGGTGGCGTGGACCACTTCGTCTTCCGCGTCCAGCCGCGGGACGTGCGCGTGGGCGAGCGGACCACGATCGAAGTCGCGATGGTGGACGCGCACGGGGATGTGGTGCCCCTGTCGGAAATCGAGATTTACCTGGGCGTATTCCGGGACGGCGACGATACGCCGTCCAACGGGCACGTGCTGGGAGATCGATTTCGGGACACGGAGAACGGGATAGCGGCGTTCGAGCTGGGGCTGGACAAGGCGGGGCGCTACCGGTTCAGGGCCCTGTCGGATGAGGTGCCCGGCTATCCACCAGGCGGGCCCGAACCGTACGTGTTCAGCGATTGGTTCGATGTCGAGTGAAGCGTCCGCCGGCCCCCGCGCCACTCCCGTATTGCCCGGGCGTGGAGCGGGTAGTGGCCATACGTGTCGAGCCGCAGGCGGCGGCGGAAGCGCGTCTCCCGGGCATAGAGCTCTTCGGGCGCGGCGCGCACGTAGTCGGTAAGGCGCGCGTGCACCTCGTCATGCTGTCGGCGAACCTCGGCGAGTGGAAGGTGGCGCCGCTGCTCCGTCATCAGCGCATTGAAGGCGTCGATTCCGCCGTACTGCACGGAGTAGCGTGGGGGGGTGCCGCCCTGACGAATGAGCGGGAGGTGCTTCAGCGCTTCCTCTTCCCACCACGTCACATGCGCGATGATGTCGCGCACCGACCACCGGCCCTGGACTCCCGGAGCCAGCAACTGCTCGTCCGCCAGACCTGCGTACGACTCCTCGAACTGCGTCCACGCGCGCTCCAGCCGGCCGAGCACCTGCCGTGTGATCATGGCGTCCTCACGCGGCGTCATGGAAGATGATCCCCGTGGTGTGCCGGTGTCCGGCACGCACGCGGCTGACGCCGTGCCGCAGGGTGACGCGGTAGTGGCCGCGCTTCCCCGCCACCGGACGGTGCCGCACGGCGAAGATCGCCCCGTCGCCCTGCCGCAGGGGCACGACCTCCGCGCGCGACTGCATGCGCGGCCGCTGCTCGGTCAGCACGAATTCCCCGCCCTCGAAGTCCTTCCCCGGCCGGGAGAGCAGGAAGACCACCTGGAAAGGGAAGACGTGCTCCCCGTAGACGTCCTGGTGCAGCGCGTTGAAGTCGTCCTGCCCGTACTGGAGCAGCAGCGGCGTCGGCCGAGTCTGGCCGGCCGCGTGGCACCGGGCGAGGAACTCCGCGTGCCCGGCCGGGTACCGGACGCCGGTCCCCATGGCCTCGTTCCAGCGGTCGGCGATCGGTGCCAGGCGCGGGTAGAGCGCGGTCCGCAGATCGGCGATGAGCTGCGGCAGCGGATAGGCGAAGTACTTGTACTCTCCCCGGCCGAAGCCGTGCCGGGCCATCACGACATGGCTCCGGAAGTGGCCGGCCTCCTGGTACAGGCCCGCGAGCGCGCGGCACTCGTCGGCCGACAGAACTCCTTCGAGCAGGGCCCAGCCGTGCGCGTCGAGCTGCGCGCCCAAGGTCCCCCAGTCGTACGCCTCTACGCGCGACTCGATGGGCTCGCCGATCGCGGGGACGTTCGCCGGTCTCGCCGGCGGGCCGGCCGGCTGCGGGTGCATCGTAGCGCGCATTTCGGTGGTGATGCTCATGCCGCGGTTTCCTTCCGGAGCAGGGTTCGGTTCCGCCGGTCGTTCACACTCCATCCCGCCGACAAGGTAGCTCCGCCGTCTCCGGACTTCTCGCCATTTTCGGTCACCCAATGCCTCCCGGAACGTTACGCCTAACGCGTTGATACAAGGCCAGTTGTAGGTCGCAGTCACATGACCGAAAATGGCTAGTATTTCGGGCGGTCCCCGCTAGATTGACCGCATGATCACGGACGCCGCGCTGTACAGCGCCTACGCCTCACGCGACCCCCGATTCGACGGGGTCTTCTACATCGGCGTGACTTCGACGGGCATCTACTGCCGGCCGGTGTGCACGGCGAAGACGCCGAGAGCGGGGAACTGCCGGTTCTTCGACAGTGCGGCGGCGGCGGAGAAAGCCGACTTTCGCCCCTGTCTGCGCTGCCGGCCGGAGCTCGCACCCGGCAACGCGCCCGTCGACGACGCCCACCGCATTGCCGGGCTGCTCGTCCAGCGCCTCGACGAGGGCATGCTCGACGGCGGCGCGGGATTGGAGCAGATCGCGGCGCAGTTCGGGTGGAGCTCGCGCCAGATCCGCCGCATCCTCCAGCGGGAGCTCGGGGTCTCGCCGATCGAGCTGGTCCAGACCCGGCGGCTGCTGCTCGCCAAGCAGCTGCTGAGCGAGACCAGGCTCCCGATCACCGAGATCGCCTTCGCCAGCGGGTTCGCGAGTCTCCGCCGCTTCAACGATGCATTCAGCGGTCGCTACGGCATGCCGCCGAGCAGGTTCCGGAAAGCCGCGGAGGGGGCGGGCGCTCCGCCGGCGTCCCCCGCGTCCTTCACCCTGCAACTGAGCTATCGCCCTCCCTTCGACTGGGCGGGCATACTCCGGTTCCTCCGTGCCCGTACCCTGAAGGGCGTCGAGCGGGTCGAGGAGGACGCCTATCTGCGCACCATCCGGCTGGGAGGCCACACGGGATGGGTGCACGTCCGTCACGCGCCCAAGCGCCGCGCCCTCGTGGTCGAGGTCACCCACTCGCTCACGCCGGTGCTCCCCGCGCTCCTGGGCCGGCTGCGGCACGTCTTCGACCTGAGCGCGCGGCCCGACGTGATCGCCGCGCAACTGGTGCAGGATCCGCTGCTGTCCGCGGCGGTCACGCGGAACCCGGGTCTGCGGGTGCCCGGAGCCTTCGACGGTTTCGAGCTGGCGGTGCGCGCCATTCTCGGCCAGCAGATCAGCGTGACGGCCGCGACGACCCTGGCGGGCCGACTCGTGGCGGCGTTCGGTGCACCGGTGGAGACGGCGCACGAGGGCCTCACCCATCTTTCGCCCGCGCCGCAGCGGATCGCGGCGGCGACGGTGGACCAGATCGCCGGGCTCGGGATCATTCAGAGCCGGGCACGCGGCATCATCGCCGTGGCGCAGGCGGTCGCCGCCGGGCGGCTGACGCTGGAGGTGGGCGCGGCGCCCGAGGCGGCGATCGAGCAACTCATCGCCCTGCCCGGCATCGGTGCCTGGACCGCACATTATATCGCGATGCGCGCGCTCCGCTGGCCCGACGCATTTCCGAAGGAAGACATCGTCGTGCGCAACAGCCTGGGCGGCCTGAGCCCGGCGCAGGCCGAAACGAGGTCGGAGCCATGGCGGCCGTGGCGGAGCTACGCCACGCTGCATTTGTGGCGGGGCGGAGCCTGATGCGCGCCACCCACACGATCACCGACTCGCCGCTCGGCGACCTCACGCTCGTCGCCCGCGACGGCGTGCTGGCAGGCCTCTACTTCGCCGAGCACACGCGCCGACCCGACCCGATCACGTTCGGCCCCCGCGACGACACGGGGTTCGAGGCCGCCATCGAACAACTCGACCAATACTTCCGCGGCCTTCGCATCCGGTTCGAGCTGCCGCTCGCTCCGCGGGGCGACGCGTTCCAGCAGCGGGTGTGGGACCTGCTGCGCCGCATCCCGTACGGGCAGACCCGCACGTACGGGCAACTGGCCACGGCACTGGGCGACCCCGCGCTCGCCCGCGGGGTGGGCGCGGCCAACGCTCGGAATCCGCTGAGCGTGATCGTACCGTGCCACCGGGTGATCGGCGCGGACGGCGGGCTGGTCGGCTATGCCGGTGGACTCGAGCGCAAGCGAAGTCTCCTGGAGCTCGAAGGGGCGGCGACCGCGGGACAGATGGTTCTCGAAGGACTCGCCTGACGGGCGGGCCCATCGCGGCCGATGGGATCTACATCACCGCCTCGGGTGTCATCCCGCCGCAAGATGGGTCATGCGATGCCGCCGCCCGATCCCAGGCTCCATCTCGCTGACCCTTATCGCCACGATCCTGCTGCCGGCGTGCGGCGATGATGGTCCGGGCGACATTCAGGCCCCGGTGGCCGTGGCCAAGGTGGAAGTGGCGGCGCCGGCGACCACCGCGGCCGTCGGCCAGAGCGTGCAGTTGACCGCCACCGCGCGGGACGCCGAGGGCAACGTGCTGAGCGGCCGTACTTTCGACTGGGCCACCGCGGAGCCGAGCGTCGCCACGGTGTCGGAGACGGGTCTCGTCACGGCCGTGGCCGAGGGCCAGGCGGAGATCAGCGCCACGGCGGAAGGCGTCACCGGGAGTCTGGTCATCACGGTGTCACCCCTGCCGCCGCCGCCACCCGGTGCGCCCAATCCGAAACTCCAGGAGATCGCGAGCGGCCTTGCCTTTCCGCTGTATCTCACCTCGCCACCGGATGACGACCGCCTCTTCATCGCCGAGAAGGGCGGCGTGATCCGCGTCATCAAGGGCGGCGCCTTGCTCGCCCAACCGTTCCTCGATCTCTCGAGCCAGGTTTCCGGGAGGGCGGAGCAGGGACTCCTTGGGCTTGCGTTCGCACCCGACTATGCGACGAGCGGACGATTTTTCGTGCATTACACCGATCTCGACGGAAACACCCGGGTCTCGCTGTTCCGGGTGTCGGACGATCCCGACCGCGCCGACGCCTCCAGCGAGTCGGCTGTGCTCCGGGTCGACCAGCCGGGACCGGCTCACAATGGCGGCCAGATTCTGTTCGGCCCTGACGGCCTCTTCTACATCGGTCTGGGTGACGGCACCTCGCGCGACGGTAACGACCAGGGACGCGCGCAATCGCTCGGCGATCTGTTCGGCTCGATACTCAGGATCGATGTCTCGTCGGGGTCGGGGTACACGGTTCCGGCCGACAACCCCTTCGTTGGGACGGCCGGCGCGCGCCCGGAGATCTGGAGCTACGGGTTCCGCAATCCGTGGCGCTTCAGCTTCGATCGCGGCACGGGCGATCTCTTCATCGGTGATGTGGGCGAGCAGCGGTGGGAAGAGATCGATCGCGCGCCCGCCGCGGATGGCGCGGGCCGTGGCGTGAATTACGGCTGGAGCCGGATGGAGGGGAACCAATGCGTGGTGGAAGGCTGCGATCGGAGCGGCATCACGCTGCCGCTGGTGCAGTACGATCACACCGAAGGCTGTGCCATCACCGGTGGTTACGTCTATCGCGGGGTCGCGATTCCCGCGTTGCAGGGACAGTACTTCTATTCCGACTTCTGCGACGGCTGGGTGAAGAGCATCCGGGCGGCGGGGGAACCGGGCCCGCCGGTCGACTGGCCGGCTCTCAGCCCGGGGGACAACGTCACCAGCTTCGGGGAGGATGCCGCTGGCGAGCTGTACATCGTGACCGGCGGTGGTGGGGTGTTCAAGATCGTTCCGCAGTAGCGGTGATGGAGCGGCGAGTAGGCACCGAGCTCCGCGATCATCCCTCCTCCTCCTCCTGCGATCGAATCGTCTCCAGGAACCCCGGCCACACTTGCCGATACCGGCCTCCATCGTCCAGCCAGACGTACCCGGGGAGCGGCGCGCTCGGGATGTCCGCCGGCCGTTCGATCACCGGGTACCAGCGGGTGGGATTCAGGCCCAGTGGCCGCCGCACGTGGGTGGGGTGCAGCCGGGCCCACCCGATCAGCTTCGGTCGGACCGGCGGCGCGGCATCGACTTGACGCCGCGCGGACCCGGGAGGAGCCGCGGGCGTCCGCTGGTGGACCCACGCTTCTGCTTCGCCCGAGAGTCGGAACGCGGCGAAGTGCGGGTTGTGCGCGTGCATCAGCACGGCGTAGCTGCGGGCCACCGCGGAGGAGGCCTCGTCTTCCGTCAGCAGTGCGACCGCCGCCTGGCCGTGGATGCGACGCATGCCGCCCACCACGTCGGCCAGCCAGGCGATCTCCGGCTCCTCGAGCCGCAGGAGGCCCCCGCGGGCGTCGAGCAGAAGGGGGCGCGCCAGGCAGCCGGCCGCCCCGAGCTCGAGCGCATGCTGCACCAACTCCTCACCGCGCACGAGGCCGGTCAACGCGGTCCACACGACGCCGTCAGGCTCGAGACGATAGTCGACGGGCACGGCGGGTCACCTCCATGACTCATGGGTAACGGCCTCCACCCCCCGGGGACCGTGCCGCTCCCCACCGCTCATTCCTCCTCCGAGACCCCGATCGCCCAGCTCAGATTCACGATGGCCGTGTGCATGGCCCGGGCGTCGGCGGAGTGGGCGGTGCCGCCATATGGCGTCAGCAGACAATGACGCAACGTGACCACCTGCCCTTGGAGCTGGAGATGGTCCGACAGCCGCATGTTCGAGAAGACCTGGAGCGTGCCCCGCAGGATGGCGCCGGGTAAGAGGCAGGCGACATGCCGGGGCGTGCTGAACGGCGACGGTCCGGCGTCCGCCTCCGCCACGGCGGGGGCCACCACCAGGACGGCGTCGCGCCGGAGGGCCAGGAACCGCAGGCGATCGGGCTCTGCGGGGACGGCCACCCCCGTCAGCTTGAAGTCGTGCCGGCCGAGCGCGATGTGCTCCTCGAGCAGGACATGACTGGGCACGTGCAGGGTCCCGCTCAACCATCCCAGCGTGGTGAGCAGCTCGGCGCTCACCTTGCGGAGGCCGGACGTCGTTCCCGAGGACATGACCTAGAGTTCCGGCGCGCGGGTCACGATAACCAACGGCTCCGTCTTGTTCAGGCGCACCTCGGACCGACTGAACACGAGTGGGGAGGCGCCGGGGGCGGGGTCTTCCCTGACCCAGACGATGTATTCCGTGGACGTCTCCGCGTACCGGTCCACCTGGCAGCGATAGCGTTCGGCCGCGGGCCGGAGGCCCTGGGCCACCGCACAGGCCGTGGCCACCGCCTGGGCGCTGTCGGCGATGGGAGGGGCCGCTGCGGGGGACGGTTCCTGCGCCGCCACCGGGGCGGGAGCAAGGAGAGCGACCGCAGTAAGCGCAGCGCCGATCGCGTGGTGCGGCGGTGGCGGAATGAGCATGCCATCTCCAGGTCCGGAAAGGGGAGCAAGGCATGATGTACGAGTTTCAGGGGTGAACAAGGGCTGGAATGCGACATGGGGGGGCCCTTTTGCGACAAAGTGGCCCAAAGCGGAGGCGGTCGCGCAGCACTCCGAGCGGCTCGCCGATCAGCTCCGGCGGCTCGAGAAAGAAAATCCCCGCGACACCGAGGCGTCAGCAGGGGATCAACTTCCAGAGTGGGCCCGGCGCGACTCGAACGCGCGACCTCTTGCTCCGGAGGCAAGCGCTCTATCCAACTGAGCTACGGACCCAAGTGGCTGTAATTTAGCAACTTCCGCTGGCGGCGGCACCTCCGGAACGAACGATGCCGACACCCTTCCGGCGGAACGACGCGCAATATACCGGCATCGTCCGGCCGCGGGTAGAGAGCGCGCATCGCGGTTTCCGATTTCGCCTCACTCGCCCGCGGTGACTCCAAGCTCGAAGCTGCCGATGTCACAGGCCGCCCCCTGTGGGCGCAACACCCCGCGCTGGTCCGTCGTCGGGCAGTCCGGCGTCGAGGCCGCATCACGCGCCGGACTGTCCACGTTGAGGGCATGCGTGCGGGTCGGCCCGCCGTTGTCGGCCAGGGAGCCGATCCTCGGATCGATCGGCGAACCGTTCGGGCTGATCCTGCCCACCTGGTTGCCGCCGGTGTTCGTGATGCCGCTGCCTCGGCCGTCACCGATCAGGCTGAAGCTCGCGCTCAGCCGGCTCCCCTGGGAGGCCTCGGACACGTCCGGCCCCGTCGGCGCGGTGTTCTGGGCCACCAGTGTGTTCTTCAGGGTCAGCATCCCCTCGTCGAACTCCTGGCGGATGCCGCCGCCCTCCTCGCCGGCCGAGTTGCGCGCGATCGTGCTGTTGGTGATCGAGACGCTCGCGAAGTCGAGGAACCCCGAGTTGTAGATCCCGCCGCCCTCGCGGGCCGAGTTGCCGGACACAGTGCTGTTGGTGAGGGTGACGCTGGCGGCAAGGCGCTCCTGAACCCGGTTGAAGATGCCGCCGCCGCGGCCGGCCGTGGCCGAGTTGCCCGCGATGGTGGTGCCGGCCACCGTCAGCGAGCTGCCGTCGCGATTCGCGATGCCCCCGCCCTCGGCAGCCGAATTGCGGGCGACCGTGCTGTTCGTGAGCACGACCGTGGCGCCGACGCTCTGGATACCGCCGCCCAGGCCGGCGGTCGAATTGCCCGTAATGCGCACCTCGGTGAGCGTGGCTCTGCCCTGCGCGGTGAAGATCCCGCCGCCGGTATTGAGCTCGACTGCGCCCCCGGTGAGCTCGAGCGTGCCAAGGTCGTTCAGGATGCCGGGACCGGCGTTGCGCGCGATCCGGGTGCTGGTGGCCGAGAGCGCTTGGTGGGCATGATTGGTGATGCCGATGCCGGCGTTGCTCGCGATCGTGCTGTGCGTCAGCGTCAGGGTGCCATGGTTGTCGATGCCGCCGCCGGCGTTGTTGGCCACCGTGCAGTTGACGAGCGCGAGCGTGGCCCAATTGACGATGCCGCCGGCGCGGTCGCCCGTGCCATTGCGGATGGTCAGGTTGGTGAGCCTCACGTTCGCACCGGTCAGGATGCGGAGGATCCGGAAGTCGCGATCCGCGCTCCCGCGCCGAAGGACGATCCCGCCGCGGGGGCCGGTGATCGTGAGCGCCTTGTCGATTCCCAGCGTGCCGCGGAGCGTGATGGCGCCGGTGAGGCCGGGGGCGAAGCTGATCTCGGTGCTTTCCGGGTCGTCGATCGCCTCGCGGAGCGTGCACTGCCTGAGATCGCAGGTGCCGTCGCCGGGATCGGACAGGCTGTTGACCACCTTGTGTCCGGCCGTATGGCTGAAGGCCGGATCGCCCGGATCGGGCGATGCGGGCGCGGTGGGTGGCTGGTCCTGGCCACAGCCGCCGAGCAGCAGGGCAGGGACGACCAGGGGAGCGAGCCGGGGGAGGAGCCGTGGCCGCATGGGTGATACCCTCGCTTCCGACCGTGATGTGACGTGGGATACTCCGGCCGGTACGACGCTCGGCGAAGTCCGTCAAGCCAACGTCAAGTCACATTCGAAATCGCGACGCCCGGGCCCGGCTGCTTGCGCGGGGCGTCGCCCGGGCGCCAGACCGCCTCCCCATCGAGCGCCGGGGGCACGGGCTCGCCCAGCCAGTCCAGCATCGCCGGGAACAGGTCGGCGGTCCTGAGCGGCTCGTCCGGGATCGGCACGCTCGACCAGACCGGCGTCTGCATGTGGCTCCGCGCCAGGCTGCCGTGCCCCGCGCGATGCTCGGGGATCTCGAACCGCCGGCGGAAGTCGTAGCCCTCGCGGGCCACCACCAGCAGGTCGCCCGTGCGGCTGGCCCGGAACTGGTCGAGCAGGTGATAGGCCGCGTCGGGCCAGGGTGCGTCCCATGTGGCGTCCAGCCACTCGCGCGGCGTGCCCCGCCGCGCACCGCCGCAGTCGAGCGGGTCGCCCGTGAGCGGCTCGTAGGCGATCTCGCCGCCGGAGCGCTGGAGCCGGGCCGCCCCGCGGGCGCTCCCGACCCAGATCCCCCCGTGGGCCGACTCGGCAGCCACGAGGCCGACGGCAGGTTCGCGCAGCAGCGCCTCCACCAGATCCCGATCCGCCCCGAACGTCGCGGGCACGCGGAGCCGCTCGACCGGCCAGCGCTCCGCCCGCGGCTCGCCGGGCCGGGCGTACACCATCGCCGAGCCGTTGCCGGCCACCATGACCGCGGCCCTGGGGCGCCGCGCCCAGATCACCGGATGCGACAGGGTCGCCACGCCGTGCGCCCGGAACCAGTCGGCCAGGTCCAGGTGGGTGTGGACCGGGGCCGCCCCGTGGTCGCTGACCAGGAGCACGAGCGTCCGCGCCAGCTCCCCGCGCGCCTCGAGCCGGGCCCGCAGCCGGCCCACGACGCCGTCGACCTTCCGGAGCGCGCGCCGCACCGGCTCCGCGTCCGGGCCGGTCTGGTGGGTGTAGCCGTCCACCGCGGGGAACTGGGCGAAAACGAAGCGGGCGGGGCCGTCCACCGCCCGCAGCAGGTGGCGGGCCACCGCGTCGTCCGACGGCTGATGCCACTGCGCGTAATGCGCCAGCCCGCCCCAGAACTGCCGCTCGCGCCGCGACGGATCGCGTGCCGGCGTGAGTCCCCGGGCCACCGGCGTGAAGATGCCGAGGCTCTCGGGCACCAGCTCGAAGATCGTGCGCACGTCGTCCGCGATGTCGTCATCGAGCCGCGGCGCCTGGTAGCCGCAGTAGCTCCGCATTGCCTGGCGGTCGCGCCACCAGCGGCCGGCGTAGGCCCGGCGGTCGAGCCACCGGATCGAGGGGATGTTGCACCGGCCGGGCGTGCAGCCGGTCAGAAACGGGAGGTAGGCCACGCTCGTGGTGGACGGGAAGCCGGTGATCGCGCGCGTCCGCCCGCCCGAGCGCAGCATGGCCTCCAGGTGCGGCAGCTCGCCCGCCGCGAGCCGCGCCTCGGCGACATCGGGACGGAGCCCGTCCACCAGCAGGAGGAAGCAGCGGGAGGGGGAGTTGGACATGCGCTCCAAGCTAATTGCGGCCGGCGGGTGACGCCGCGCACGCCCGGACTACTCCGGCGGCTGCTCCGTCTGCCGCGCCCGCTCCAGCCGGGAGGCGGCCACGCCCCAGGCCGGCGGATCGCTCGCCGGGAACGAGTCTTCGACGATCTCGTCGATCAGCATCTCGACGCCGCGTCTCGAGGTCTCCTGCGTGGTCTCGCCACCGCCGCCGTCGCCCGGCCGTTCCTGCGCTGTATCCGACATCGCTCGCCAGCCTCTCTTCCAGTGCCGGCGCCCGCGGCCTTGACCAACCGGCCGCGACCCGGACCCGATACTCCCAATCTAGGCCATTCGACGTTCCGCCACCCGGGCGGGGGCGTCATGCCGCGCCTGTCCCCCGGCTTCCGCCGACACCGCCCTGGCGCCTGCCCGCCTTGCCGTGTCACGGCCATGCGATATGATTCACATATGCAACTATTGCCTGAGGCAACCACCGCGCGCGACACCGGCGCCGCGGCGGCCGCGGTCATGGAGATCGGCCTGCTGGTGACCCGGCTCGTCCGGGCGCAGGCCTGGCGGCACCGCTCGTCCACCCTCTCCGACGTCCAGCTCCGTACCCTCACGCTGATCAACGCCTACCCGGGCTGCTCGCCCTCCGCGCTCGCCGACTACATGCTCCTCAGCCGCCCGGCGATCACCCGGGTGGTGGACGAGCTGGCGGCGCGGAAGCTGGTCGCGCGGGGGCCGGCGCCGCGGGACCGGCGCCGGGTGGCGCTCCGGGTCACCGCATCCGGGCGGCGCCGGGTCGAGGCGCACCTGGCCGGCGCGCGCGCGGCGCTCGGCGAACGCCTCGCCGGGCTCTCGCGGGCCGAGCGTGCGGCCGTGCGGCGGGCCATGGCCATCCTCGGGCCGCGCCTCACGCCGGCCGCCCTCGGGGATGCCGGGGAGGAGGACGAGCCGGCGCGATGAGCGGGCATGGCGCCCACAAGTGGGTGATCGCCGGGACCGTCATGATCGGCAACATCATGGCCGTCCTCGACTCGAGCATCGTGAACGTCGCGCTGCCGGACATGGCCGGGAACCTGGGCGCCACCATCGAAGAGATCACCTGGGTGGTGACGGGCTATATCCTGGCCAACGTGCTGGTGATGCCCATCGTCGGCATGCTCAGCGGGCGCTACGGCCGCAAGCACCTCTACCTCGCGGCCACCGCGCTCTTCACCCTCGCGTCGATGCTCTGCGGGATGGCCGGCAGCCTGCCGGCCATTATCGCCTGCCGCATGCTGCAGGGCCTCTCGGGCGGGGTGCTGATCACGGTGCCGCAGGCCATCCTGCGGGAGAGCTTCCCGGCGGAGGAGCAGGGGATCGCGATGGGGGTGTACGGCATGGGGGTCGTGCTCGCGCCGGCGATCGGACCCACCCTCGGCGGCTGGATCACCGACCACTACTCGTGGCCGTGGGTGTTCTTCATCAACGTGCCGATCGGGCTGCTCAACCTCGTCATGGTCCAGCGGCTGATCGAGGACCCGCCCTATCTCCAGCGCACCCGGGCGCCCATCGACTTCACCGGGCTCGGCCTGATGATCGTCGGGCTCGGCGCCTTTCAGCTCATGCTGGAGGAGGGCGAGCGGAACGACTGGTTCGAATCGGGCTTCATCGTTCGCCTGGGCGTGCTCGCGGCGGTGGGGATGGTGCTCTTCGTCTGGCGGGAGCTGACCACCGGGCGGCCGGCGGTGGACCTCTCCATTCTGGGCAATCCGCGCTTCAGCGCCGCCACCCTGATGGGCGGTGTGATGGGCGCGGGCCTGAGCGGTGTGCTCTTCATCCTCCCGTTGTTTCTGCAGAACCTGCTGGGCTACACGGCGATGGAGTCGGGGATCGCCCTCGCGCCCCGCAGCCTGGCGATGCTCGTGGCCATGCCGGTCGCGGGGCGGCTCTATAACTGGACCGGCCCGAGGCTCATGGTCGGCGCGGGGCTCGTCCTCACCGCCTTCGGCTACTGGGACCTGGCGCGGCTCACGGTCCAGACCGGCGTCTGGGACCTGGTGTGGCCGCAGGTGTGGCAAGGCGTCGGCTTCAGCCTGCTGTTTGCCGCGCTGAGCACCGCCGCCCTGGCCACCGTACCCAGGGAGCGGATGACCTCGGCCACGGGGCTGTACAACGTGGTGCGCCAGGTGATGGGCAGCATCGGCATCGCCCTTGCCGCCACCACGCTCACCCACAGCGAAGCGACCTACCACGCCGTGCTGGTCGAGGACATGCGGACCCCCGTCGCGCTCCGCTGGGTCGCGGGCGTGGCGGCAGCCGCTCAGCGCGCCGGCGCGGACGTGGTCACCGCGCACGGCCGCGCGCTGGAGCTGCTCGAGCACGCCATCCAGCGGCAGGCGACGGTGCTCGCCTACAATCACATCTTCGCGCTCGTGGCCGTGATCTTCCTGCTGATCGGCCCGCTGGTGCTGCTGCTGCCGCGGAGCGCCCGGATCGAGCACGACGCGGGAGTCGTGCTCGAGTAGGCCTGCGGCTGCACCATGGGCCCGCCCGCCCCATATCCCATCCCCATTCTGCCGTGATGCGTGTTGACGTCGATGGTACGAACGCGCTATTGGCCGGGAGCGCTCGACGGACCAGTATTGCGAGCAGTCGCAGGACCGGCCGGCGTCCGCATTCCGGCCAGGTGGAGTGACCGAGCGAGGCGCGCGAGTCGCCGGCCCGGGCGACGTCTCACTCGCAAGGAGAACACAGGTCATGAAACGCGTCTTCCTCGGAGCGCTCGGCGCCGCCTTCGGGCTGGGCCTCCTGTTGGCCACCCCGCAGAGTGCCGTGGCACAGCGCAAGGCCCCACCGGCCGGCACGTACAAGAAGGTCAGCACCCTGGTCCAGCTCCCCGACTTTCTGCCCGGACTGGGCACGCTGTACGTCGACCCCGCGACGCTCCCCGCCGGGCCGTTCCTGGCCTACGACCGCCAGGGCAACCTGGTGAGCTCGATCTACATGATCCCGCTCAAGGACATGAACGCGCAGAAGGCGTTCGCCGGTCTCAAGACCGGGAAGGGCGAGCAGGTGGATCACGTCGACGTGGTGTACAACGCCGGGCACCCGGGCGTGGCCGAGCCGCACTACCACTTCATCCTGTGGTATGTCTCGGCCGCGAAGGCTGCAGCCCTCAAGTAGGCTGCGCCATGACCACGCGACGCGGGTTCATCCAGGCCGGTGGGGCGATGCTCGCCGGCCTGGCGCTGCCGCCCTGGTGGCGCGCGCCGGCTCCAGCGGTCCCGCTGGTTGAAATCGCAATGCGAAGCGACCCGCTCGGCAGCAAGGTCTGGTTCGATCCGGTAGGCGTGTTGGTCGAGCCCGGGAGTCGGATTCGTTGGGTCGTGAAGGAAAACGTCCACACCACGACCGCCTATCACCCGAACAACGGCCGCCATTCCCTGCGGATCCCCGAGGGCGCGGCGCCCTGGGATTCGGGGTTCCTCGTGAACCCCGGCGATCACTTCGAGGCGACGCTCACGGTGCCGGGAGTGTACGACTACTTCTGCCTGCCCCATGAGGCCGCGGGGATGGTCGGGCGCATCGTGGTCGGGAGGTCCGGGGGCCCGGGGGCCCTCCCGTGGGACTACTTCAAGGGGAAAGCCGGCACCGGTGATTGGCTGGACGTGCCAGCGGCCGCGCAACGGACCTTCCCGCCGGTCGAGCGGATCCTCCGCGAGCGGATCGTCCATGCTGGTTGACACATTGTCGAGGAGGAACGCAATGAAACAGCTTTGGCTGGGGCTCCTGGCGGCGGCGATGGTCGCGACGCCGGCGGGAGCGCAGAGCAACTGGACCACGTACGGCGGCACCGACTGGAACCAGCGATGGTCCACGCTTGCGCGCGTCACCGCCGCGAACGTAAGCCGGCTCGTGCCCAGGATGATCTTCCAGACGGGCACCAGCAAGCTCGGATCGCTCGAAACGACGCCCATCGTGGTCGACGGCACCATGTACGTGACGACGCCGTACAGTGAAGCCATCATCGCCTACGATCTGCGCTCGAAGAAGCAGATCTGGCGCCAGGAGCCGAAGATCGGCACCACCATCGCGTGTTGCGGCCCGGTCAACCGCGGCGTTGCGGTCGGCGGCGGGAGTGTCTTCGTGGGCACGCTCGATGCCCGGCTGCTGGCGTTCGACGCCCGCACCGGCAAGCCGAAGTGGGACGTGGAGGTCGCGGACCCCGCCTTCGGCTACAGCATCACGATGGCGCCGCTCATCGTGGGCGAGCATGTGATCGTCGGCGTGTCCGGGGGCGAGTATGGCATTCGCGGCCACCTGACCGCCTATGACATGGCGACCGGCAAGCAGGCGTGGCGCTGGTTCTCGATTCCGGCGCCGGGCGAGGACCCGGTGGCCACCAATGGCTGGTGGGGCACCTGGGCCACGCACGCCGAGGACGCCGATCTGCACCGCGACATCGCCAAGGAGAAGGCGGACAGCGCCAAGTATGCCGATGCCTGGAAGACCGGCGGCGGCGGCGTCTGGACGACTCCCTCCTACGACAAGGCGTCGAACACGATCTTCGCGACCGTGGGCAACCCGTCACCGGACCTCGACGGGAGCGTTCGCCCCGGCGACAACCTGTTCACCGACGGCATCGTCGCCATCGACGCGACCACGGGCAAGACTAAGTGGTATTACCAGACCGTGCCGCACGACGTCTGGGATCTCGACGCGACCTCCCCCTCCGCCATCACCGAACTGGGCGGAAAGAAGGTCGTGCTCCACGCCGGCAAGACCGGCTGGCTCTACGTGGTGGACGCGGCCACCGGCAAGCTGGTGCGCAAGAGCCAGAACTTCGTTCCCCACGAGAACATCTTCGCGCTCCCGACGGCCGAAGGTACCCGGATGCTGCCGGGGGCCAACGGCGGCTCGGAATGGTCGCCGATCTCGGTGAATCCCAAGCTCGGCTACGCCTTCGTGGCGGCGCTCCATCAGCCGATGAACTACATCACCCACACCGCGCCGTGGGAGAAGGGGCGGCTCTGGCTCGGTTCGGCCTTCGTCGCCATCCCGGGTGAGGAGCAGTACGGCCTCTTCTCCGCGATCGATCTCAAGACCGGCAAGATCGCGTGGCAGAACAAGGTGCCGCAGCCGATGATGGGCGGGTCGCTGTCCACGGCGGGCGGGCTCACCTTCACCGGCGAGGGCAACGGCAACTTCAACGCCTACGATTCCAGGACCGGCAAGCTGCTGTGGCAGTTCAACGGCGGCGCCGGGTGCAATGGCACGCCCATGAGCTTCGAGCTGGACAAGGAGCAGTTCATCGCCATCGCCTGCGGAGGGAACTTCCAACTGAGCTACCCGCTCGGCGATGCCATCCTGATCTTCGGGCTGCCGAAGGCTCTGGCCGGACGGTAGCGAGTCGCGCCCGTCACAGCGCGGACCACCGCTCACCGGTATCCTGGGGCCGTCACGTGGGCCCGACCGGAACCGGGATACAGGAGGGGCGGTGGTCCAGTTCAAATCCAATCTCGCGGCCCCGTCCGCCGCGCTCGGCCACTTCTGGGAACACACTGTCGGCAGCGGCCATGCGCCGCTCGCGCTGCGGGCCGATTGGCAGCGCCAATTGGCCCGCTGCCGGCGCGAGCTGGGGTTCCGCCACGTGCGGTTCCACGGCATCCTTTCCGACCCCATGGGCACGCTGACCTGCCAGCAGGAACGGCTGCTCTACTCGTTCTTCAACGCGGACAGCATCCTCGACTATCTGCTGTCCATCGGCATGCGGCCGTTCGTCGAGCTCAGTTTCATGCCGACGACCCTGGCCTCGGGG
>DASSBA010000178.1:0-2365 GCA_035699205.1 Gemmatimonadales bacterium
AAGTGGGCGCACGCCCCAAATGTTTACCCACCTCCACCTTCACACCCACTTCTCCTTCGGGATCGGCGCGTCGAGCCCGGAAGTCCTCGCCGCTGCGGCGGCCGGGCGGGGGTTCGACGCGCTCGCCTGCACCGACACCAACGGCGTTTACGGCGCCGTCGAGTTCCAGCGTGTCTGCGAGGCCGCCGGCGTGCGGCCCATCCTCGGCGCGCACCTCGTCACGGAGGAGGAGGAAACGATCGCGCTCGCGATGGACGAGCATGGGTGGGCGGCGCTCTGCCGGGCAATCACGGGGATTCACTGGGAGGCGGAAAGACGGAAAGACGGAACCATGGGCGCACCCGACTGCCCTTCCGTCGTTCCGTCGTTCCCTCTTTCCGTCGCTCTCGCCCGGGATCGGGCCGGCCTCGTCCTCCTCTCTCAGGACCCCGCCTTCCTCGAGCGCGTCCTCCGCCTGAGCGGCCCGCGGGACCTCTACGCCGAGCTCCGTCCCGGCAAGGAGCGCCACGCCGTGCTCGCCGCGGCGCGCCGCATGGGCCTCCCGGCCGTTGTCACCAACGCCGTCGTCATGGCACACCCCGAGGACTGGAGCCGCCACCGCCTGCTGCGGGCGATTCATCTCAACGGCAGGCTGTCAGGCGGGCAGACGGTCGGGCGGTCAGGCGGCCGGGAGGAGAGTGAGACCGTCCGACCGTCCGCCCGCGACGCCTGGCTCCGCCCCACTGCCGACCTCACGCGCCAGTTCCCCGACTGCCCCGAGGCGCTGCGGGCCGCCGCCGAGATCGCCGAGCGCTGCCGGTACCGGATCCCGGTCGGCCGCGTGGTGGCCCCGCGCTTCGCCGACGCGAATGACGCCACCCAGGAGCTCCGCGCGCTCGCTTATGCCGGTGCCGAGCGGCGCTATGGCACCATCGCGCCGGTGACGCGCGACCGGCTCGAGCACGAGCTCCGGATCATCGGGACGCAGGGATTCGCCGACTACTTCCTGGTGGTGCGCGACATCGTCGAGCACGGCCCCACCCACTGCGGCCGCGGCTCGGTGGCCAACTCGATCGTGAGCTATTGCCTGGGCATCACCCACGTCGAGCCGCTCGGCGCGGGGCTCCTGTTCGAGCGCTTCCTCAATCCGGCGCGCAAGGACCCGCCCGACATCGATCTCGACTTCCCGTGGGACGAACGCGACGACGTGCTCGCCTACGTGTTCCGGCGCTACCCCCATCCGCAGGCCGCGATGGTGGCCAACCACAACTGCTTCCGCCTGCGCGGCGCGCTCCGCGAAGTGGCCAAGGTGCACGGGCGGCCCAACGGCGAGATCCGCGAGGTGACGCGCCGGATCCCGTGGTACGAGGAGCAGCCGCTGGAGGAGATGCTCGCCACCCACCCCAATTTCAAGGCGCTCGACCTGCCGCCGAGCTGGCAGGAGCTCGCCCGGATGGCGGCGCCGCTGGTGGGGATGCCACGCCACCTCTCGCTCCATCCGGGCGGCGTCGTCATCGTGCCCACCGCGCTCACCGACTACGTGCCGACCGAGCGCGCGGTGAAGACGCTCGACGGGCACCCGGATCTGACCGTCCCCGTCATCCAGTTCGAGAAGGACGGCGCCGAGGATGCGGGACTGATCAAGATCGACCTGCTCGGCAACCGCTCGCTGGCCGTCATCCGCGACGCCATCGCCGCGGTGCACGCGCACACCGGCCGGTACATCGATTACACCTCCTCCGACCCGGGCGACGACGAGCCCACGAAGGAGCTCTTCCGCACCGGCCGCACGATGGGCGTGTTCTACACCGAGTCGCCCGCCTCGCGGGCGCTCTGCGCCAAGAGCCGGGCCGACACCTTCGAGCTGCTGGTGCTCAACACCAGCATCATCCGTCCCGCCTCCAACCGCTTCATCCGCCTCTACCTCGAGCGGCTGCACGGCGCGCCGTACGAGCCGCTCGACCCGGTGCTGCGCGACACGCTGGCGGAGACGTTCGGCGTGATGGTCTACCAGGAAGACGTGGTCAACGTGTGCGCCGCCTTCGCCGGCATGCCGCTCGCCACGGCCGACGGGCTGCGCAAGTCGCTCTCGAAGAAGCGCCCCGCCAAGGCGCTCGCCGGCTACGCCGAGGAGTTCTTCACCGGCGCGCTCGCGCTCGGCCGCGACGCCGAGACGGCCAAACGGGTCTGGGCGATGATCATGTCGTTCGCCGGCTACAGCTTCTGCAAGGGGCACTCGGCGTCCTACATCCAGGTGGCGCAGCACGCGTGCTACCTGCGCGCGCACCATCCGGCCGAGTTCATGGCCGCGGTGCTGGCCAACGGGGGCGGGTTCTATCACCCGTTCGTCTACGTCGCCGAGGCCATGCGCATGGGGCTCACCGTG
>DASSBA010000179.1:0-7637 GCA_035699205.1 Gemmatimonadales bacterium
CGGCTGGGACGCGCACTGGGGGACGCCCGCCTATCTCTCGGGCCATCCGTTCCTCACCGCCGCCGCCGCGAAGCACCTCGTTGATCGGGGCGCGGCGCTGGTCGGGATCGATTCGCTCAACATCGACGATATCGGCGACGGAGCCCGCCCGGTCCACTCCGTGCTGCTCGGCGCGGGCATCCCGATCGTGGAGCACCTCTGCAACCTGAGGGCGCTCCCGGACCGCGGGTTCCGGTTTTCCGCCGTACCCGCGCGGGTGGCGGGGTTCGGGAGCTGGCCGGTGCGGGCGTTCGCGGAGGTGTAGCGCGCAGCGTGAGGGCGACGAGGGTGCGATGGGCAGATCAATCCCATTGACGCCCTGGTGTACCATGTCGGATATGATGGCTCCTCCTCGGCCGGCCGGTTCTGCGACCGGCCGTCGTCTCCCGCCCAGAACTGGAGGAGCTCATGCAAGCGTCACCCGGTCAATCCATCCGGTGGTCGGCCCGGCGGCTCGGCTGGCCCGCCGCCATCGTCATTGCGCTCGCGGCCTGTGCCGACGACGAGCCCACCGCGCCCGGATCCGGGCCCAGCGAGACCGCACCGACACCGAGCTTCGCCCGCATCGCGACCTCGACGAGGGCCCGCCAGCTCGAGCCGTTCAAGGATCGCTTGAGCGGTTCGGCCTACCGGCTGTTCTTCGGCCACAAGGTGCGATCGGCGGGACTCGGGTTCCGCCTCCCGCTCGGGCGGGGCCGCGGCCTCGCCCCGCGGGACCTGGCGGACGTGCTGGTCAACAGCCGCAGCGGGCCCGGGCTGGTACAGAGCGAGACCACCATCGCAGATCATGGCGGCACCATCGTCGTAGGTTTCAACGATGCCGATGGGTTCTACCCGGGCCATTTCGAGGAGGGGGTGAGCGGCTGGAGCATCTCGCCAGATCGCGGGCGGACGTTCATCGACGGAGGCGGCCTGCCGAGAATTCCGACCCCGGGGTTCTTTCACAGCGGCGACCCCGGCCTCGCGGTGTCCAATGACGGCACCTTCTTCTACGTCGATCTCTGCTTCGATTTCGGCACCGACCCCGTCCTCTCCGGCGTCTGCGTGACGGCAGGCCGGCGGCAGGGACGCACGATCGATTGGCACACCCCGGTCTACGCCTCGAGCTCGCTGCCCGACTTCCTGGACAAGTGCTTCATCGCCACGGATCGCCAGGGTCGCGACGTGTACGTGAGCTACACCCGGTTCCAAATCGTCGACGGGCAGGTCGTGGCTGTACCAATCGAGGTGGTGTCCTCGCACGACGGCGGACAGAGCTTCGGGCCACCCGTGGTCGCCGGCCCGTTCATCGGTCTGGGCCAGCAGGGCTCCGAGCCCGCCGTGGGCCCGAATGGAGAGCTCTACGTCGTCTGGGTGCGCTATCCCTCCTTCACGCAAGGGGAAGTCGTCGTCGCCAAGTCGACCGACCGTGGCCGGTCATTCCAGGCACCCGTGCGGGCCGCCACCTTCGTCCCGGTCAACACCGAGGTGCCGGGGTACAACCGGGGGTTCATCAACGATTTCCCCAGGATTGACGTGGCTCGCAGCGGCCCATACAAGGGCGAGGTTTACGTCTCCTTCCATAGCGCCGCGGCCAGCCTCGCGGATGCGTACCTCACCCATTCGCCCGACGGATTCAGTTGGAGCGAGCCGGTGCGGGTAAACGACGACCTGACCGACTATCAATTCTGGCCCGCGGTGGCGGTCGAGCCCGGCGGAAATGTCGATGTGATCTGGTACGACCGCCGGGACGACCCGGGCACGGCGATCACGAATACCTTCTGGTCGCAGTCGACGGACAACGGCGCGACCTTCCGGCCCAACGTGCGCGTCAGCGACGTGGGGAGCGACTGGGCGGCCGCCGCCGCCGACGCCACTCCCAACTTCGGCGACTACGTCGACGTGGCCGCGGGAGGGAACCGGGCCTACGGGACCTGGGGCGACGGGCGGCGGGGCGATCCGGACGTCTTCTTCTCCGAGCTGCGCGGCATCGGCAAGGCGGCCGATCTGGCGCAGCGCTGAGCTCGGTTCCGCATGATTGCGGACCAGCCCGCGGTGACGTGTGGCTCACCACCAATCAGAGGGCCGGTGCTCGCGTGGCCGTGCTGGAGCGACGCGTCGTTCCGCGCGGCCGCCCGGTTTGCTCGCCATCGGATATCCAACGACCCGAGCCATGCCCTTCCGCCAGACTATCGTCTCCGGCTTCCCCGCCATCGCGCTCCGCTCGGAGGAGCTCGAGCTCGTCGCCGTCCCCGTCATCGGCATGAGGCTCACCCACCTCCGCCGGCTGCGCGGACGGGAGTGGCTCTGGCGCAACGACCAGATCCCGCTCGCGCTGCCGCGAGCGGGCACCTCCTACGTCGAGACCGCCGACAGCGGCGGGTGGGACGAATGCTTCCCTACGGTGGGACCGTCGCCGCTGCCGGGCGCGCCAGCCGATGCGCCGCCGTTGCCGGACCACGGGGAGCTGTGGAGCGCGGAATGGAGCAGCTCGGTGTACGACCACGCGGAAGGGACCACGCTCGAGAGCACGGCCTGGGGAACTCGATTGCCGTACGAGTTTCATCGCACGGTGACTGTCGGGCAGGACGCGCCGGTGGTGCGGATGCGCTATTACCTCCGGCACACCGGCGGCGATGCGTTCCCCTGGATCTGGTCGGCGCACCCGCTGTTCAACGTGCAGCCCGGCACCGCCGTCGAGTTGCCCGGCGTGCGTCAGGTCAAGCTCGACGCGGTGCACGGGCGGGACGACCTGAACCGCGATGACGTGGTGAGCTGGCCCGGTGCCGTCGGCGGACACCCCGACTCGTTTACCCTCCCGGCGAGCGGGCATTGGGCGCTCAAGCTGTTCGGCGACGTCGGCCCGGACGGGCGCATGGCGCTCACCGACCCGCGCGAAGGTGAGCGACTCGAGCTGGTCGTCCGGCCGGAAGAAGTCCCGCAGTTGGGATTATGGATCAACTGCGAAGGCTGGGCGCCAGCGGGTCGCCGGCCCTACTACAACCTGGGGCTCGAGCCCTGCATCGGCGCGCCCGACCGGCTGGCGGACGCGGTGGACTCGTGGGGCACCGCGCAGACGCTCGCGCCCGGCGAGGAGCGGCGCTGGGCGCTCGAGGTCAGGCTTCCGGCGCCTTGATCTCCGCGCTGTCTCCAGGTTTGCGCTCGAGCCGCGTGTCCTCCCACGAGACCGGGTCCTCGACCGGCTCGAGGTGGGTGAAGACCGTGCTGTTGGGCACCGCCTCGCGCACCTCCTCCTCCAGCCGCTCCAGCAGATCGTGCCCCCGCTTCACCGACCAGTTGCCCGGCACCAGCACGTGGAAGTCGATGAACCGCCAGGCGCCCGCCTGCCGCGTGCGCAGCGCGTGGAACCGGACGCCGCCGGATGTGTGGCGGACGAGAATGTCGGTGACCTTGTGCTGGAGCTCGTCGGGAATGGCGGTGTCGAGCAGCCCCATGAGCGAGCGCTTCAGGATGCCCACGCCGGCGTACACGATGTTGAGCGCGACAGCGATCGCCACGATGGGATCGAGCCGCTGCCAGCCCGTGGCCGAGGCCGCCCAGATGCCGATGATGACCCCGGCCGAGGTCCACACGTCGGTCATCAGGTGGTGGGCGTCGGCCTCGAGGGTGATCGATTGGTGCCGGCGCGCCGCGCGGAACAGGACTCGCGCGACGAGCAGGTTGACGACCGAGGCGGCGACCGAGATGCCGACGCCGAGCGTGAGCTGCTCGATGGTCCTGGGCTCGATCAGCCGCCGGATCGACGCGTAGAGGATGCTCGCCGCGGCGAGCATGATGAGCGCGCCCTCGAAGCCGCTCGAGAAGTATTCGGCCTTGCTGTGGCCGTAGCGGTGGTCCTCGTCCTCCGGCCGGGCGGCGGCGGTGAGCGCGATGAGCGCCACGACGGCGGCGGCCAGATTGACCAGCGACTCGAACGCGTCGGAGAGCAGGCCCACCGAGCCGGTGACCGCGTAGGCCCAGCCCTTGAGCCCGATGGTGGCGAGCGCGGCCAGGATCGAGATGACCGCGTAGCGGCGGAGCGAGCGGCGCTGTTCCGTCACGCGGCCGCCCCGGGCAGCATCCGCAGCACGTCGGCCACGGTGAGCGGCGCGCTTCCCTCGGCGCGGTTGTTGACGAGCAGGTAGGCCGGGATGCGGGTGCGCACGGCGGTCTCGATCAGCCGGACGAGATCGCGCCGGAGCGGCGGCGACGGGTCCTGGATCCGGTCGTACGGCGCGAAGGCGTCCACCGCCTCGTCGTAGGTCCGGCCCGGCTGCAGCAGCGCCCGCGCCACGATGAAGGGGCCGGAGACGGCGCCCGGCAGGTCGAGCTGGTCGCCGATCGGCGGCATCCGCGTCCAGGAGTTGAAGACGTGGGCGACGCCGTGCTCCCGGAGCACCGCGAAGTACATGGGGGTGAGAAACTCCTCGTTGCGGATCTCGACCGCGTACCGGCTCTCGCGCGGCAGCGCCCCGAAGAACTCGTCCAGCCGGGCCGCGAACGACTCGGCCGTGATCCCGCTGCGCCGGCCGATGGTCTGGAACTCGAACACGAACGGTCCCGCGTGATCGGCGAAATGCCGGTGATAGGGCTCGTAGACCGCCTCCAGGAATACGTCCGGATTGAGGAAGTCGGGGTTGGCCTGGCCGGCGCGGGCCTTGTCCTGCGCCTTCGTGAAGGTCTGTACCGTGAGCTGGTTCCACACCTTGCTCACGCAGGGGAACCCGGGCGGCAGGTGCTCGGCGTACGCCTGCAGCACCGAATCCGTCGGGGGCGCGTAGAAGCTGGAGTCGATGCCGACCGTGCGAAAGAGGGGGAAGGCGGCGTATTCCTCGAGCATCCTGGCCGGCGCCCCCCGGCCCTCGTACTCGCGGTGATACACCAGTCCCCGCCAGCCCGGGTAATTCCACGAGGAGGCGCCGAAGCGGATATCCGCCGGCAGCCGGGCCGCGAGCGCCCGGAGCTCCTCCGTCATTGGGGCACGATCCGGAATACCCGACCCTCCACGCTGAGGACGTACAGTTCGCCGGAGGCGTCCCGGCCGAAGCCCGGTATCCCGCCACCCGGGGCGAGCGTGGGCCATTGCCGGGGATCGGTGGCCTGGCCGTCCTGGAACCGGAAGCTCCGCACCCACCCCGAGCAGTAGTCGGCGTAGAAATAATGCCCCTGCAGCCCGGGAATGGCAGCGCCCCGGTAGACATATCCGCCGCTGATCGAGCAGCCCTCGGCGTGCGAGTATTCGAGGACCGGCAGGACCAAGCCCGTCGTATCGCACGTGGCCGCCGCATAGCAGTGCGTCCCCTCCATGACGTTCCAGCCGAAGTTGGCGCCCCGGCCCGCGCCCTGGGCGACCGTCGCCACGTCCACTTCCTCCCATGCGTTCTGGCCGACGTCGGCGACGTAGAGGTCGCCGGTGGCCGGGTCGAAGTCGAACCGCCACGGGTTCCGGAGGCCCACGCTCCAGAGCTCGGGGCGCGCGTCGGTCCGGCCGGCGAACGGGTTGTCCGGCGGAATCGTATAGCTCGTCCCGCCCGTCACGTCGACTCTCAGAATGTCTCCCAGGAGCTCTACCAGGGACTGGCCCCTCCCGCCCGGATCGCCGCCGCTGCCGCCGTCGCCCAGACCGATGTACAGCATCCCGTCGGGACCGAACAGGATGCGGCCGCCGTTGTGATTGTCGAACGGCTGCTCGGCCGTCAGCAGCACCGTCTCGCTCGCGGGGTCCGCCTGGTCGGGGTCGCCAGGCGACACGCGGAACGCGGAGACGGTGGTGTTCCCGTTGACGTCGGTATAGTGCACGATGAAACGGCCGTTCGTGGCATACGCGGGGTCGAACGCCAGGTCCAGGAGACCCTGCTCACCGCCGGTGGAGACCCGCCCGCCGAGGTCGAGGAACGGAGTCGGGAGCAGCACCCCTTCCCTCACGACGCGAACAGCGCCACCCTTCTCCACGATGAACAGGCGGGAATCGCCGGGCGGCGCGGTCAGCGCGAGCGGAAAGCTCAGGCCCGAGGCCACCTCCTGCAGCGCGACCGGAACGGCGCCGTCGGGCGGGCCGAGTCCGGCGGCGTCGCCCGACCCGCAGGCCCCGGCCAGCACGGCCAGCAGGTAGCGGGTACGGGGCGGGAACCGAAGGTGGTGGTGCATGCCGGAATCCTTTCGAGGTCGAGGCACGATGACGCGGCGCCGTCTGCTGGGGAAGGTGTGGATGCTGGCGCCGATGGTGGCCTGCACGCCGCTGGGTCTCTGGATGTATCAGGACCCGGGGGTGACGGTGTCCCGCGTGCGGCTCGGCGTGCGATCGACGGACTCGGCGTCGGTCGAGGTGGCGCTCGACGTCAGCAATCCCAACGATTACCCGGTCTCGACTACCCGGGTGGAGCTGCGTCTGAGGCTGGACGATCTGCCCATCGGCCAGCTCGACCGCGACAGCAGCGTGCCCTTGCCCGAGGTGGCCACCTCCACCGTGGCTCTCCCGCTCGTGCCCGATGGGGGCACGCCGGCCGCCAGGCTCCAGACGTTCGGGTCGGGCGTCCACCGCTTCATGGTAGAGGGCCGGGCCACGTTCGCTACCCCGATCGGGAGCCGGAAGGTCCGGTTCGCCCAGGAGGGCGAGCTGGCGTTCGGGCCGCAAGCTTTGCCAGCATCCGCTCCAGCCGATCCAGATGGGTCACCGTGAGCGTCACCGCCCCGAACTCCTCCTCGACCTTCCCCCGAAAGATGAAGGGCCCCTGATCGAACAGCACGTGACCGCGCTCACGATAGACGTCCGGGAAGAGCACGATCTCGATGAGCCCGTCGCCGTCATCGAAGGTGGCGAACTCCATCGGCTCGTCCTTCAGGGTGTGGACCGGCTTGGCGCTGGTGAGCATCCCGGCCGCCAGCACGTGCTCCCCCACGTGCCGGTGCAGCGCGGTGCTGGGACAGAGCCGGAACCGCCGGAGGTCGTCCGCGTAGAGCCGCATGGGGTGCGCGTCGGTGGTGAAGCCGAGGGCGGCGTGCTCTTCCCGCCGGCGGCGCTCGGGGCCGTACTCCCTGAGCACGGGCACGGCGGGCGGGAGGTGGTCGAACCAGTCGCCGGGGCGGTCGTCGGGTGAGCGGACGCACTCGGCGGTCGAGTCCACCAGCCAGAGCATCATCGGCCGGGTCCAGCCGCCCGCGATCGAGTCCAGCGCGCCGACCTTGATGAGCGCACGCAGGTCGGCGGGGGCGATGCCGGTGCGGGCGCGGAGGTCGGCGAGGCTGGTGAAGGGGCGGAAAGACGGAGGAACGGAGGGGCGGAGAGGGGCGGCGTCCCGAGCGGAACTGTCATCCCGAGCGGAGCTGTCATCCCGAGCGGAGCGAGGGATCTGGCCGGGCCGAGCTCGAACCATTCCCGAGCAAGATCCCTCCGTCGCTGGCGCTCCCTCGGGATGACAGTTCCGTTCGCCTTCTTCCTCCGCCCGCTTCTCCCTCCCTCCCCTCCGCGCTTCCAGCACCCGCTCCACCCCCTCCGCCGACAGCTCCTTCACGAACTGCAGCCCGATCCGGAGCTCCCGCCCGCGGCCCGTCGTGCGGAATGCGCTCGCGTTCACGTCCGGCGGCAGCACGGTGAGCCCCATGCGCATGGCCTCGGCGAC
>DASSBA010000180.1:0-3458 GCA_035699205.1 Gemmatimonadales bacterium
GGAGACGACACCGTGCTGATTTCCGATTTCGCGATCCGCCGACCGATCATCACCGTCGTCACCATGCTGGCGCTGGTGGTGTTCGGGGTGATCGCGCTGTTCCGGCTGCAGACGGACGAGTTCCCCGACGTGGCCCCGCCGTTCGTGACGGTGGCCATCCCGTACCCTGGCGCGTCGCCCGACGGCGTCGAGAACGAGGTGCTCGATCCCATCGAGGAGCAGATCGCCGCGATCAGCGGAGTGAAGAAGCTGTACGGCGTCGCCGAGGACGGCTTCGGCCTGATCACCGTCGAGTTCCTCTTCGACAAGCCCCTGGCCGAGGCCACCCAGGACATCCGCGACGCGATCAGCGAGATCCGGGACGATCTCCCGGAAGAGATGAAGGAACCGATCATCAAGAAGCTCAACGACACGGACCGGCCGATCGTGTCGCTGGCGCTGAGCTCGCGGCGGCTCTCGCCCGCGGAGCTGACCCGGATCGCCGACCCGACGATCACCCGGGAGCTCCGCTCCATCGCGGGCGTGGCCGAGGTGGCGGTCTCGGGCAAGCTCGAACGCGAGCTCACCGTCGAGCTCCGGCCCGCCGACCTGCAGGCGATGGGCGTGAGCGTGGCGCAGGTGGTGCAGGCGCTGCAGCTCCAGAATCTGTCGGCGCCGGTGGGGCACGTGGAGGGCCGCTTCGACGAGCGCTCGATCCGGCTCAAGGGCCGGCTCGACGGACCGGACGAGTTCGAGCGGCTGGTCGTGGCGGAGCGGGACGGGACGCTGATCCGCCTGGGGCAGGTGGCCGACGTGCGGGACGGCACCGAGGAGCAGCGCACCCTCGCCCTCTTCAACGGCCACGAGGCCGTGGGCATCGACATCAAGAAGTCGAAGGGCTACAGCACCACGGACGTGGCCGACCGCATTCTGGACCGGGTGGAGGCGCTCCAGCGCGACCTTCCCGCCGGGACCACGCTCGAGGTCGTGCGCAACTCGGGTACGCGCGTCACCGCCGCCGTGCGGAACGTGGAGGAGGCGCTGGTCGAGGGCGCGCTGCTCACCGTGCTGGTCGTGTTCCTGTTCCTCAATTCGTGGCGCTCCACGATCATCACCGGCCTCGCGCTGCCGGTTTCGGTGCTGGCCTCGTTCATCGCGGTCTGGGCCTGCGGTTTCACGCTCAATACGATGTCGCTGCTGGGCCTGAGCCTCGCGATCGGCATCCTGATCGACGATGCCATCGTGGTCCGCGAGAACATCGTGCGGCACGTGGAGATGGGGAAGGACCACTTCCGGGCGGCGCACGACGGCACCGACGAGATCGGCCTGGCCGTGGCCGCCACGACCTTCTCGATCCTCGCCGTGTTCGTGCCGATCGCGTTCATGACGGGCGTCGGCGGCCAGTGGTTCAAGCCTTTCGCGCTCACGATCGCGTGCTCGGTGCTGGTCTCGCTCTTCGTGTCGTTCTCGCTCGACCCGATGCTCTCGGCCTACTGGGCCGACCCGCACAGGCCGCCGGCGGAGCGGGGCTGGCTCACCCGGCAGCTCGACCGGTTCAACGCCTGGTTCAACCGGATCGCGGAGGGCTACAAGGGGGTGATCGGCTGGGCGCTCGACCATCGCGTGGCCGTAGTCGTGATCGCGGTCGGCACCTTCCTGGGCTCGTTCCAGGTGCTGCAAAGCGGCCTGCCCGGCCTGGCGGCGGTACTGGCGGGCACGATCATCGGCGCCTGGCTGGTGAGCCGGCCACCGAACCGCGCGCTCCACCTCGTGGGCGCCCTCGCGATCACGCTGCTCGCGGCCGGTGCCGCGGCCGGGATCGTCCGCATGGTGACGGCCGGCGTGTCCGGCGCCGGGTACGTCGCCGTGGCGCTGCTGCTGGGCATCGCGGCGGGGCTGGCGCGGATGGCGTACGCGGCCTGGCGGGCGCTGCCCGCCGGCGGTCGCGCCGGGTGGGTGGCGGCTTTCGGCGGAGGGGCCATCGCCGTGCTGCTCACCGGGGCCGCGCTGGGGGCCGTCAACCGCTTCGCGCCGGAGATCGGCAAGGTCGGCGTCGCGTTCTTCCCGCTCGACGACCGCTCCGAGTTCACCATTCAGATCGAGACGCCGCCCGGCTCGAACCTGCAGTACACCCGCGCCAAGGCCGAGGAGGCCGCCCGGATCCTGCGCCGGCACCCGGAGGTGCGCTACACCTACACCACGCTCGGCGGCGGGACCTCCGGGGCGGTGGATGTCGGCAACATCTATGTACGCCTGGTGCCCAAGCCCGAGCGTGACATGGACGCGGAGACCTTTGCCGCGACGATCCGGGAAGAGGTCACGCGCATTGCCGGCGCCACCATGGCGGTGTTCACCAGCGACTTCAGCGGCGGCCGGAAGCAGCTGCTGCTGCAGATCAAGGGCCCGGACCAGGCGTCCATCAACGAGGCGGCGGAGCTGGTGCGTCGCGCGGTGGCGTCGGTGCCGAATGCGGTGGACATCTCCCTCTCGAGCAAGGGCCAGAAGCCGGAGCTCAACGTCGAGCTCGACCGCAGCCTGGCCGGCGCGCTGGGCGTCACGGTGGGTCAGGTGGCGCAGTCGCTCCGGCCGGCCTTCGCCGGCATCGACGCGGGCGACTGGGTGGATCCCTCGGGCGAGACACGCGACGTCGAGGTGCGCCTTGCGCCCGAGGCGCGGGAGCGGGCGGAAGACCTGCGGCAGCTCCCGCTGGTCGTGGCCGGCGCCGACGGCCGGGCGCGCACCCTGCCGCTCGGCCAGGTCGCCCGGATCGAGCAGAGCCTCGGGCCGGCCGTGATCAACCACCTCAATCGCGACCTGGTGGTCAACGTCGAGTGGAACGTGAGCGGCCGGAGCACTGGCGAGGTGATGAACGACGTCGAGGCGCGGGTGGCCGCGCTCCAGTTGCCCGCCGGCGTGACCTACTCCGCCGGCGGCGACGCCGAGTCGCAGGCCGAAGTGTTCGGCAACATCTTCGTGGCGCTCGGCGTGGCCGTGATGCTGATGTACCTGATCCTGGTCATGCAGTTCGGCTCGTTCGTGGACCCGATGGCGATCCTGATGTCCCTGCCGCTCTCGCTGATCGGGGTGATGCTCGGGCTCGCCTTCACCGGGCTGACGGTGAACATCATGAGCCTGATCGGGGTGATCCTGCTCGCCGGCATCGTGGCCAAGAATGCGATCCTGCTGATCGACTTCGCGAAGTGGGCGCGGGAGTCGGACGGCCTGCCGCTCCGCGACGCGCTGGTGCAGGCCGGAGCCATCCGGCTCCGGCCCATCCTGATGACGACGTTCGCCTTGATCGCGGGTATGATCCCGGTGGCGCTCGGCCGGGGCGAGGGCGCGCAGTTCCGGCAACCGCTCGGCGTCGCCGTCATCGGCGGCACGCTCACCTCGACGCTGCTCACGCTGCTGGTGATCCCCACGGTGTACGAGATCCTGGACGAGCTGCGGCAGTGGCTCATCGCGCGGTTCCGGCGGGT
>DASSBA010000181.1:0-5506 GCA_035699205.1 Gemmatimonadales bacterium
CATCCAGGACGAGATCTCGCACGCCATCGTCGACGCGCTGAAGCTCAGGCTGGGCGACGACGGCGGCCACCTGATCGCCCCGACCAGGAACATCGAGGCCTACACGCTGTACCTGAAGGGGCGGTTCGTCTTCAACAAGGACACCGAGCCCTCCACCCGGAAGGCGCTGGACTTCTTCCAGCAGTCGCTGCTGCAGGACCCGGCCTATGCCCGCTCGTACGCCGGCATCGCGGACTGCTGGACCCAGCTGGCCGACGATTTCGTCGTGCCGGACGACGCCTACCCCCGGGCCAAGGCGGCGGCCACCCGGGCGCTGCAGCACGATCCCGACCTGGTCGAGGCGATCACGTCGGTGGGCAAGGTGCTGTGCTGGTACGAGTGGGACTTCGCCGGCGCCGAGCGGCAGCTCCGCCGGGCCGTGGCGGTGAACGACAACCACGCCGAGGCCCACTGGGCGTTCGGCAGCGTGCTGCCGACCGTCGGCCTGGTGGCCGAGGCGATCGAGGAGGTGCGGAAGGCGCTCGTGCTCGACCCGCTGTATGCGGCGTACAGCCGCTGGCTCGGTCGCTTCATGCTGTTCAGCGGCGACTATCCCGGCGCCATCGCCCAGGGCAGGAAGACGATCGACCTGGACGCCGAGTACGCCTACTCGTACCTGGACATCGGCTCCGCGTACCTCGAGCTCGGTGATGCCGAGACGGCCCTGCAGTGGTTTCAGCGGGGCCAGGGGCTCGACACCAGCGTTCGGTCGTACGACGCGCTGATCGTGCGGGCCCTGGCACCCCTGGGACGGCGCGAGGAAGCCGACGAGATCCTCGCCCGGCTGGAGGAGGAATCCCGGCAGCACTACGTGCGATCCGAAATCATGGCGATGGGCCATGCCGCGGTGGGCGACGTCGACCGGGCCTTCGCGTGCCTCGAGCGTGCCTTTCAGGTTCGCTCGGCCGGGCTCATCTACCTGCATGTGGACCCCGGATACTCGCCGCTGCGGTCCGATCCGCGGTTCGGCCGGCTGGTGGAGCGGATCGGGTTGCGCTGAACGCATCCGCTGACAGCCGCTGCTACGGGTTCATCCCCATCGAGCGTATCATCGGCCAGTCATGGCGCATGCGCTCGGAACCGTGGGCCTCAGCGCCGGCTTCTGTCGACCGCCGCCCCCAATGCCGTGTAGGCCGTCGGATCGATCTCCCGGAACGGCGTCGCCCGGTAGGCGATCCTCCCGTCCGGTCCCACCACGAACAGATTGCGATTGGTGAGCCCCGGCTTGCTGGCCAGCGCACCGTATCGCCGGCCCACGGCCGTCGCGGTGTCGCTCGCGAACAGGAAGGGGTATTCCGAGTCCCGCGCCCACGAGGCGAGGGCGGTGTCGGGGTCCGCGCTGATGGCGATGAGGACCACGCCTCGGCCGTTCTTGAAGAGCGTCGCGTACTGATCACGGTACGCGTTCATTTGCACCGTTCAGCCGCTGGTTCGGGCCTTGAAAAAGAACGCCAGGACCACCGTCTTCCCCTTGAAGTCGGAGAGACGGACCGGGTTCGCGAGCACGCCGTAGCGGGTCGCGCCGGGCAGGGCGAAGTCGGGCGCCCGCGCGCCGATCTCGAGCGGAGGCGTGGCGTCCGCCCGGGCGGGCGATTGCTGCGCCGGGAGCGCCGCCGGCGCGAGGGCGAGAGTGAGGGCGAGTGAGAGTGGTCGCATGCGCGCTCCGCGTGGGTGAGGGTGCTGGAATATACGCGTGCCTACGGCTGCCCCACCGGCTTCACCGGCAGGTCGGTCGCCCCACCGGCGACCCCGATCTCCCCCTGGCCGTTCCCGCCCCAGCAGTACAGTCCGTCCGTCGCGATGCCGCACGTGTGCACTCCGCCGGCGCTGAGCTGACTGAACGTATGGTTTCCTGCGACCAGGGTGGGCGTCAGCACCGGGCTGTCGCCGGCGGGCTGCCCGGTCCGCCCGTCGGGATTGGCGCCCCAGCAGTAGGCCAGGCCGTCCGCCGTCAGCCCGCAGGTGTGGTCTCCCCGCGCTGTGAGTTGGACCAACGTGAGCTCGCCGGCCACCGCGACCGGCGCATTGTTGACGATGTCGCTCCGCGGCCCGGCGCCCAGCTTGTCGCCGAACCCCCAGCACCAGGCGGCCCCGCCGGCATCGAGGGCGCAGGTATGGTGGGCGCCGGCCACGATCCGGGTGAACGCGTGGGCGCCCTGCACGGCCACCGGCTCGAGGAAACAGGCGTAAGGCGAGCACGGATCGGACGGCGGGACCAGGGTCGCACCGACCTCGCCCGCGAAGCTGAATCCCCAGCACCAGGCCGCGCCCGCCATGGTGAGTCCGCAGGCGTGACTCCCTCCCGCCGCGAGCGCCGCGAACGTGTGCCCGCCCGCTACGGCCACTGGCGTCGCGCTCGGCGTCTGGCTGCCGTCGCCAAGCTCGCCGCTCTCGTTGTTGCCCCAGCACCAGGCGGCGCCGGTAAGATCGAGGCCGCATGAGAACGCCGAGGTCAGCGCCAGCGTGCTGAAGTGCAGGGTCGCGCTCAGCTGGGTCGGCACCGCCCCGAGGGTATCGCCGAGGCACTGCGCCAGACCGGCGGCATCGAGCCCGCAGGTTCGGTCGACGCCCGCCTGGATGTCGCGCAGGCCCGCCAGCTCGCCCGCGGCCAGCGGCGTGGGCCCCACCAGCCCGCCCCAGCAGTAGAGGACGCCGGTGGTCGCCCGACCGCAGGTGTGCTCGCCGCCGGCGGTCACCGTGTCGAAGGCGGCGTAGGCGACGGTCACCGGCACCGTGGTCTGCTGCCCCGCCGCGGCCACGGCGAGCGTCGCCGTGCCGGGCGCATCGGCGGTGAGCAGCGTTTCCCAGGTCGAGCCGTAGACGCAGTCCGTCCGCCCGCATCCCTGCGGCGTCAGGTGTGCCACGCTGGTGGTTGGGAGACTGAAGCGCACGTAATAGCCCGGGAAGAAATCGCCGGCGTCGGTGCGGACCAGCCCCTGCAGAATGTGGCGCCCACCGGGCGTCAGGCCGATGGGTGACGGCCGCACGGCCACCGCCGTGGTGGGCGGGCTGATGCTGATCTGCGCCGTCGCCTGCAGCGAATCGAAGGCGACGGTGATCAGCGCGAACTGGCCGGGCGTGGCGCCGGCCGGCACCGTGACCAGGCCGGTGTCCGACACGCTCGCCAGACCTGGCGCATTGGTGGTCCAGATGAAGCGCGCCCGGGAGGCCACCCCGACCGGGTTGAAGCCCGCATCGTACAGCACCACCTCCAGCCGCAGCTCCTCGCCGGGAACCAGAGCGACGCCGGGTGGGCCGACCGCGATGGACCGGGCATCGAGGCCCGAGGCCACGCAGGTCAGCGCGAAGGCGACCTGGGCCACCTCGCCGTCGGCCACGGTGACCGTCCTGACGCTGTCTCCGGTGACGCTGCAGTTCCCGGCGATCCCGGCAAGCGTCACCACGTGGCTGCCGGCGGCGGCGGCCAGCACGAGCGCGCCGGAGGGGCCTACGGTGCCGCCCGCGGCGCCGTCGAGCTGGATGCCGTAGCCGTCCTGGTCGATCTCGGTACCGGTCGTGCTCACCGCGACGTGAAGTCCGGTGGACGGTCCGGACTCGCCGCCGCCGCAGCCAAGCAGGAGCAGGGCGGCCGCGGCGATGCCGCGGAGGGGACGCGGTCTGCGCTGAGACATACGCTCTCCAGGCGGGCAGCGAGCGGGGCCGGCTGGGTCGGTCTGAAGGGGGTGGTAGAATCTAACCGGGGCTGTCGGTCGAGAGGGATCGGCCGTACCTCGGCGCGACCGCCGCGGCCCTCGACCGGCGAGTCCGAGCGGGCTGTCCATAATCAGCGACGTTACCACCCATAACGTACGCAAAGGTGCACAGCCGGCGGCCCACGCTCGACGTGCCGCTCGACCGGTACCAGGAGTCGTTCGGCGGGGAGGCGCGGCATGGGCGAGTTCGGGCGCGGCGCCCGGCAGGGTCGCGCATCTTCGCCCGTTGGCGCTGGGTGTCGCCGGGCTGCTTCGGCGACGGCCGCGCCTCGCCTAGCTCTTCCCCCCTCGCCCGGCGCACGCGCCCAGGAACGACGCCCTGTGCCGTTCGAGCCCGCCGATGGGAAACTCCGCCGTTGTCTGGTAGGATCCGGCTCCGTCGGCGTAGCGCACGATCGCCCGGCGGTGCCCGCTGAGCCGCGTCAACAGGCTGTCCTGCGCGATCGTCAGCAGCACTTTTCCTCCCGTGCTGGTGGTTCCGGCGAATCCTTGGATCGTGCGGGCAGGGGCGCTGTCCACGCTCAACCGGACTTCGGTACTCCCCTGCCGCAGCGCCTGGTCGGTCATGATGGCGACGGTCGCGTTATCGCCGAAGCAATCGAAGCTGAGCACCACGTCATGCGTCGGTGCTGCTCCCTCCGGTCCCTCCTTGCCATGGGTCCGAAGCGACGCCGTCACCCGGGTGCCCGGCTCCGCGCCGGCCCGCACCGTGTCCACGCGCATCGTCCAGTCCCCGCCCGTATCCCGGCCGCCGCATGCGGCCAGGAGCAGCCCGGCCAGTCCGAGCGCGGAAATGACGCGACAGGTCATGGTAAAGAACATGATAACCGGGAATTCGCGTATATAGATTAACGATCCCCTGTCATCCCGAGCGAATGCGAGGGATCTTGCCCGGGAATGGGTCGAGAGTGGCCGACATGATCCCTCGCTCCGCGTTGGCCCCGACTCGGGAGGTGCGGTATGCGAATCTTCGTCACAGGCGCCAGCGGCGTCATCGGCCGGCGGGTAGTTCCTCAGCTCGTCGCCGCCGGTCACCAGGTATCCGCCGTGGCCCGAAGCCCGGCCCAGCACACGAAGCTCGAGGCGCTCGGCGCCCGACCCGTCTCGGTGGATCTGTTCGACGGGACATCCATCGCTCAGGTGGTCGCCGGTCACGACACGGTCATCAACCTCGCCACCCATATTCCCCATTCCACCGCCAAGCTGCTGCTGCCGGGAGCCTGGCGGGAGAACGACAGGATCCGGCGGATCACCTCCGGTCTCCTGGCGGACGCGGCGATCGCCAACGGAGTGGCGCTGGTCATCCAGGAATCGTTCGCGCCGGTGTATGCCGGGCAGGGCGACGCCTGGATCACGGAGACGTCTCCCCTTGAACCGGTCCGCTACAACCGGACGGTGCTCGACGCCGAGCAGGCGGCCGAGCGGTTTGCCCGCAGCGGAGGCCGTGGCATCGTGCTCCGCTTCGCGGGGTTCTACGGGCCGGACTCCACCCAGCTCGGCGACATGCTCCAGAACGTCCGCCGCGGAATGCTGCCGCTGCCGGGAGTTCCCGACGCCTTCTTCTCGTTCGTGTCTCACGACGACGCGGCGACCGCGGTGGTCGCGGCGTTGCCGCTCGCCTCGGGGGCGTACAACGTCGTGGACGACGATCCGGTCACCCGCCGCGTGCTGGGCGACACGGCGGCCGCCCTGCTCGGCGTGAAGCCGCCTCGCCGGCCGGTTCCCAGGTGGATCACCCGGCTCCTCGGATCGCT
>DASSBA010000182.1:0-17565 GCA_035699205.1 Gemmatimonadales bacterium
GCAGCAACCTCTTACCTCTTACCTCTCACCTCTCACCTGTGGTCTGGGCATAGCCCGCCGTCAGCGCCACGCGGGTCGCCATCTCGCCGTCGAGTGAAATCTCGAACGCGTAGCTGCCGGGGCGGGGGAGCGGGACGTCGAACACCAGGACGGCCCCGGCCTCCACGTCCACCACGCCGGCGGGCGGCTCGCCGAACTGGACCGTGCCGTCGCCGCCGAGGAGCTCCGCGCCGCTCTCGTCCACGAAGCGGATGCGGATGGTGTGAATGCCGATCTCGGTGCGGCGACCCCGCACCCGGAGGACCAGGTGGGTGCGCGGGCAGACCGCCGGGAAGCTGGTGAGCCAGACGTGCTGGAAGATGCCCAGCACGCTCAACTTGCCCTGCTGGTCGATCAGGGCGTAATCGGCGACGATCGCGAAATCGAGGTGCAGTCAGGCCACCCGGATCGAGGTGACGACGTCGTTCTGCCTGATGCCGTTCACCACGTCCATCCCCTGGCGCACCTGGCCGAACACGGTGTGCACCCCGTCGAGGTGCCGCTGCGGCGAGTGGCAGATGAAGAACTGGCTTCCGCCGGTGTCCTTCCCCGCGTGCGCCATCGAGAGCGTCCCCGCCTCGTGCTTGTGCGTGTTGCGGTGGGTCTCGCACTTGATGTGGTACCCGGGCCCGCCGGTGCCCACGCGGGGGTTGTTCGGATCCTTGGAGAGCGGATCCCCGCCCTGAATCATGAAGTTGTTGATGACCCGGTGGAATCGGGTCCCGTCATAGAACTCGCTGTTGGCGAGCTTCTCGAAGTTGGCGACGGTATCGGGCGCCTCGGTGTCGTACAGGTCGGCGACGATGGTGCCCTTGCTGGTCTCGATGGTTGCGGTCTTGGCCACACGGTACCCCGGTCAAGGTGAACAGGGAAATCTAATCATCCGGCCAGCGCCGCCCGCCACTGCTCCACCGTCTCCGCCGGCGCCCGGCAGCTGGTCCCGGTGCAGGCGTACCCGGCCGGCGCGCGGCCGGCCGCCACCATTCCCGTCATCGCGGCCGGAAGCTTCTCCGCCGCCGCCTTCGCGGGCGCGATCCGCCGCACCACCCGCCGCGGAATGAACGCGCGGAGCGCGTCGGCCTGCATGGCATCGGCCACGGGATCGCCGGGCTCGCCGACGATGACCAGGTGGGTGACGGGCGAGAGTTGCCAGTCCACCGCCAGCAGATACGCCGCGGCATGCAGGCCGAGCGCCTCGGCCCGGCCGGCGAACGCCCGGACCAGCGCCAGCCCGCGCTCCCGCCAGCGCGCGTCGCCGGTGAGCTCGTGCAGCCGGGCGCACACGACGCCGGCCACGCCGTTGGGTGACGGCGATGGCGCGTCCTGCACCGGCTTGGCGCGGGCCGGCAGCAGCCCCAGCTCGTCGCGGCGTCCACGCGCGGTGTCGCACAGACCGCCGCCGCCGGCCTCGTCCCAGTAGTCCGCCCAGACGCGCTCCATCAGCCGCTCCGCCCAGGCCATCCACGCCGCGTCTCCCGTGGTCTCGGACGCATCGAGCGCCGCCGCCGCCACCTGCACCTGGTCGTCCAGCAACCCGGTCACGCCGCCGGGCGTGTGCGCCACCGCGTCGTCGGCCACGCGCTCGGACCGGAGCCGGTCCATGGTGAGGAGCGCGTGACGGCGCGCGTCCCCGTCGCCCAGCACCACGCCGGCGCGGAGCATCGCCGATGCCATCATCGCGTTCCAGCTGGTGTAGCGGGTACGGTCCACGAAGGGCGCGGGCCGAGTGGCACGGGCGACCCGAAGCCTGGCCTGCGCGCTCTCGAGCGTGGCCCGGACCTCGTCCTCCGGCCGCCCCGACCGGACCGCCAGCGCCGGGACTGTCGCCGCGACGAACAGGACGTTCTTGCCCGGGTTATGGTGCATTTCGCCCGCGGTGCCGATGTCGTAGTACGCGGCCGCCACCTCCAGCTCGGCCGGCGTCAGCACCGACGCCGCCTCCTCGCGGGTCCAGGTGAAATAGTCGCCATCGTCGTCGAGGCCCACGTCGGCGTCCTGGCTCGCGGCGTACCCGCCCTGGGGCTCCGCGAGCACCTCGCGCACCCAGCGCACGATACCGTGCGCCGCCGCGCCGTACTCCTCCGTCCCGAACAGGGCATACGCGTCCAGGTAGGTCTTGAGCAGCTCCGAGTTGTCGTACGACATCTTCTCGAAGTGGGGCACGATCCACTCGGCGTCCACGCTGTAGCGGTGGAACCCGCCGCCGAGCTGGTCATGGATGCCGCCGCGCGCCATCCCTTCAAGGGTTCGGTCGAGGATCGCGCGCACCGACGGATCCGGTCGGTCGGACCAGCGGTGCAGCAGGAGCGTCAGCGCGCCGGGGTGGGGGAACTTGGGGCTCCGGCCGAAGCCGCCGTTCACCGGATCGAACACCCGCTGCATCTGGTCCACCGCGGCGTCCAACACCTGCGGCGTCGCCTCGCCGGGCGCCGCCTCGTCGAGGTCGTCGCTCACCACCCGGCGGATCGCCTCCGCCTGCGAGTGCACCTGCTCGCGCCGCGCACGGTACGCCTCGAGCACGCTCTCGAGCACGCTGCGGAATCCCGGCCGTCCGTGCGCGCCGTCGGGCGGAAAGTAGGTGCCGCCGTAGAACACCTCGCCCGCCGGCGTCAGAAACGCCGTGAGCGGCCAGCCGCCCTGCCGCGTGAGCGCCTGGACCGCGCGCTGATACCGGGCATCCACGTCCGGGCGCTCGTCCCGGTCCACCTTGATACAGACGAAGTGCTGGTTCAGGAACCGGGCGAGCTCCGGGTCCTCGTACGACTCCCCGTCCATGACGTGGCACCAGTGGCACCAGACGGCACCGATGTCGAGCAGGATCGGGCGGTCCTCACGCTGGGCGGCGGCGAACGCCTCCTCGCTCCAGGGAAACCAGTGGATCGGCTGATGGGCCGCGGACTTGAGGTAGGCGGACGACGAGGCGGCGAGCCGGTTCGAACTCATGGGTGGAAGGTAGCGAGGCGGGCGCACGAAAGTGCGCCCGCCGCATCACGGCGTGCGGTCCTCCGGGGCCGGCGTCAGGATCCCGACTTGTGGCTCAGCGAATAGACGTACGCGGCCACTGACTTGACCTCGTCGTCCGTGATGGACGAGCCGCCCTTCGGCGGCATGGGAATGCCGCTCTTCGAGTCCTTCTGGGCGACGCCGGTGGTGATCTGCTTGACGATGGCGTCGTAGGAGCCGTCGCTGTGGATCCACTCCGAGTCGGTGAGATTGGGGCCGACCGCGCCCTGCGCGTTGGCGCCGTGGCAGGCGTAACAGTTGCCCTTGCTGTGGAAGATGCTGTCCCCCTGGGCGATGGCCGCCGGGGTCGCGGCGGTGGGCGCCTGCGCCACGGCGGGGCTGGCCCCGGATGCGGCGGCGAACGCGAGCAGCAGAACGGCGCGGGTCCCGATGTCCATCGTGCATGGCTCCTGTGGAGGACGGCGTTTTCAAGCGATGCGGGCTCTGGAGAATACAGTCCCCGGAGGGGGGGTCAAGGCGGGCGACGAGCACGGGCCGGACCGCCTGGCGGGGTCCGGCCCTTATGGTTGCGGGCCTTCAGTTCGTCCCGTCTGCCGGACGCGGTGCGGACGGCCTCGCGGCGCTGGTGACCACCGCCCGCGGCCGGAAGATCCCCGCGTCGTACGCGCTCCGCGGGTTCCACAGCACCCACGACGTGATGCCCAGCTCCTCCGCCGCCCGGATCTGCTCCCGCACCAGCGCCGGCGTGTAACGTGGCGGCCCCAGCGTGAACGCCTGCAGATACGGCCGGATCTCGGCGGTCTTCCCCAGCGGCTGGGATCGCCGCAGGGCGTCCTGCATCGCCCGGCGGATGACCTTGTAAGGCTCGCTGTTCGGGTGCTTGAGGCTGTAGTAGCCCCGGAAATAATGGCTCGGGTAGACCATCGGCAGGACCACGTCGGCGGTGGTCACGAGGTCCTCCCACATCTGGCCGATTCCCATGTCGGTCGGCGCGCTGGTCGTGAGACCGAAGACGTCGATCGTGAACGGCACCCCGAGCGGCCGGGTGCGCTCGCCGAGCAGCCGCAGGTTGCGGCTGACACCCTGCCGCTTGGTCTCGCCGGGGCGCCTGCCCGCGAATACCGCGCTGGCGAGCCGGCTCTCCGGCTCGTCCGGGAAGCGGACGTAATCGTACTGCACCTCCGCGAAGCCGGCCCGCACCGCTTCCGCGGCAAGCTGTGCGGCATAGACCCACACCGAGTCGTTGAACGCGTCCACCCACGCGAAGTCGAGCCGGTCGTGCCACAGCCCGCCGTCCACGTGCCGGACCGACCAGGCCGGCTTGCGCGCGGCGAGCAGCGGGTCCTTGGCCACTACGATGCGGGCGATCGGGTGGATCCCATGCTCGCGCATCACCCGCAGCCGCTCGCGGACATCGCGCGCGCGGAGCTGCCCGTTCGCGCCGATTCCCACGGCGGTGGGGACCTCGGAGCGGTAGGTCAGGTAGCCGGTGTCGTCCTTCACGTCCACCACGAAGGCGTTGATCTCGGTCCTGTCGGCCAGCCGGACGAGGTCGTAGAACCGCCGGCCGCCGAACGCCCAGGCGTTGACATAGATCGCATGCACCGGACTCGGCGGCCGGGTGAGCGGCGGCGCCGGCTGGATGATCGGGAGCTCGACCCTGGGAATGGCGAGGAGGGATTCGGGAAGCTCGGGAGCCGGCGGGAGCTCGTCACCCCAGCCCGGCGCCTGCTGTGCGGAGAGCGATGCAATGTGCAGGAAGACGGCCAGAACACCGCAGGCGAAAACCCGGCGCATGGGACCCTGAAGTTGTGGGGGACGGCGGCGGGCACGGAGCCGGCCCGCGCGCCGCCGTTTCCACGCAAATCAGGGGCCCGGTGCCATGGGCCGGATTTCCACCCGCCGGTTGGCCGCACGCCCGCGCGGCGTAGTGTCCGCCGAGAGCGGCACGGACGAGCCATACCCCCTCGGGACGATCTGCTGGTAGTTGACGCCTTTCACCACCAGATAGTCGCGCACCGCCTCGGCCTGCAGCGCGGTGATACGAAGGTCGTCCGACGCGGAGCCGCTGTTGTCGGAGTGCGCGCCGATCTCCACCCGCGCCTTCTCATTGCCCCGGAGCAGGTCGGCCACCGAGTCGAGTGCCACGTACGAGGCCGCCTGCAGCCGCGCGGTGCGCGGAATGAAGGCGACCTCGGGGATGATCCCCGCCGTGATCGAGCCCGTCTTCGGCACCGTCACGTTGGGGCGCTGCATGGGCCGGCCCACCGTGTCCGGCTGGATGCGGGGCGGCGGCTGCGCCGCGCTCGGCCGGGGCGCCGGGGGCTGGGGCGCCGGTGCCTGTGGGCTGGGTGCCGGCCTCGTGGGCTGCTGGCCGCTGGTGCAACCTCTCGTATCGATCGCCGCGCCGGTCGGCGTGCGGGGGCAGCGGTCGAGACCGTCGAGCACACCGTCCCCGTCCTCGTCGCCCGGGCAGCCGAGGGCGTCCACGGTGGCGCCCGCGGGCGTGTCGGAGCACCGGTCGAGCCCGTCGGGGATGCTGTCCCCGTCGCTGTCGCGGGGGCAGCCGCGCGGATCCACCAGCACGCCCGCCGGGCTGTCGGGGCACTTGTCGAGGCCGTCGGGGATGTTGTCGCCGTCGGAATCCTGCGAGCAGCCGCGCGAGTCCACGGCTGCGCCGGCGATGGTGCTGGCGCAGCGGTCGACGCCGTCGGGCACCCCATCGTTGTCGCTGTCCTGTGGGCAGCCCCGGCCGTCGACGCTGGCGCCGGCCGGCGTGCCGGGGCAGCGATCGCGGTTCTCCAGCACCCCATCACCATCGTCGTCGAGGATGGGCTTGCTGCCCAGCATGACGCTCACACCCGCGCTCAGGCCGAAGTTGGACAGCGACACCGGCTCCCCGGAGGCCGGGGTGCTCTTGTTCCGGCTGTAGAGCCCCTCGGTGCGGATCATGACGGTCGGGCTGACCGCCGCGCGGAACCCGAGCCCTGCGAGCAGGGCGCCGCTGCTCCCGCAGATGGGCTCGTCCACCCTGGCACGACAGCCGCTGCCGTACTTGGTGGAGCCGACACCGGCCTTCAGGTAGAACGAGCTCGACTGGCCCGCCATGATGTTGTACAGTGCCGACCCCGCGAAGGTCTTCACGCTCACCCCTTCATCGCCGGTCTGCGTCTTCGGCGAGGCGAACCCGCCCTCGAGCTCCACGGAGAAGTTGAGCGGCAGCCAAACGCCGATCCGCGCCAGCCCACCGGGGGCACCCCCGAGGTCCGTCGCGTTGTCGAAGGACTGGTACGCTCCGGCGGCGCCGAGCTCGACCAAGTACTTCCGTTGCTGCGCCGCGCCCGGCTGCGCGCACGCGACCAGCAGGGCGAGGCCGGCCAGGAACCGGAGCCCCTGGGCCGGGCCCCTGGCGGGGTATCGGTAGGTTCGCATGGGTCAAATAGATACGGCGTCCGGGATGCCATGACAAGGAGCCCCGTCACCGGGCGCGGCCGCCCTTGGCTTCGCCGACGGGGACCGCTACGATTCGCACGGTTCTCATCCCGACCCGAGGAGACTCCCGCATGCGCATGGTCATCCAGTACTGCGTCGTCTGAAACTACGAGCCACGAGCCACCAGTCTGGCGGCTGAGCTGAAGGCGGAAATCCCCGACGCCGAGATCCGGCTGGTGCCCTCGTCGGGCGGGGTGTTCGAGGTGACGGTGGACGGAAACCTGGTGTTTTCGAAGAAGGCGCTCCGGCGGCATGCCCAGCCGGGAGAGATCCTGGCACTGATCGAGCGCCCGGGCTGAGATGCGGATTGCCATCTCCACCGGGGGCGGCGACGCCCCCGGGCTGAACGCCGTCATCCGCGCCGTCGTGCTGTCCGCGTACTACCGGGGGTGGAAATCCTACGGAATCCAGCGCGGCTACGAAGGGCTGCTCTCGTTCAACGGCGTCCTGCCGCTCGGCCCCGCCGAGGTTCGCGGGATCACCCACCTCGGCGGCACGATCCTCGGTACCACCAACCGCGGCAACCCGTTCCGCTACGTGATGCGCCGGGAGAATGGCGAGGAGTACGAGCTCGACCGCTCCGACGACCTCGTCGCCGCGTTCCGGGCCAGCGGGTTCGACGCCATGATCTCGATCGGCGGCGACGGGAGCCTCCAGATCTCCCACGATCTCTGGCGCAAGGGGCTGCCGATCGTCGGCGTGCCCAAGACGATCGACAACGACGTCAGCGGCACCCAGCGGAGCTTCGGCTTCGACAGCGCGGTGGCCACGGCCACCGAGGCCATCGACAAGCTGCACTCGACGGCCGAAAGCCACGACCGGGTGATGGTGGTGGAGCTGATGGGGCGCTACGCGGGGTGGATCACCCTGTACAGCGGACTCTCCGGCAGCGCCGACGTCATCCTGCTGCCCGAGGTCCCGTTCGACATGGAGAAGGTGTGCGAGAAGATCCGGAGCCGCGAGGCGGCCGGCCGGCACTTCAGCATCGTGGTCGTGGCGGAGGGCGCGCGCCCGCGGGACGGCACGGTGGAGCTGGTGGAGCGGCGGGGGGTGGGGACGGTGGACCGTCTGGGCGGCATCGCGAGCAAGGTGGCCCGCACGATCGAGCATCTCACCGGCAAGGAGACGCGGACCCTGGTCCTCGGCCATCTGCAGCGGGGCGGCTCGCCCACCACGTACGACCGGCTGCTCGCGCTCCGCTTCGGGGCGGCGGCGGTGCGGGCCATTGCGGACCGCGCCTTCGGGACGATGGTCGGCCTCAACGGCCCGGACATCACGCGGGTGCCGCTGGAACAGGTGGTCGGCCGCTCCAAGAACGTCCCGCTCGATTCCGACACCATCCGCACCGCGCGTGATCTCGGGATCTCGCTGGGTGACTGAGCCGCGCTATCCCGCCACGCGCAGGGAGGACGTGGTGGACGTGCTGCACGGAGAGCCGATCGCGGATCCGTACCGCTGGCTCGAGAACGGCGACGACCCGGAGACCGCCGCGTGGACCCGGCGGCAGAACGCGCTCACGGAAGACTGGCTGAGCCGGCAGCCGGCGCGCGAGCGCATCCGCCGCCGGCTCGACGAGTTGCTGGCCATCGACGTGCTGGGCGTCCCGGCGCCGGCGCACGGCCGCTACTTCTACCTTCGGCGCGATGGCCGCCAGAACCAGCCGGTGCTCTACGTTCGCGACGGCGTGGATGGGGAGGACCGGGCCTGCGTGGATCCGAACGCGCTCGACCCCACCGGCACGACGGCGCTCGACTGGTACTTCCCGAGCGACGACGGCCGCCTGCTCGCCTACGGGTTATCGGAAAACGGGAGCGAGCACAGCGTCCTCCACGTGCTCGACGCGGGCCGGGGCGCCGACCTCCCGGACCTGATCCCGCGCACCCGCGCCGCCGACCTCGCCTGGCTGCCGAACGGTTCCGGCTTCTACTACACCCGCTATCCGGCGCCGGGCGACGTGCCCAAGGGCGAGGAGCCCTACCATCGCGCCGTGTACTTCCATCCGCTCGGTGCCGATCCCGCGGCCGATCCGCTGGTCTACCGCCCGGCGCAGAAGGAATACTGGCCGGGCGTGAGCCTGTCGGCCGACGGGCGCTGGCTGCTCATCACCGTGGCCCGCACCTTCGACCAGACCGACCTCTACCTGGGCGACCGACGCGGGCCCGGCGACGAAGTCACCGTCCCTCCGCTCGTCGCGGTGGCGGAAAATCTCCCCGCCTCGTTCGGCGGCGAGATCGCGCACGGGCGGCTCTTCCTGCGCACGGATCTCGACGCGCCCACCTACCGCCTCTTCGAGGTCGACCCCCAGCGTCCGGAGCGAGGCCACTGGCGCGAGCTGGTGCCGCCGCGCCCCGACGCGGTGCTGGACGGGTTCGCCGTGGCGGGCCAGCGGCTGGCGCTGAGCTATCTCGAACGTGCCTCGTCCCGCCTGCGCCTGGCCGACCTCGACGGCGGTCTCCGGCGGGAGGTCGAGCTCCCGGCGCTGGGCAGCCTTTTCGGCCTCGGCGCGGAATGGGATGGGCACGAACTGTTCTTCGGCTTCTCCTCCTACACCGTGCCGCCGAGCGTGTACCGGATCGACCTCGACCGGGACGAACAGACGCTCTGGCGCCGGGTTGCGGCGGACGTGGACCCCGCGCGCTTCGAGGTGCGTCAGGTGACGGTGCCGTCGCGGGACGGCACCCCGGTTTCCATGTTCCTGGTGCACGCCCGCGGCCTCGGCCGCACGGGCGATACGCCGACCTATCTCACCGCCTACGGCGGCTTCAACATCAGCATGACCCCGGCGTTCTCGCGCTCGCTGCTGCTCTGGCTGGAGCACGGCGGCCTCGTCGCCATCCCGAACATCCGGGGCGGCGGCGAGTACGGGGAAGGGTGGCACCAGGCCGGGATGCTGGGGCGGAAGCAGAACAGCTTCGACGACTTCATCGCCGCGGCGGAGTGGCTCATCGGCGAGGGGTATACCCGGCCCGGGCGGCTGGCCGCTCAGGGCGGCTCCAACGGCGGGCTGCTGATGGGCGCGGCACTGACGCAGCGGCCCGAGCTCTTCCGCGCGGTGGTGGTGCAGGTGCCACTGCTCGACATGCTGCGCTACCACCGGTTTCTGCTGGCCCGGCTGTGGATCCCGGAGTACGGCTCGCCGGACGAGGCCCGGGAGTTCGCGTGGCTCCGGGCGTACTCGCCCTATCACCACGTGCGGCCGGGCACCGCCTATCCGGCGGTGCTGATCGCGACCGCGGAGAGCGACACCCGGGTGGACCCGATGCACGCGCGGAAGATGACGGCGCGGCTGCAGGCCGCGACCTCCTCGGGACGGCCCGTGCTGCTCCGGCTCGAGTCCCGGGCCGGGCACGGGGCGGGGAAGCCGCTGGCCAAGGTGGTCGACGAGCTCACCGATACCTGGACGTTTGTGTTTTCGGAGGTGGGGGTCGAGCTTTAGGGTCGACACCGAACCGAGGAGCACCCGGTACATGGCCTACGCGTCCCGCCCCGCCGCCAGCATGTCCCACCCCGATCGATGGCTCGCGCTGCTGCGGATAGTCGTCGGACTGTACTTCGCCAAGGCCATGATCACCAAGCTCGGCATCGTCATGGTGGGCGGCGTGCCGCTGCCCGGCGCCTCGGAGCGCTGGATCAACGTGATGCCCAAGATCATCGCCAAACAGGCGGCGGACAATCCGATTCTGTTCTACAAGCACTTCCTCGAGCACACCGTGCTGGCCCACCCCGAGCCGTTCGCCCATCTGACGGCCTGGGGCGAGACGATCACGGGGATCGGCCTGACGCTGGGTCTGCTGACCGGGATCGCATCACTGGCGGGGCTCCTGCTGGCCATCAACTACGGCCTGGCCACCCAATGGATGTCCGCGGGGCAGCAGGGCTTCCACATCGTGCTGGTGGCGCTGATGATCGCGTTCTTTTTTGCCCGGGCCGGGCGGACCTGGGGGCTCGACGCGTGGCTCTGGAGCACGAGGCCCAAATCGGCCCTCGCGCGGCGGCCGTTTTCCTGATTCAGCGCGCCATCGTGGGCGGGGTGCGCCGCATCCCGCCCACGACTCCGTCGGCCTCGCAGTGGGCGTCGCGCGCGCTGTACACCACGCAGAACACGCCGTCCGAGTGCCACCGTTCGTACCATCGGCGCATGACCCCGCGATCCTGGGCGGAGAAGCGGGTGGACGGGAGGCCGGCGGCGTAGAGGGCTACGTGCGTGTGCACGGTGCCGGCCCAATCGGGCGGGCCGCAGCGCTCGACGGACGCCTCGGACGCGATGCTCATCGAGTCCGCCCCCTCCGGCGCGAGCGCCAGGATCCGGCTGACGAACACGGTATCATTCCGCACCGAGGCCCCGAGGCAGGCTACCCGCTCCTGCTTGGCCGCCACGCTCTCGGTCCAGAGCGCGCGGATGCCGAGTCCCGACTCCGGGCTGAACCGGAATGCGGGCTCCGGACGGGAAGCGCTGTCCGCCTGCGCCTCCGCGCGACCTCCGACGGCCGCGAGCGCGACCGCCAGATACACCCCACGCACGGCCGTCAGTACCTGGCGCTTGGCAGGATCACCAGCCCCGACCCGTCGATCTCGCAGTGCGCCTGATCCTCCGCATAGAGCAGGCAGAAAGTGCCGTCGGTCTTCCAGCGCTGCCACCACATGAGCATGACGCCACGGTCGGAGCCGGAGAACCTGGCGAACGGCTGACGGTTTCCGTCGACCGCGATATGGGTGTGCACCGTTCCCTGCCACGCGGGTGGTCCGCAGGTCTCGAGCGAGGCCAGAGCCGAGACGGCCATGGAGTCGGCGCCCCCGGACAGGGGCTGGATCCGGGTGATGCGCAGCGTGTCGCCTTCCACGACGCTCGCGAGGCAGGCCACCCGCTCGGCCTTCGCGGCGACGCTGGCGGCCCAGAGCTCGCGCAGCGCCGGACGGGCGCCGGGATCGACCCGGAAGGTGGTGGGCGCCCCGTGGAGCGCCGCCAGGAGCGGCGCCCCGAGGAACCCGAGGAGCAGCCGCTTCGTCACGGTGCCTGGCCGATCGCGACCCCCCAGGGGATCTTCCCGACGGGGATCCTGTGGAGCACCGTGAGCTTGTCGGTATCCACCACGCTCACGTCGTTGGACGGCCCGTTGGCCGTGTAGAGCTTGCGGCCATCGGGGGTGAGCGCGATGCCCCAGGGGCGCTCCCCGACCGGGATCGAGGCGATCACCGAGTCCGCGGCCACGTCGATCACCGAAATCGTCCCGCCCCGCCCGTTGGAGACGTAGACCCGCTTCCCGTCGGGCGAGACCTCGGTGCCCATGGGCCGCGAGCCCTTGGGCATCTGAATCACCTTGATGGATTTCCGCGCGGGGACGTCGAGCACCCAGACCGTGCCGTCCACCTCCGAGCCGACGTACGCGCGGGACCCGTCGGGCGTGAACGCGAGCGAGCGGGGCCGTTTTCCCACCTCCACATGACCGAGGACCTTGCCGGACTTCGTGTCGATGATCGTCAGGTTGTGGTCGGTCTCACCGGTGACCCACACGGTATTGCCGTCGGGGGCCACCGTGACGCCCTCCGGCTCCTTGCCGACCTCTACGGTCGCCCGGATCTTGCCGCTGGCGATGTCCACGATGGATGCCTGCCCCGCGTCCTCGTTGGAGACGAACAGGGTGCTGCCGTCGCGGCTGATGTCGAACGTCTCCGGGTCGGAGCCGCCGGGCAACACCCGCGTCACCTTCCGGGTTGCCACGTCCACCTCGGCGATGCCGTCCTTCGACTTGTCCGCCTTCAACTTCTCGCATTCCTCGTCGGGCATCGTGGGCGGGCACTTGGGCGAGCCGCTCAACGCCACGTACACGTGCTTTCCGTCCGGGCTCACCCGGACGCCGCGCGGCCGGGTGCCGACCGGGATCGTCGCCACCACACTGTCGGTGCGGGTGTCGATCACGCTGAGGTCCTGGGAGTCTTCGTTGGTGGCGTACGCGAGCAGGCCGGGACCCGCCGGCGCCTCCGCCGCGGTGGCCGCGGTGTCGCCGGCGGCGCGGGCGGCCGGCTCGCCGCCCTGGCACGCGGCGACGAGCGTGAGCGCGGCCAGCGGAATGGCGCGCAGCATGGCATCAATGAGCATCGAAAATCGCTTTCTCCCGATGGCGCGCTTCGGTGAGGCCCTCGATGCGGTCCACGCCGATGGCGCCGGTGAAGTCCGCGCCGGCGATGTCGGCCTTGGCGAGCTTGGCCCCGGTGAGGTCGGCACGGGTGAGGTCGGTCTGAATCAGGTCCGCGTTCCGAAGGTCGGCGTTCACGAGCTTCGCGCCGGCCAGGGAGGCGTACGAGAAGTCGGCCTTGTAGAGATTGGCCCCGGACAGGTCCGCGCCGGACAGGTCCGCGCTGACGAAGGTGGCCCGCATGACGCCCATCGACTGGTTGCCGGGATCGGCGCCGATGTTGGCATTGGTCAGGGTGGCCCCAACGAGCCTGGCCTTGTGGAGGTAGCCGATGATCCGGGTTCCGGAAAGGTCGGCCCCGCTCAGGTCGGCCGCCTCGATGATGGTGGCGAACAGGCTCGCCCCGGCCAGCTTGGCCCGGCGGAGGTCGGCTCGGCGCAGCACGCTGCCATCCAGGTTGGCCTTGCGCAGGTCCGCGCCCACGGCGGTGGCATCCGTCAGGTCGCAACTGAACAGGTTGGCGCCGGCCAGCCCGGCGCTGTCGAGCGAGGCGCCGGACAGGTTGGCATGGCGGAAATCCACCCCGCCGAGGTTCAGCCCGCTCAGGTCCGTGTGCGAGAGGTCGGGCGGCTTGGAGGCCGTGCCGCCGGCCAGGCGTGCCTTGAGTTGCGCGAGGTCGAGACGGACGCGTGGCGCGCCTTGCGCCGCCGTCGGGGGAGCCAGGACGCCGGCGAGCAGCACCGCCAGCGCCAGCCGGTGAACGGCGCGGGAGCGGCGGCTCGAGCCGAGTCGGTCCGGTGTCGGGCGGTACAGGGTCGTGGCGTCCCTTGGCATTCGGCCAGCCTCGGGTTTGGGGGAGGGACCCCCTCCGGGGCCCTCGCTCAACTTACCCCCGGCGGGTGCCCTCGACCAAACCGGCATAGAGATCCGCTCGGGTCAGCGGGATCGAGACGCACCCGCGGGCATCCCGCCGGCCCAGCACCGTCTGCGCGATGTCGATGTACCCGGTGGCGAAGGAGCGCGCGCATCCGGCCATGTACAGGCGCCAGGTGCGAAAGGTCTCCTCCCCGACCAGTGCCGTGGCCGCGAGCCGTGCCTGCTCGAGCCGTTGCCGCCAGCGGCGCAGCGTCCTCGCGTAGTGGTCCCGCAGCGTCTCGATGTCGCGAACTTCGAACCCGGCGCCCCGCGCCGCGGCCACGATCCGATCGAGCGCCGGCAGCTCGCCGTCCGGAAAGACGTAGCGCTGGATGAACGAGCCCTTGCCCCACATCCCGCGTGCGAACCGGGGCAGCAGGCCCGCCGAAGCCGCCTCGACGCTTCCGGTGATGCCATGGTTGAGGAACAGGCCGCCCGGGCGGGTGAGGTGGAAGGCCTTCGCGAAGTAGGCCGGCAACTGCTCCACCCCGACATGCTCGACCATGCCGACGCTGACGACCTTGTCGAACTGTGCGTCGTCCGGCAGCTCCCGGTAGTCCCGCACCTCGATCCGGCAGCGCTCGGACAGTCCCTCCTCGGCGAGGCGCTGCCGGGCCCACCGGGCCTGCTCCTCGCTCAAGGTGATGCCCAGGCCTTCGATGCCGAAGCGCCGCACGGCATGGCGGAGCAAACCACCCCAGCCACAGCCGATGTCGAGGAGGCGCTCCCCGGGCCGCAGCCGCAGCTTCCGGCAGATATGCTCCAGCTTGTCCCGCTGCGCGGTCTCGATGTCCTCCCGCCCGGTCCGGAAATAGGCGCAGGAGTAGACCAGCTCGGGGTCCAGCCACAGGCGGTAGAAGTCGTTGCCGACGTCGTAATGCGACCGCACCGCCGCGGCGTCTCGGCGCAGCGAGTGGCGGGCCCCGTGCAGCGTGGCCGCGGCCGGGCCCGAAACGGCGGGGGTCTCGGCCGCCGGCCGCGGCAGTCCGGCCAGCAGCGCGATGAGCTTCGGCCAGGCGCCCGGCGCGCTGAGCCGCTCGCGAATCTCGTCACCGAGCGCGGTCGCGGCCTCCAGGTCGCCCTCCACATCGAAATCTCCGTGGACGAATGCCGCCGCCAGGCGCAGCTCGGACGGCGGGAAAAACATCCGGCGCAGCGCCGAGGGGCTGGCGAGCGCCAGCGTATACCGCGCCGGCCGATCCTCCGATCGGTCGAGGTGCCCGTCCCAATAGCGGACGGCGAACCCGCGGGTGGGCACCGGACCGAACAGCAGCGCGACAGCCTCGCGGGTCCGATGCAGGACCGGATCGGTTACGGGAGGAAACGGCGGACCGCTGTCAGATCCGGCATGTCGCCGGCCGGGACGCCACCTCCGTCGTGGCTGGACTACGGCTTCGGCCACTTCGATCCGGTACCCCGGATACCTCTCCCTGGACATTGGGTCCTCCTCTCCGAATTCTGACGACACATACACCAGCAAAAAATCCTGCCGGGCCGGTTGAGCCAGACAGGTGTGATCAACCGCGCTGCGGGCGGTGGTTCGTGGGGAACTCCATCCCCCGTAGTCAGATCTGAGACCTAGCGGCCTCGTGCGCCCGCGTCAAGACGACCCGTGCCCGCCGGGAAAGAAAGCGGCGCCACCTGCTGGTGGCGCCGAGCGGGATCAGCCCTCGCGCTTCAGCGCCGGTCTGCCCGGCGACATTTTCGCGTCGCTTCGCGCCTTCACGTAGCTGTAGATCTTGTCGATGGTCGGGATCTCCATGCCCAGGGCGCACCAGGCCGGCATCCCCTTCTCGGGCCGGCCGGCGCACACCGTCTGCACGAACAGCTCCTTGGTGTTGATCGGCCCGTCGGGCTTGAGCGACATGATCAGGTGCGGGGCGATGGTAGTGCCCAGCACGTCCTCGCCGTGGCAGCGGGCGCAGTTCAGGTTGAACTGCTTCCAGCCATCGTACACGTCCTGGGAAACCGTATCGCGGGGGGCCTGATGGTAGGCGTCGCGAAGGTCCTGGGCCACCGCCCGGCTGGTGACGACCGATGCGGCCAGGAGAACGGCGGCGCTCAGCGCGATCGCGCGGGGAGCGGCGGTGAAGGGCGTGCGCATGCTTGCGGGCGTTCCTTTCGTCGAATGCGGAGCGGATGAAAAGGCCGGCCGCCGCGGAAGCGGCGACCGGCGGGGTGTCGGTGAGGATCAGCCAGGCCCGGCCTTCTTGCCCGAGTCGGCGGCCGGCTCCGCCGTGGACCGGGCCGCCTTCTCCTGACCGCCCTGCTCCATCGGGAGGACCGGGACGTGGTATTGCTTGAGGATGGCCTGGATCTCCGGGCCCTTGCGCTCGAGCACGGCATTCAGGCTGTCCCGGAATTCCTTGTCGGCGCGCCGGACCGCGATTCCAATGTTGTACTGGAACGGAATGTCGCTCAGGGAGTCGCTTGCGGGTAGCGGCGTCAGCACCAGCGGCACCGCCGACTTGTCGGCGTAGTATCCGGCCAGCGGCCCCCAGGCGATCGCGATGTCCACCTTCTTGTCCGCCACCGCCTTGATGACGTCCTCGGGCCGGTTCTGATCGTCGAAGAAGGTGCTGTAGCCCGTGAGATTCCCGACCACCCCATGGTGGCTGAGGGCCATGGCCGGCGGCGAGTTCTCGGCGTCGGAAGTGTAGATGTTGACCCCGATCTTGAGCTTCTTGAGCCGCGGGTCGGCCAGCGAGTTCAGGTCCTCGAGCCCGCTGCCCCGACGCGCCACGAAGAAGTAGCCGGAGCGGAAGTACGGCTTGGTGGCCCCCGCCATGTCCAGCCCCACCGGCGCCTCGATGGCCATGTCGCAGTACCTGCCGTTGAGCACCCGGAAGTAGCCCCGTCGGGTGGGGAACCAGAGGTATTGGAGCTTCGCGTGCAGGTCCTGAGCGATCAGCGTGGCGATCTTGTTCTCGTAGCCCTCACCCTTGTCGTTCGAGGAGGGCATGTTGTCCGGGTCGGCGCAGACCCGGATCAGGCCGGGCTCGAGCGGCGCGGGGCGCTGGGCGCGTGCCGGGACGGCGGCGGCCGGGACGGCCAATGCCGCCAGCGCGAGAATACGAGCCAGGTGCGATGCGGACCACGACATGAGATACCCTGCCGATGCTTGGGGGCCTGCCGGTCGGCAACCGTTGTTGGGCCGGTCGTACCCCGGAACGGCAAGGCGCCGGAGCTGACCGCGCTCCGGCGCCGTGCTCATGCTGTAATGTACCCCCGAGCGGACCGGAGGGTATCCCTCCGGCCGTCCGGGAGGTCGTGCCTACTTCATGGCCGTGTTCTTCAGCCCGAAGACGGTCATCATGCCGCCCTGGTTGCTGAACTGCCCGGCATCGCCGAAGGCACCGAGCGCGCCGAGACCGGCGGTCGGATCCTCGGCGCCGATGCCGGCGGCCACGCCGATACCGGCCCAGCCACCGATGCCCGAGTAGACCGCGACGTTCTGCGAGCCGTCAGGCGCGGTGTAGGTCATCGGGTTCCCGATGATGCCCGACGCGGTCTTGTACTGCCAGAGGACCTTGCCGGACTTCTGATCCACCGCCTTGAGCCAGCCTTCCATGGTGCCGTAGAAGACCAGGCCACCGGCCGTGGTGAGCGCGCCACCGTACGCGGCCAGGTTCTCCTTGATCTCCCAGTTGACCTTGCCCTTCATCGGATCCCACGAGATGAACCGGCCACGGTTGCCGCCCGGGCCCGGGAACATCCGCACGATCGCGCCGACGTACGGCTGGCCGGCGGTGTACTTCACCTCCACACCCTCGTAGTCCATGCAGATGTGGTTCGCCGGCACGTAGAAGTGGCCGGTGACCGGCGAGTACGCCGCGGGCTGCTGGTCCTTGAAGCCGATCGCCGCCGGGCAGATGCCCTCGGTGTTCTTCTTCGAGGTAGTGCCGAACTTCGGATCCTTCTCCGGCACGCCGGTGGTCAGGTCCACCCGCTTGGCCCAGTTGACCGGGCCGTAGGGCTGGGCGGTGACCAGCTTGCCGTTGGTGCGGTCGAGCGTGTAGCC
>DASSBA010000183.1:0-6911 GCA_035699205.1 Gemmatimonadales bacterium
GAGAACTCCTCGCGCCGGACCAGGCCGGAGAGTCCGTCGGAGCAGATGATCAGCGTGTCGCCCCGCCGGAGGCTCTGCCGGGTCAGGTCCACCTTCACCCGCGGGTCGGGGCCCAGCGCCTGGAGGATGATGTTCCGGCGCTCGCTCTGCTCGGCCTCCTCCTCGGTGAGCTCGCCGGCGTCCACCAGCCGCTGCATGAGCGACTGATCCTTGGTGAGCTGGAACGCTTCGCCGTTCCGCACGAGGTAGGCGCGGCTGTCACCGATCTGGGCCAGATAGAGATCGCCGCCGTTCACCCCGGCGGCGGTCACCGTCGTGCCCATCCCGCGGACGTCGGGATGTTCGTAGGCGTAGTTGTGGATCTGCTGGTTGGCGATCTCGACGGCTTCCTTCATCCGGAACGCAAACCGCTCCGGGGAGGCGTCCACGTCGGTGGCCCAGACGGTGGCCATGTGCTTGTAGATCAGGTCCGACGCCATGGCGCTCGCCAGCTCGCCCGCGGCGGCGCCCCCCATGCCGTCGGCCACCATGAAGAGCGACCCGCGCGGCCCGACCTCGTGGCAGCGGACCTCGGGCTGGAGGCTCGCGTTGCCCGTGCTCAGATCGGCGACGAGGAACGTGTCCTCGTTGTGGTCCCGGGTTCGACCCAGATCGGTCTTGCCGAATACCGAGACCCGGACCGGCCCGCGCGTCACACGCACTCCGATGGTCGGGGATGTCAAGAGTGAGACGAATCTATGAGGGCCCCGGAAGAGCGTCAACGTCCGCTTGTTGTAAGTCTCAGTGAACGTGTACCTTGCAGCCATGCTCCGTATCCGGCTCGCCGGCTGGGCCGGCGCGGCGGTCGCCGGCCTGCTCACCGTGGCGTGCGCCCGGCGGGCGCCCGACGCCGCCGCACCGACTCCCGAGGAGACCTCCGCGCTCGGCGCGGCGCCTCCGCCGGCGCCCGGCCTGCCGCCGGTGCCGCGGGTCCGGGGTCCGCTCGATCTCCGCGTCGTCTACCCTCCGGCCGACGCCCTGCTCCAGGTGCGTGACTCCAGCTTCGTGTTCGGCTCCGCCGGCAGTGGCGATGCCCGGGTGACGGTGAACGGGCAGCCGGCCCGCGTGTGGCCCAACGGCGCCTGGCTCGCGTGGGTGGCGCTGCCGCCCGACAGCCTGATGCCGCTCCGGGTCGAGGCCCGTACGCCGACCGACTCCGCGGCGCTGGTCTACCCGGTCCGCCGCCTCGTCCCCGACGCCGGCCGGCTAACGGTGGGATCGGTCTGGCTCGATACGCTCTCGCTCGCGCCGACCGGGCGGGTCTGGCTCGGACGCGGGGAATATCTCACCCTCACGGCCCGGGCGAGCGAAGGAGCGGAGGTGCGGCTCCGCCTGGCTGACGGCACGGTCGTGCCGCTCATGCCGCAGCCGCAACTGCTCGCCGTTCCCGAGGCCGTGCGGGCGTTCGACCGCGACACCGCCAGTCTCGTGACACCCGTCGTCCGCGACCGCTATGTGGGGCTGCTCCGCGGCCGCTCCGTGGGCCCCGATCCCGGTCCCGTGCTCCCGCTCCCGTTCGCCCTCGGCACCTCGGACACGTCGTGGGCCGTGCTCGAGGCGATCTCGGGCCCCGATACCGCCCGTACGCGCTGGCCGCTGCAGACGGCGGTGCTCGACACGCTGCCGCTCGTGGCCGAGCTCGACGACGACAGCGCGCACACCGGCCTGAGCGACAGCATCACGGTGGGCAGAGCGCTGCCCGGGGGCACCTACGCCTGGTTCTTTCCCGCCGGCACCCGCGTGGCGGTGACCGGCCGACGGAACGGCGATCTCCGTCTGCGGCTCTCGCAGGGGGCCGAGGCCTGGGTTGCCGCCGCCGACGCCCGACCGCTCGGCCCCGGGGATCCCCCGCCGCACGCCGTGGTGGGATCGGTGACGCTCACGCCCCACGCCGACCGCGCCACGGTCCGCATCCCGCTGAGCCAGCGCGTTCCCTATCGCATCGAAGAGAGCGACCGCTCGCTGGTCATCACCTTCTACGGGGCGGTCGGCGACGTAAACTGGATGCGGTACGGCCCCGCCGATACGCTGGTCCGGCGGATGAGCTGGCGGCCGGAAGCCCCCGACGAGGTATCCCTCACCTTCGACCTCGACCGGCCGGTCTGGGGGTACGACGCGCGGTGGGAGCGGACCGACCTCCTGCTCGACATCCGCCGGCCCCCTGCCATCGACCCGGGCGCTCCGCTCCGAGGCCGGCTCATCGCGGTGGACCCCGGCCATCCGCCGGGGGGAGCCACCGGACCGACCGGTCTGCGGGAGGCGGACGCCAACCTGGCGATCGCGCTGGAGCTCCGGCGGCTGCTGGTGCAGGCGGGCGCGCGAGTGATGATGACCCGCACGACGGACACCGCGGTGGACCTGCGCCCGAGAGTGCTGGCGGCGGAGCGCGCCGGCGCCGAGGTGCTGATCTCAATCCACAACAACGGGCTGCCCGACGGGATCAATCCCTTCGTCAACAACGGGACGAGCGTCTACTACAACCATCCGCGCAGCATCCCGCTCGCGGCCGCCATTCAGGCGGAGCTCCTCCGCCGGCTCGGGCTCCGCGACCTCGGCATCGGCCGCGGGGACCTCGCCCTGGTGCGCGGCACCTGGATGCCGTCGGTGCTCACCGAGGGCCTGTTCATGATGCTGCCGGACCAGGAGGCGGCGCTGCGGAGTCAGCAGGGTCAGCGGCTGTACGCGCAGGCGGTGCTCGAGGGGTTGCGGGCGTACCTCGCGGGGTATGCCCGGGAAGACTGATGCGCCGTGTGGTCTGCGCCCGCCGGGCAACGTCTCCTACTGCGAATTCCGCCCCGCCGCCGGACTCGCGGCCGGGCCCGCCCGGATCGTCCGCATGAGAGGGTCACGCTGATGGGTTCCCACGGCCCGCGCCTCGCGCCGTTCGCGTTCGTGCTGCTCCTCGCCGCTCTACCTTCCCGACTTCATGCGCAGGCCGCCGCGGATCGAGCGGAGCTGGAGCGGTTCCGCGACTCGCTGGCCACCACGGCCGACTCGACGGCGCTCCTCGCGCTCGAGCGCCGGATGATCGAGCTGGCCAAGGCCGACCGCAACAACGCCCTGCAACACCTCAAGCTCGGCTTTCTGTCGCTCCGGCTGGGCGACCTCGGCGGCCAGACCCACTATGACGATGCCGCGTCCGAGTTCCAGTGGGCGATCGACCTCCAGCCCGGCTGGCCCTACCCGTGGTACGGGATGGGGTTCGCCGAGTACGGCGTGGGCGACTCGCAGGTCTCCTTCGTGACCGGCCTCAAGACGATGCTGGGCAAGGACGCGCTCACCCGGTCGGCCATGGCATTCGCCAAGTCCGCCGAGGTGGACGCGAGCTTCGTGCGCGGGCTGGTCGAGCTGGCCAACACCGCGCTTCGCCAGCGCGTCAACATCAAGCTCGGCGTGGCGCTCGACGCGCTCCGCCGCTCGGCCGTCACCGCCGCGGGCCGCGACCCCCAGGTGCTGCTCGCCCGAGGCCGGGTGGAGCGGGAGGTGGGAGACGGCGACTCGGCCCTCACCGCGTTCCAGGGCTACCTGGAGCGCGGGGCCAGCCGGAGCCTGGCCCAGCTCGAGATCGCCCGGACCCGCTTCCTGCTCGGGCGCTTCGACGGCGTCCAGCCGTACTACGAGGGCGCCGCCTCGGACGATCCCGCCACCGTGGCCGGCTACCGCGCGGACCTGGCGCCGATCGCGTCCGACAGCGTGCTGCGCGAGTTCGACCGCCAGACCGGCTCCCGCCGGGTGGCCTACCTGCGGCGGTTCTGGACGCAGCGCGACCGGGCCGAGCTCCGGGCCGACGGCGAGCGCCTGCGGGAGCACTACCGGCGGCTGTTCTACGCCCGGAAGAACTTCCAGCTCACCGCGCTCAATCGCCACTATGACATCGTCGAGCGCTACCACTCCGGGAGCCGGGACTTCGATGATCGCGGAGTGATCTACATCCGGCACGGCGAGCCCAGCAGCCGGGCCACCTACGCCGCGCCGGGGCTCGAGCCCAACGAGTCCTGGCGCTACGACCGCCCGGAGGGCGAGCTGCTCTTCCACTTCGTCGCGCGCGAGGACGTGCAGGACTTCAAGCTGGTCGAGAGTCTGTTCGACGTGCTCGGATTCAGTCAGGCCATCGCGCTGCGGGCGGACGGGGCGGGCGAGGATCCGGTCGCCTCCCAGCTCATGCTGTCGCGCGAGCAGCTCGCGCCCATCTACGGGCGACTCCAGGCGGCGGGACCGGCCGGCAGCGGACGGTTCCAGACCGAGGAGCGCCAGCTGGGCCAGGCGAGCATCGCGCTGGGCACGACGACCGACAGCTACGAGCTGTACTTCGCGCGGGACCTCAAGGTGCACAGCACGGTGCTCGCGGTGGGGCACGACTCGGCGGGGCCGCTCGTCCAGGTGGCCTACGCCATCTCCGGCAAGGGCCTCGAGCCCGTCACGGTCACCCGCGGATACCTCTATTCCGTGCGGCTGCGCTTCGAGGCGAGCGACCGGCGCGGAAACGTGGTCGCCTCGCTCGACACCACGCGGCACTTCGTGGCTCCCGAGCCGGTGCCCGCGACCGAGCACCTCGTCGGTCGCGTGGCGGTGCCGCTGCCGGCGGGCCGGTTCGAATATCGTCTGGCCGTCCAGCAGGGCGAGGAAGCCGGGGTGGTCCTCCCGCGGGACACCGTGCGGGTGGGGCCCGCGAGCGCCGGCGCGCTTGCGCTGAGCGATCTCGTGCTGGGCAGCCGGAGCACCAACCTGACCTGGCGGCGGTCAGACCAGGACACGGTGCTGTTCAACCCGCTGCACACCTTCAAGCGCAACGAAGAGATGCAGCTCTACTACGAGGTGGGCGGGCTCCGGCCCGGCCGCCCCTACGAGGTCCGGCTGGCGGTCAAGAAGCAGGGCGGCGGCGGCGGACTGTTCCGCAAGATCTTCGGCGGCGGAGGAGCGGCCCTCAGCCTCAAGTTTGACGCGCAGGCCACGGCCGCGCTGGAGGGGGCGCACCGCGGCCTTCAGCTCGATCGGCTGAAGCCGGGCAACTACGTGCTCGAGGTGACGGTGACCGACGGCGAGGGCCGGAAGGACCAGCGGGTCCGGCCATTCCAGGTGGTGGAGGGGTGATGTCCTGAGGATTGACGTCCCGAACCGCAGAGTTGCGTGGCGCGGGGGCCATGCGTCCGAAGCCGCGCGGCCGGGGCGGGGCGCGCTCGCATCCGAGGCGTCGAACCCGGGCAGATGAACGAGAGAAGAGCACCGCGGAACTGAGGCCCGGTGCGAAGGCCACACCCTCGGAGGACTGTCGGCTTGTCCGGAGAGGGTGTGGCCTTCGCCCGGGCCGTCTCGGCGACCCGCCGGCCCGCGTACCGCGCCCGACTAGAGCGGCCAGGCCCCCGGCCGCGCGTGGGTCAGGACCAGCAGCGGCTGCACCAGCGTCTCGGCCTTCACCTGAGCCTCGACCTGCACGAGGTGCTGGGTCACGCCGGTGCTGGTATCGAAGGTGGCGATGTGCATCAGGAGTGATGCGAGCGGCCGGTCCGGCGGCTCCGCCCGGCTGTGCTCCGTCCCGGCCACGCTGGTGCCCGAGGCGAGGGTGATGCGGGCGTGGCCGAACAGCCAGAGCGGCTCGCCGTCGAGCGCGTTGAGCAGCCGCTCGTTCAGCGGCAGGCTCTCGCCGTGGAGCGTGATCAGCCCCAGGGTGGGGTGGTCGCTGTTTCGCCGCGAGTGCACGACGAAGCCATAGGTGAAGGCCGGGTCCTGTCCGGCGGCGCGACGCAGGGCCGCGCGCAGCTTCTGCTGGCTGAAGGCGATGGTGTGATACGGGACCACGGCTTCTCCGGTCGGTCTGTATTGTCGGGGGAATGGTGGCGATACCTGATCGCCCGCCGTGGTAGCTGCATGCGCCGTGCCATGCTTCTCCCCCGGGAGTTCGCGGACGCACCGCGAAACCCCCATGCCGTCCGCCACGGCTCTCGCGATACGCCACGGGATTCCGCTTGACTCCCCCGGTGGGGAGGATAGCTTGCGCGGATGTTCTGCTCCCGTTGCGGCAGCGAGATCACCGGTAAATCCAAGTTCTGTCCATCCTGCGGCCTCGATCTCATGGCGACCACTCCGGTGCACGCCATCGCGACCGGCGCGCTGCAGGAGACCGACCTCGTGCGCGAGGCGCTGGCCGCCGAATACGAGATCATCGAGGAGCTCGGCCGGGGTGGAATGGCCCTGGTCTACCGCGCGCGCGACCGCCAGCTCGAGCGCGAGGTGGCCATCAAGGTGCTGCCGTTCTCGCTCGCGTTCGACGCGGAGTTCGTCGAGCGGTTCCAGCGGGAGGCCCGCACCGCGGCCGGGCTCGAGCACCCCAACATCATCCCCATCTATCGGGTCGGCCGCTCGGGCCGGGTCATCTATTTCGTCATGAAGTTCCTCCGGGGCGGCGCGCTGTCGGCCGTCGTGCAGGAACGGAAGAAGCTCACCCCGCCCGAGATCCGCCGGCTGCTGCTCGAGGCCGGCAGCGCCCTGGGCTACGCCGCGCAGCGCGGCATCGTCCACCGGGACATCAAGCCCGACAACATCATGTTCGACGAGTTCGGCCAGTGCGTGCTGACCGACTTCGGGATCGCCAAGGCGGCGTCCGGGCAGAAGCTGACCGGGACGGGGATGTCCATCGGCACGCCGCACTACATGAGTCCCGAGCAGGCGCGGGCGCAGGCCATCGACGGCCGGAGCGACATCTACAGCCTGGGCGTCGTGGCCTACCAGTGTCTCACCGGAACGGTACCGTACGACGGCGAGGACAGCTTCTCCATCGGCTACAAGCACATCACCGAACCGGTCCCGACGCCGTCGCTGATCACCGCCGACGAGCGCCGGATCTTCGAGGTGATCAAGCGGATGCTGATGAAGGA
>DASSBA010000184.1:0-1887 GCA_035699205.1 Gemmatimonadales bacterium
GGCCGCTCCACCTTCGGCGCCGGCATCAAGGTCAACATCGAGTTCGTCTCCGCCAACCCCACCGGCCCGCTGCACGTGGGTCACGGCCGCGGCGCCGCGCTGGGCGACGGAATCTCGGCGCTGCTCGAGTGGACCGGCCACACCGTCGCCCGCGAGTTCTACATCAACGACGCCGGCGTCCAGATCGACCGCGTGGCCCAGAGCCTCTGGGCGCGGGTGCGCGAGCTGGCGGGACACGAGAGCGCCATCCCCGAGGGCGGCTACCACGGCGACTACCTCCGCGAGAACGCCCGCGAGGTGCTCGAGCGCGAGGGCCCTGGCTTTGCCGACCTGCCCGACGACGAAGGCGTGCGCCGCTGCCGCGAGCTCGCGCTCCGGATCCAGCGCGAGGAGCAGGACCGGGACCTGGCCGAGTTCGGCGTCCGCTTCGACGTGATGTCGTCCGAGCAGGCCATCTACGACTCCGGCCGCGTCGAGCGCGCCCTCGGGCTGCTGCACGACCGCGGCCTGACCTACGAGTCCGAGGGCGCGCTCTGGCTCCGGAGCACCTCGTTCGGCGACGACAAGGACCGGGTGCTCCGGAAGACCGGCGGGAGCTTCACCTATCTGGTCCCCGACATCGCCTATCACCTCGACAAGCACGACCGCGGCTTCGACCGGGCCATCGACGTCTGGGGCGCCGACCACCACGGCTACATCCCGCGGATGCGGGCCGTGCTCGCGGCGCTCGGCCTGCCGCCGGAATTCTTCGACGTGGCTCTGGTACAGCTCGTGAAGGTGGTGCGGGGCGGGGAAGAGGTGAAGATGTCGAAGCGGAGCGGCGAGTTCGTCACCCTGCGCGACCTGTTCGAGGAAGTCGGGGTGGACGCGGCGCGCTACTTCTTCCTGATGCGGAAGGGCGCCAGCCCGCTCGACTTCGACGTGGACCTGGCCAAGCGGCAGACCGACGAGAACCCGGTCTTCTACGTGCAGATGGCGCACGCCCGGTTGAGCGGCATCTTCCGCACCGCCGAGCGGAGCCCCGAGAGCGTGGCCGGCACGCTCGACCTCGGCGCGCTGCCCGCGCCGCAGGACGCCGAGCTGCTCAAGAAGCTGGGCAGCTTCCCCGAGGTGGTGGAGAAGGCCGCGCGCGAGCGCGAGCCGCACCGGATCACGGTGTACCTCCACGAGCTCGCCACCGTGGTGCACGCGTGGTACCACCACACCCGCGCCGTCGGCGCCCCCGAGGGGCCCGCCACGGAACAGGCGCGGCTGCTGCTCGCGCGCTCGGCCCGCATCGTTCTGGCCAACGCGCTCACCCTGCTGGGCATCACCGCCCCCGACCGGATGTGACATGAGCCTGCTCGTCGTCGGCAGCATCGCGCTGGACTCGATCTTCACCCCCTTCGGCGAGACCGCCGACGCCCTCGGCGGCTCCGCGGTCTACTTCAGCGTGGCCGGCTCGCTGCTGCACCCGGTGCAGGTCGTCGGCGTGGTCGGCCGCGACTATCCGATCGCGGAGCTGGAGGCGCTGGCGCCGCGCGGGATCGACTGGAGCGGCGTCGAGTGCGCCGAGGGCGAGAGCTTCCGCTGGAAGGGCAAGTACTCCTACGACCTGCAGAGCCGCGAGACGCTGGAGACGCGGCTCGGCGTGTTCGCCGATTTCCAGCCGAAACTTCCTGACGCCTTCCGCGCCGCCAAGTTCATCTTCCTGGGCAACATCGACCCCGAGCTCCAGCTCGGCGTGCTGACCCAGGTGCGGGCGCCCGAGCTGGTCGTGTGCGACACCATGAACTACTGGATCCAGAGCAAGAAGGCGGCGCTGCTCGAGCTGCTGGCCCGGGTGGACGTGCTCATGGTCAACGACAGCGAGGCCCGCGAGCTGAGCGGCGACTGGAACATCCACCG
>DASSBA010000185.1:0-19159 GCA_035699205.1 Gemmatimonadales bacterium
TTGGCCACGAAGATGCCGAGGCTCAGCCGCACGTACTTCCGCAGGAAGAACCACATGATGGCGCTCGAGGCCAGGCCGACGGTGCCTACCATGCCGGCACCATGCGCGGTCATGAGCTGGTAGAAGACGTCCGGGCCGATCGCGATCCACGCGCTCTGCGCCAGCCGCATCGTGAGCCCGAAGGACATGAGCAGGAGGAACAGCATCAGGGCGGACACGAGATACAGGTTGAGGGCGTTCCGTTCGCTCCGGGACAGCGCCTCCGTGTCGGGATAGCGCGGGCTCATGTCCGGCCCCCGGCGCCGGTGACCTCGAACTCGGCGCTCATCCCGTGATGGACCAGGCCGCAGTATTCGAGGCACAGCACCCGGTACCTGCCCGGGTGGCTGAAGGTGTACACCAGCCGGTTGGTCACGCCCGGCATGGCCTGGGTCTGCGCCAGCAGGCGGCCGCCGGCGTCGTAGATCCCGAAACCGTGGTTGACGTCCGCGCTGGTAACACGGAACTCCACGGCGGTGCCGGCCACGATCGGACCCGGACTGAGCTGCCAGCCCCACTGATGACCCCGGACCTCGACGATCTGCCGGGCCTGCGACGAGGTGTACTGGTCGGGGATCGGAAACGGGGCCAGCGTGGCGGCGGTCACGGCTGCGCCCAGGACGAGCAGCGCCAGAAAGAACCAACCCCGGATCGTGCGGGCCCGTGCCTGCACCCGGGTCGCGTCGGCTGGCCGGCCGGCCTGACTGATGACGTAGAGGAAGACCAGGCTGACGCTCGCGATGCCCGCGAGCGTCAGCGCCCAGACTTCATCCTGAATGCTCATACCCCCTCCCTGGCCCCGCTACTTCACGCGGGTGATCGGGCCGCACGCGATCGGCAGCGTGACCTGCGCGGGAATGGGCCCGAGCGAGGCCACCGATGCGGGGAGCTTGGCGGCCGCGGGCACGCCGTGAATGAAGACGACGCGCCGATCCAGATCCAGCCGCTGGCCGTCGAACGCCTTGCCGAACGCCTGCTCCAGGGCGCTCAGCGATACCGTCTCCTCGTACCGGAGCGTGCCCGCCGCCGAAGCCTTCGGATACTCGCCGTGCGGAACGTCCATGCTGACCGGGTCGCTGATGAACGGCACCATGGTCGTGCCCGCCTTCGGCGCGGTCTCCGTGATGTCGATGATGCCGTCGTGATTGGCATCCGACGCCGCTGTCGGGCAGGCTGCGGGCTGCCCATCCGCGAAGCCGTGGAAGTGCTGCCAGTGCGTGATGCCCCCGGGCAGTCCGCTCGCGTCCACGGTGATGGTGAGACTGTCGCCCTTGATGGTGAATCGGGCTTCGCCCGAGGCCGCAGTGCCCGCCGTCTTCGTATTCAATGCCGAGAGGTGGGCCACGTAATCGGCCTTCGGCGGCCCGTCGGGCGCGGCCTCCTGCGCGTCCGCCGCCGCGGCGAAGGCCGCGGCCGCAAGCAGCGCCTGTGCGAGTGCCGGACCGAATACCGGGTGCCGCGATCGAGTCGTCGTCATGATGGTTCCCTCCATGAGTTGATCCTGCCTCCTATCCCGCCAGCGCCTCCGCCGGCGCGGCGCCCCCGGGGAGCCGCACGGCGCCGAGCAGGCTCGTCAGATCAGCCACCTGAAACCGCTCCAGTTCGGCCACGGTGGCCGCGATCCGGGAGCGCAACGAGGGGGTGGTGTAGGGCGCGCCCAGCCGGTCGAACTTCGCCCGCGCGGCTTCCCACGTCCGCCCGTCAGGGAGAAACCCGGGATAGCCGGCGCGGTCGGCGGTCAGCACCCGGCCGTCGCGCAGGATCACCCGGACGCGACAGGGCATTTCCGCCGGGAATCGGGGGGAGAAGGCGTCGTCGGGACGGACCACGACACGCTGCAGCAGGCCCTGAACGTCGTGGCGGCGGATCCGTGCGGGCAGGTACTGCTCCGGCATCACCTCGCCGTCGAGCAGGGCCACGGCCATCAGGTAGGGCAGGCTGTGATCCGCGTCTTCCTTCGTGCCGACCTCGGTCCGGTCGCCTTCCTCGCCGCCGCCGATGAGGCGATAGGCCACGTCGAAGATGTCCACCTCGACCCGTGTGACCTCCGCGGCCGGCAGCGCCCCGCGACCGCGGAGCTCGAGCACCGCCTCGATCGCGCTCTGCGCATGGACCTCGGCGTTGTGCGTCTTCGGGAATGTGCGGGTGATCCGCTCGAGGTCCTCGGCCTCCCAGTTCAGCTCGAAGTACCCGGATACGGCGTCCATGAACCCCTTCTCGCCCTCGAACACCTCGAGCGGACCGGTGATGCCTCGGCGGGCGAGCAACGTGGTGCGCGTGACGGCCCCGGCGGCGTTGGGATAGGCCAGGCCTTTCCAGTGTGACAGGCGGCCGGTCCGCGCGACGCGGAGGGCGTTGAACGCGGTGCCGGCGAGGGCCACCGCGTGGGCGGCCCGGACGGCGTCCAGTCCGAGCGCCCGCGCGCAGCCCGCGGCCAGCGCGTACGCGCCCTGCGTGACGTGATCGAAGCCCGCGTCGCGCACCGGGGCCACGTCGCTCAGGCGGCACTGCACCTGGTACGCCAGGGCGAGCGCCGCGAGAAAGTCGCGACCCGATGCGCCGGCGTATTCGGCCGCCGCCAGCACCGCCCCGAAGTTGTCGCTCGGGTGGCAGGTCTCGCCTCTCGCGAAATAGCTGTCGTTGAAGTCGAGGTAGCGTACGAGCGCCGAGTTGTAGAAGGCCGCCCGGGCCGGTGCGGCCGGGCCGCCGCCGATGAGCGAGCAGGGCCCGCGGCCGCCGAATTCGTCGACGTGGGCGCGCACCAGCCGCACCGGTTCTCCGTCGAGCGCGCCGATCGCGCAGGCCAGGGTGTCGAGGACGCGGATCTTGAGCTGCTCCCGGGCGGTCTCCGACAGATCGTCATACGACGCACGCGCGGCGAAGCGCGCCAATCGCTCGGCGAGCGTCAGGGTACCGGAGCCGGTCGTCATCTCACCTCCCGCTGCGCCGGAACGGTCTGCGGGGGGGACATGAGCCCGCTAACCGCCCGCCGGGTATTCGTTTCCTTGAAGGGGATCAGGTAGATTGAGGCCACGAGACTCTCGGATCGCAGGCGAGCGACGGCCAGGCCGCAAGCGTGGCCTGATCGACGGGCCCCGCGCGGAGCCGCGGCCGCGCCGGCTGAAGCGAGCAACAGCCCGATGCCCATCGCGGGCGTGAAGTGGGTGAGCGTGAGCGATTTCATCGGTTGACCTCTTCCGAACCCGGGTTCGCCGCATCGTGGGCCAATGGATGCCATGCGGACCGGCTGGCGGCAATGAAGCGTTTGTACCGCGCGGGACTACGTGCGTCCCGAGCGCGGCCCAGAGAGGAGAGCGATGCTCGAACCGGAGTTATTCGCGCTGCTCGAACAGACCGCCGACGCCGCGTACACCGTCACCCAAGACGGCGAGATCTGCTCCTGGAACCAGGCAGCTGAGCGCCTGTTCGGCTACCCGGCGGACGAGGTGCTCCGCCGGAACATCGACGAGGTGCTCGAGGCCAGCGACTCCCTGGGCACCACCGTGCTTGCGGGGGGCGACGAGGCGGCCACCCGTCACTGGGACGGGACGTCGGCCGGGATTCCCAATTTCGACCTGCAGGTCCGCACCCGGTCCGGGGGCCGGATCTGGGTGAACGTCTCCACCATCGTTTTCGACAACCGTCGGACGGGGCGCCGGCTGTTCGTGCGGCTGGCGCACGACATCGACCAGCGCCGGCGCAACGAGGTGCTGCTGAACCGGTTGCTGGAGGCGGCCCAGCAGATCGTCTCGCTCACGCACGACGCATCGGCTCACGCGCCCGTCGAGCGGCTCTCCGAGCAGGAGCGCCGGATCCTCAAGCTGTTCGCCGAAGGCAGCAACTCCGCGACCATCGCCCGCACGCTGAGCATTTCCGCCCAGACGCTCCGCAACCACCTCCATCACATCAACCGGAAGCTCCACACGCACAATCGCCTGGAGGCCGTGACTCACGCACTGCAGCGCGGCCTCCTCGAGTAGTCGCAGCGCTCCGCTCCTCCCCGCGGGACGGGTGTTGATCCGCGTGGTACGAACGCGTTATTGGCTCCCGCCGCGCCGCGCGCGAGTATTCACCGGCACCATTCTCCTCCAGGAGCACACCGGTGTTTTCCATCCGTTCGAAGGGAACCAGCTCTCCGCTCTACTGGATCGGGAGCCTGGTGCTCATCGCGATGGGCGACTACCTGACCGGCCCCTTCATCCACTCCGCCGTTCTCTTCTACCTCATCCCCGTCGGGCTCGCGGCGTGGAGCAGCCGCTCCCGCTGGCCCGCCATCGCTGCCGCGCTGCTCTGGCCCGTGCTCCGGCTCGATATCGTGGCGCAGTGGGGCTGGCCCTGGCCGAAGGGGATCACCATTCAGGACGCGGTCATGAACGGGATCGTCTCCGTCGGCTTCGCCACCCTGGTCTGGCAGCTCCGGCGCCAGGGGCGGGCGATTCGCACCCTCGAGGGGCTGCTGCCCATGTGCGGATTCTGCAAGCGCATCCGGACGGACGACGGCTGGGAGCGGGTAGAGGTCTACCTGCTCGACCACTCTGAGGCGCAGGTGAGCCACACGTTCTGCCCCGACTGCGGGCGCATCCACTACGGGCACCTGGCCGAGGGCGAGACGAGCAGCTCGAGCACCCCGGAGGTGTGACCGGGGCGTGCTGGCACCGGACGCGGCGCGGCGACTTATTTCGGCATGCCCGTGTTCGAGATCGTCATCGCCCTGCTGCTGGCCGGGGCTGCCCTCGCCGCGACCGCCCGGCGCCTGAACCTGCCCTATCCCGCACTGCTCGCGCTGGCCGGCGTGGCGCTGGCGCTGGTCCCGGGGACGCCGACGGTCACGCTCGATCCGGAGCTGGCGCTGGCGCTCTTTCTCGCGCCCGTGCTGCTCGATGCGGCGTTCGACGCCTCGCCCCGGGACCTGCGCGAGCACTGGCGTCCGGTGGCGAGCCTGGCGCTGGGGAGCGTGGCGCTCACGGTCGCGGCCGTCGCGCTGACCGCGCGATGGCTGGTGCCCGAGCTCCCCTGGGCCGCGGCCGTCGCGCTCGGCGCCATCGTCGCGCCGCCCGACGCCGCGGCCGCGACCGCCGTGCTCCGGCAGCTCCGGCCGCCCCACCGGCTGCTGGTCGTGCTCGAGGGCGAAAGCCTGTTCAACGACGCGAGCGCGCTCCTCATCTACCGGCTCGCGCTGGGCGCGGCGCTCGGCGGCGCGGTGGGCGGGTACCAGATCGTTCCGCTGCTCCTCGTGGTCACCGTGGGGAGCGTCGCTCTCGGACTGGCGCTGAGCCGGGTGCTGCGCTTCGTCATGGCACGCCTTCACGATGTGGCCACCTCGGTGATCGTGCAGTTCGTCGGCACGTTCGCCGTCTGGCTGCTCGCCGAGCAGGTGCACCTCTCCGGCATCCTCACGATGGTGGTGTTCGCCATGGCGGTGGCGCGCACCGCGCCGGAGCAGATTCCGGCCCGGATCCGGATCCCGTCATACGCCGTCTGGGACGTCGCCGTCTTCGTCCTCAATGTGCTGGCCTTCATTCTGGTGGGTCTCCAGCTCAAGCCGATCCTGGCGCGGCTCGGCCGGAGCGGCGCGATCCCGTATCTCGGCACCGCCGCCGCGGTCTGCGCGGTGGTGATCGTCGTCCGCATCGTCTGGGTGATGGGTGGCGAGCTGGCCGGCAGGCCGCTCGCGGGCAGCGAGCGCGGGCCCGGTGGGCGCTGCGGCTCGCCCCGGAACGCGGCGGTGGTGGCCTGGTGCGGGATGCGGGGCATCGTGACGCTGGCGGCGGCGCTGGCCCTGCCGGCCGATTTCCCGTTCCGCGACCTCCTCCTGTTCACCGCCTTCTGTGTCGTGGTCGGGACCCTGGTCGTGCAGGGTCTCACCCTGCGACCGCTGATGTTCTGGCTGGGCGTGGAGCAGGACGACGCGGTGGATCGGGAGGTCCGGCTGGCCCGGCAGGAGACCGCCCGGGCGGCAGTGGCGGCGCTCGACGGCGCCGGGGAAACGGGCGAGGCCGCCCGATACATCCGCGGGAAGTACCAGGCCCGGCTTCCCGATGCGCCGCCCGACGGGGATGGCGCGTCCAGCCGCGAGCTGACCAGGCGGGCGCTCGCCGCCGAGCGCCGGCGACTGCTCGCGCTGCGAGCGGACGGCACCATCGGCGACGATGCCTTCCACCGGGTCGAGGAGGAGCTCGACTGGGCGGAGCTCGACGCGGACTTCGGAACCACCGGGCGGATCGAAACGGAGCGGGGCTGACCCCGCGTCGTCCGCCCGTCCCGCAGCGTTATGCCCGGCCCGCCGTCACCTTCGTCAGCTTCGCCGACTTGAGCGTGATCTGAACCCCTGCCAGCGCCTTGGAGACCGGACAGTTCTGCTTGGCCTGCTCGGCAATGGCGGGGAAGGCCGAATCGGCCAGGCCCGGCACCTCGGCCTCGGTCTCGAGGTCGATCCGGGTGATGGCGAGCTGCTTCGGGTCCAGCTGCACCGTCGCGGTGGTCCGGATCGCGTCGGGGGCATGCCCCTGCTGCTCCAGGAAAAGCGAGAGCGCCATCGAGAAGCACGCCGCGTGCGCCGCCCCGATCAGCGCTTCGGGAGTGCTGCCGGCCCCGCCTTCGAAGCGGGAGGCGAAGGAATACTGGCCCTCGATGGTACCCGAGCGGAACGAGCCCGCGCCCTGCTTGAGTCCGCCCGTCCAGACCGCCTGTGCCCTTTGCTCGATCATGATGCTAACCTCGCCTTCGAGAATTGAGATGGATGTACTCGCGCAGCGCCACCGCCGCGTTGTGCTCCGTATCGCGGGAGCCATACACCAGCGTGACCGGCCCGCGGCCGGAGGCGGCACGCAGCGGCTCCAGCACGCCGTCGTGCTCGCGTAACTCCCCGAAATAGCGCCGCCTGAACTCCGGCCACTTGTCCGGATCGTGGCCGAACCACCGGCGCAGCTCCGGGCTGGGTGCGGCGTCCTTGAGCCAGCCGTCGAGCCGCAGGTGCTCCTTCCGGACCCCCCGGGGCCAGAGGCGCTCCACCAGGAATCGCGGGCCGTCGTCCGGCGATGCATCCTCGTACGCCCGCTTCAGCCGGATCGAGGGTTGCGCCTTCACTGTTCGGCTCATCGCGCCTCCGCAGCCGTGGGCTTCATCGGGCCGGCCGTGTGCGGGCCCCGACGCAGGATACGCCCGCGGCCCTGAAGATCATCTGAGGTAGCCGTGACGAAAGCTTCACGCGGCCTCAGCTCAGTTCGATCCTCACCTGCAACCCGTCCCCCTCGACGCCGAGCAGGTTGGCCAGGGTCCGCGCCCCGTGCCGGCGGAATTGCAGCGCCACCCGCGAGCCCCCGATCGCGAGTCCCGTCACCGTCAGCTCGCTCAGGAAATCCGGCAGCACCGGGTCCCGCACGTGCAGCACCTTGGCCGGCGCCTCGGGATAGATCCCGAGCATCGCCTGCAGCAACATGAACAGCGCGCCCGACGCCCAGGCCTGCGGCGAGCAGCTCACGGGATAGCCCACCGGGTGGAGCCGCGTTCCGCGGGTCATCCCGCAGAACAGTTCCGGCAGCCGCTGCACCTCGCTGTGCGCCCCGGCCTCGTACAGCGCCCGCACCACGGGGAGCGCCGGGCGGGCGTTCCCCTGCAGCGCCATGCCGAGCACCACGATGGCGTTGTCGTGCGGCCAGACGGACCCGTTGTGATAGCTCATCGGATTGAACACCGGATGCACGGCGCTCAGCGTACGGATGCCCCACCCGGAGAAAAAATCGGGCTGGAGCAGCCGGGCGGCCACGCGGCGAGCCTGCGCCGGTGTCGGCACCCGGCTCCAGAGGAGGTGTCCCGCGTTCGAGGTGGCCGTCGGGACCGGGCGCTTGTGGCCGTCGAGCGCCAGGGCGAAGGTGCCCAGCTCCTCGATCCAGAAGGCGGCGCGAATCCGGTCGCGCAGCCCGGCCGCCTCCTTGCGCAGCGCCGCCGCGCGCTCCGGCCGGCCCACGCTCCGGTACAGTTCCGCCATCCGGACCTTGGCGTCGTGGACGTAGCCCTGGACCTCCACCAGCGCGATCGGCGGCTCGGGGAGCCGGCCGTCCGGGAATGGGACCCCGTCGCCCGAGTCCTTCCAGCCCTGATTCCGGAGACCCTTCTCCGAGGTGCTGGCGTACTCCACGAAGCCATCGCCGTCCATGTCGCCGAAGTGGTCGATCCACTCGAGCGCGCGCTCCGCGTGCGGCAGCAGGTCGCGCACGAGACCGGCATCGCCGGTCCAGCGCCAGGTCTCGTGCAGCAGCACGAGCCAGAGCGGCGTCGCGTCGATGCTGCCGTAGTAGGGCACGTGCGGGATCTCGCCGGCGCGCGCCATCTCGCCGCGGCGGAGCTCGTGCAGGATCTTTCCCGGCTGCTCCTCGGTGAACGGGTCCTCGCGGCGGCCCTGGTGCCGGGCCAGGTAGCGCAGGGTATCGATCGCGATGCCCGGATGGAGCGGCAGCGACTGGAGCGAGGTGATGATCGAGTCCCGGCCGAAGATCGTGGAGTACCATGGGATGCCGGCGGAGATGACCGCGCCGCCGTCCATCTCGACGTGCAGGGCGCGCAGATCGCCGGTGGCGCGATGGAGGAGGTTGTCGAAGTCGTCCACGTCGGTGGACCAGTGGCTGCACGCGCCCCGCCAGCTCTCGTACACCCGCGCGAGCGTGGCGCGGCACTCGTCCAGCCCGCGCACCCGGAACGCGCGCCGCTCCTCGGCGTCCTCGGCGTGGATCTCCCACTCGAGCTCCACCTTTCGCTCGGCATGGAGCGGGATCTCCCACCGCGCCGTCGTCCCCGCCAGCCGGTCGGGCGGATCCCGGAACCGGATCCCGCTCCGGAGCAGCCGCCCGTCACGGCCGCGGTAGGCGAAGCACAGCTGGTCGTGCCGGTGCTCGGGTGCGTAGTACTGCCCGCGCGCGCTCCGGCGCCAGCCCCGGACCTCGAAGATGTCGGCGAAGTCGCAGCCGAACGTGACCTCGATCCAGTAGTCCACCGGCGCGCCGAGATAGCTGGTGAGCGTCAGCCGCTCGACCAGCCGGTCGGCGAGCACCAGCTCGCGCCGGATGTGGATGACGTTCCTGGGATCCCAGGGATTGCCGCCGAACGGCAGGTCCTTGACCGCCAGGTCCACCTGGGCCTCGTACGCGGAGGGGACCTGGGCGGAGAGGAGCACCGGCGGCCCCCCGCATGCGGACAGCGCGGAATGGCTGAGGATGCGGGTGTCGTCCTGGAACAGGCCCAGCGAGCAGATGCCGGCCGGGGCGATGTCGCCGCGCTGGTTCGCCAGCAGGAACAAGCGGTCGTGCTTGAGAACGAGGGCGTGCTCGTCCAGGACCTCGTGGGCACACTCGAGGGCCCCGTAACCGACCGCCTCGTCCATCGGTACGGGGCGGAGACGAGGCGCGGCGGCGGCTGCTGCTGCCTGGCTCATGCCGCCGTGATCGGTCGCCAGTCGTCCGTGCGCGCCGCCCGGGCCGCGGCGGCGTGGTACACCCGCTCGTATTCGGTGGCCATCCGGCCGCGGGAGAAGCGGTGGACGGCGTGCGCGCGGATCCGCTGGCGGTCGAGCGCGTCCACGGGGCCGCCGGGCCGGATCAGGTGCGCCATCTCTTCCACCGATCGGGCGATGAACCCGGTGACGCCGTGCTCGATCAGCTCGGGCACGCTCCCCCGGCCGAAGGTGACCACCGGACAGCCGGAGAGCATCGCCTCGATGAAGATGAGGCCGAACGGCTCGTTCCAGTCGATCGGCGCGACCAGGGCGCGCGCCCCGCACAGCAGCGGGACCTTCCGCTCGGTGCCGATCCAGCCGAGGTAGGTCACGTGCGGCAGCCGCAGCCGGGACTCCACCTCGGCGTGGAAGTAGCCGACGTTGGGCGGGTGGACATCACCTGCGACGCGGATCGGCACGCCGGCGAGCGCCGCGACGTCGATCGCGGTGTGGGCTCCCTTTTCCGGCGCGAAGCGGGCGACGAAGCACACATAGGGCTCCGGACGCTCACGCCAGTGATACCTGGCGGGGTCGAGACCGTGATGGATCACCGTACACGCGCGTACCCCGGTCTCCCGCTGAGCCTGGTCGTGCGAGATGGCGACGTACTCCACCTCGGGAAAGTGGCGGTAGTAGTCGGACATCGACGACTCGTGGGTGTGGTGCAGGGTGTACACCAGCGGCAACCCGGGCATCAGCCGTCCGAGCGCCAGAGCGACGGCCGAATGGGCGTGCACCACCTCGTACTCGCCCCCGGCGACGCGGGTCATGGCCCAGGAGACGTGGTTCAGGTCGGTCAGCGGGCCGGGCGGCCACTGCGGGGTGGGAAAGAGGGCGTACTGACGGGCCTGAGTGTGCGAGTCGCCGGTGGCGAAGAGGGTCACATCGTGCCCGCGATCGAGCAGCCCTTCGACCAATTCATAGACGACCAGCTCCGTGCCTCCATAGTCCCGCGGGGGAACCGAGAGGAACGGCGTCGAGATCATTGCGATGCGCATACGTCCATACCAAGGCTAGCGCGCCGCTGGCGCCCGGGGGCGCGGCAGCGCGTATCGGCAACAGTGTATTCCCACACCTTACACCTACAATGGTGGCCTCCGGTGGGCAAGCACTTCGGAGCCGGCCGGTGATCCAGCTTCCGGCCGTGCCGCTGCCCTCATGCGACAAATTATGCACGGCGACGGCCGAGAGGTGTGCGGAGGGACACAGGCGGGCGATCGCCGGTTCGAGGTTCACCGAGAGGAGACAGGACATCGTGTGGTGGTATGGCTACGGGCCCCCCTCCGGCTTGCCTCGACGGGGGAAGCTGGCGTGATTGGGAGCCGTGACGGCTCCCGATACCCATCGCGCCATCGACGCGGTCTGGCGGATCGAGTCGCCGAGGCTCATTGCCCGGCTGGCCCGGATGGTGGGCGATATCGGCGTCGCCGAGGACCTCGCGCAGGACGCGATGGTGGCGGCGCTCGAGCGGTGGCCGGCATCGGGCGTCCCGGACAATCCGGGCGCCTGGCTGATGGCCACCGCGAAGCACCGCGCCATCGATCACTTCCGCCGGAACAAGCTGCTCGACCGCAAGCACGCCGAGCTCGGCCGCGAGCTCGAGGCCAGCCAGGAAGCCGCGGCGCCGGACCTGGACGCCGCGATCGACGATCCCGTCGGGGACGACCTTCTGCGGCTCATGTTCACCGCCTGCCATCCCGTCCTCTCCACCGAAGCGCGCGTCGCGCTCACGCTCCGTCTGGTCGGCGGCCTCACGACCGAGGAGATCGCCCGCGCTTTCCTCGTCCCGGTGCCGACCGTGGCCCAGCGAATCGTCCGGGCCAAGCGGACCCTCGCCGAGGCCGGCGTTCCGTTCGAAGTCCCGCGCGGGGCCGAGCTGGCGGGCCGCCTGTCGTCGGTGCTCGGGGTGGTCTATCTGGTCTTCAACGAGGGCTACACGGCGACGGCGGGCGACGACTGGGTGCGGCCCGCGCTCTGCGAGGACGCACTCCGCCTCGGCCGGATCCTGGCCGAGCTCGCGCCGGCGGAGCCCGAAGTTCACGGAGCGGTGGCGCTGATGGAGATTCAGGCCTCCCGCCTCCGCGCGCGGGTCGGTCCGTCGGGCGAGCCCGTGCTGCTGCTGGACCAGGACCGCTCGCGCTGGGACCAGCTCCTCGTCCGGCGGGGTCTCGCGGCGCTCGAGCGGGTCGAGGAACTGGGCGGCGCGTCCGGACCGTACGCGCTCCAGGCCGCGATCGCCGCCTGCCACGCGCGGGCGCCGGCGGCCGCGGACACGGACTGGGAGCGCATCGTGGCGCTGTACGACCGACTCGCCGGGATCGCGCCCTCGCCGGTGGTGGAGCTCAATCGCGCGGTCGCGGTCGCGATGGCCTTCGGCCCGGCGGCGGGGCTCGAGCGGGTGGACGCGCTGGGATCGGAGCCGTCGCTCGAGGGCTACCACCTCCTGCCGAGCGTGCGTGGCGATCTGCTGCTCAAGCTCGGTCGGCGCGAGGAGGCGCGGACGGAGTTCGAGCGCGCCGCGGCACTCACCCGCAACGCCCGGGAGCGCGAGCTGCTGCTCGGGCGTGCCGCCACGTGCGCGCACGATTCGCCGCCCATCCGGCCGCGCCGATGAGCGAAACATCCCCATTCGCGGAGGAGAGCCGATGATCGCCCGTACCTGGCGCGGGGCCACCCGTGCCGCCGACGCGGACGCGTACGTGGAGTACCTGCACGCCACCGGGCTCCGGGAGTATCAGGCCACCCCCGGCAACCGCGGTGCCTTCTGTTTTCGCCGGATCGTCGGCGACCTGGCGGAGTTCGTGACCCTCTCGTTGTGGGAGTCCGAGAGCGCCATCAAGGCCTTCGCGGGGGAGGAGATCGGGCGCGCGGTGTTCTACCCGGAGGACGAGCGGTATCTGGTGGAGCGGGATCTGCGGGTGGATCACTTCGAGGTCGTGTTCGCCAACCTGCAGGGCTGACCCTCTAGAGCAGAATCACCCCGGCCCGGGCACCGACGGCGACCGCCTCCGCGCGCGTCGTGACGCCGAGCTTGTGGAACAGCGCGCCGAGATGCGTCTTCACGGTATGCCGCGAGATCCCGAGCCGGGCCGCGATCTGCTTGTTCACCAGCCCCTCCGCGAGGAGCGCCAGGATCTGGGCCTCGCGGGCGGTGAGCGGCTCCGGTGGCGCGACGGCGCGGGCGGCGGCGCCCTGCGGCGCCCCGTCGAGCGCGTCCGCCGGCAGCACGACCAGCCCGGCCGCCGCCGCCTCGATCGCGGCCACGATCGCATCCGCGTCGGCGGTACGCGGGAGCACCGCTCGAACACCGCCGCGCACGGCGCGAACCGCCCAGCCACGCGGCAGCCCCTCGCCCAGCACGACCAGCGCGGGCGCCCGGGCCGCGACATCGGGTGAGAGACCGAGGCGCGGCGGATCGGCGCCGCGGTCGAGCAGGGCCAGGATCACCTCCGGCGCGGTCTCCACGAGCCGGTGCCGCGCCTCTCCCAGCGTGGGACTGCCACCGCCGACGGGAAGGTGTCCCCGGCCGGCCAGCAGCGCCTCGAGCCCGGCCCGTTCCAGCCCGGACTGGGCCACCACCAGCACGCGGATCACGCCGCGCGCGCTCCCCCGCGTCCGCCGCCCACGACCTCCTGCACGAACTGTTCGATCACATGCGTCGGCACCGCGATCCCGAGTCCGCCGACGATCATCGCATTGATCCCCGCGATCCGGCCGGCCACATCGGCGAGCGGCCCGCCCGAGTTACCGGGTGCCAGTCGGACGTCGGCGTGCAGCCATCCACCGGGAGCGGGCGCGCCGCTCGGCGCCCGGTGGACGAGACCGAGCGCGACCGCATTGGCCACGCCGAGCGGATGCCCCAGCGCGACGAGCAGCTCGCCCGGGCGGAGCCCGCGCGCGTCCACGCGGAGGGCGGGCTCCAGGTCGTCCGCGGAGACCGTGAGCATGGCGAGGTCGCGCCGCGGATCGCGCGCCGTCACCCGTGCCGCGACGGCGCGCCCATCGGCCAGGACCACCTCGGCGCGGGGCGCCGCGGCCACGTGCGCGTTGGTGATCACGAGCCCACGGCGACGCCAGACCACGCCCGCCCCCGCGCTCCGGCCGCCGGCCAGCACCTGCACCGTCACCCGGCGGAGCCGCTCGGCCACGTCGCCCAGCGCGGCCTCGAGCGCGGGGAGGCCCCGAAACAGCGCCTCAGCGGCGGGCACGCGGCCGTTCCCCGACCGTCACCGTCAGCATCTCCGCGCGCCCCCCGCGGGCGACGCGGAGCGCGACCGGCGTGCCGATCCGGTCGCCGCCGAGCGCAGCGAGCACGTCACCCGGATCGCTCAGCGGCCGGTCGTCGAGCGCGAGCAGGATGTCGCCGAGGAGGACGCCGCCGCGGTCGGCCGGACTGTCGGGCTCCACATGCACGACGACGAGGCCCGCACCGGCCCCGGTCCCGGCGCTCCGCTGCAATCCGGGCGGGAGCCGCACCGGCTGCGTGGCGATGCCGAGCCAGCCCCGGGCCACGTGCCCGCGCTCGAGCAACTGTCCCGCGACGCGGGCGACGGTGCTCGCCGGCACGGTGAGCGCGACGGCCCGGGCGAGGCCCGACGTGTTGATCCCCGCCACTCGGCCCGCCGCGTCCACCAGCGGGCCGCCGGAGAACCCGTCGTACACCGAAACATCGAGCCGGACGAAGCGGTCGATCGTGCCGCCCTGCCAGGTACGCCACTCGCCGCCGACCGCGCTCACGATGCCGAGGCTCGCCGTGACCGCGGTGCCGGGACGGCCCAGCGCGAGCGCGAGCTGCCCGACGCGGGGAGCGTCCGTCGTGAACGCGGCCGGCGCGGCCGCGGCGCCGGCGGCGTCGCCGAGCCGGAGCACGGTGAGATCGGTGGACGGATCGCGCCCGACGAGCGTGGCCGGCGCGGTGGTGCCGTCGTGCAGCGCGACGGTGATGTCTTCGTCCCGCTGGATGGTATGGTGGGTGGCCACGACGACGCCGGGCTGCCACACGACACCGGACGCGGGGATCCGGCGGCGGGCGTGGATCGCGACGACCGAACGGCCGGCGGCCTCAACCGCGGCGGCAAGGTCGCTGGACAGGGCGGCCAACGGGCCGTCATTCGAGGGTGCAGGCATGGGCTCTCCGAGTGTGAGTAACCGGAGAGCATGATGCGGGGTTTCCGGCGGGCGGAACATCGGGCATTCGGGGGAGGGAAAGACGGAACGACGGAACGACGGAAAGCCGCTCGGAATGGTTTGTCCCTTTCCGCCTTTCCGTCTTTCCACCTTTCCGTCGGTCGTCACCCCCCTCCGAGCACCGGCAGAATCTCGCCCGTGATATAGCTGGAGCACACCGGCGCGGCGAGGAAGACGTAGGCCGGCGCCAGCTCCTCGGGCTGTGCCGGGCGCTTCATCGCCACCGACTGGCCGAACTTCGCCACCTTGTCCGCGCTCTGGTCGGCCGGATTGAGCGGCGTCCACACCGGGCCGGGGGCCACGCAGTTCACCCGGATCCCCTGATCCACCACGTTCTGCGCCAGCGACTTGGTGAAGGCGTGGATGGCGCCCTTGGTGGACGAATAGTCGAGCAGCTGCTTGCTGCCCTCGAGTCCCGTGACCGAGCCGGTATTGATGATCGACCCGCCTTCGCCGAGGTGCGGCAGGGCGGCCCGGGCCATGTAGAAGTAGCCGTAGATGTTGGTGCGGAACGTCCGGTCGAGCTGTTCGTCGGTGATGTCCTCGAGCGACGCCGCATGCTCCTGGAACGCCGCGTTGTTCACCAGGATGTCCAGCTTGCCGAACTCCTGGACCGTGCTCTCGACCGCCTCGCGGCAGAAGTCCGAATGGGTCACGTCCCCCGGGATGAGCAGGGCGCGCTGCCCCTCCGCCTCCACCGCGCGGCGGGTCTCCTCCGCGTCCGCGTCCTCGCTCAGATAGACGATCGCCACGTCGGCGCCCTCGCGGGCAAAGAGCACCGCGACCGCGCGGCCGATACCGGAATCACCGCCGGTCACGAGCGCGGCCATCCCCTCGAGCTTGCCCGAGCCGAGGTATTCCGGGGCCGTGTACCGCGGCCGGGGCTCGAGCTCGCTCTCGCGTCCCGGCTTCTCCTGGTGCTGCCTGGGCAAGGGCGGCTCCGGCTGCTGGCGCTCGCCCGCCTGCACCGCCCCCTGCTTCTTCGCCTGTGGCCCAGCTGAGTGTGCCCGCCTGGTCTCCCCCTCACGCTGCAGCTTCCGGTCGGACGCCGCGGCCTTCTTCCCCGCCGCTGCGTTGCCTGTCTTCTTCGTGCCGGACCAGCGCCCGGCGCTCTTTTTCACTGCCACTGGACCCTCCTTCGAGGATGGGCTCCCTGCCTCGACATGCCGACTGCCGAGCATGGCGACTGCGGCGGCGGGGAGCGGTGACAGGCCTCACTGTGGGATGAGAAGTCAAAAGTCGTGAGTCGTGAGATCTGTCACTCACGACTCACGACTCACGACTCGCACCCCGCGACTTCCCTACTCCCCGAGCTTGATCCGCTCCACCCGCCGGTTCTGCGCCCGCGCGTTGTACACCCGGAGGCTCACGATGCTCCCGGGTTTCTGGGCGGCGATCGCCTTCCGCAGATCGGCCGGCGAGCGGATCGGCGTGCCCTCGAGCTCGAGGATGATGTCGGGGCCGCCGTGGTCGGGATCCGCCAGCTCGCCGTACGACGGGCCGCCCGCCTTGACGTCGGTCACGATCACGCCGCGCTGGCCGGGATCGAGCTTGAGCTGCTGGACGTCGTCCTGGTCCAGCGGCGCCACCGTGATCCCGAGCCGGCCGACCGACGCCGCCGAGTCATTGCCGGTGTCCTCGTCCGAGGCGGTGCTGTCGTCCGACGCCAGCTCTCTGGCCGACGGCTGCTCCTGCAGCTTGACCTCGACCGTCTTCCTGGCGCCGCCCTTTCGCGCCACCTCGACCTTGACCGTCTCGCCGGGCTGGCGGAACGCGATCTCCTGCTGCAGCTGGCCCACGTACTCGACCGGCTTCCCGTTGACCGCGACGATGATGTCGCCCGGCTGGAGACCGGCCTTCTGGGCGGGCGAGTTCTCGCTGCCGAAGTCTTCGACGACGACCCCGCGGATGTTGGGCAGGCCGACGTATGCCGCGTCGTTGGGCGAGACGTTGCGCACCATCACCCCGAGCGCGGCGCGCCGGACCCGTCCGTGCTCGACGATCTGGTCCATGACGTGGCGCGCGAGGTTGATGGGGATGGCGAAGCCGTAGCCCGAGTAGAAGCCGGTCTGGCTGGCGATCGCGGAGTTCACCCCGATCACCGCGCCGTTGACGGCCACCAGCGGCCCGCCGGAGTTGCCCGGGTTGATGGCCGCGTCGGTCTGGATGAAGTCCTGGATGCTCCGCTCGCTCGAGTTCGGCAGGGCGAGCGTCCGCCCCTTGGCGCTGATGATGCCCGAGGTCACGGTAAACGTGAGGTTCTCGCCCAGCGGATTCCCGACCGCCAGCACCCACTCGCCCACACGCGCGGCGTCGCTGTCGCCGAGCGGGGCCGGCGTGAGGTTGTCGGCGTCGATCTTGAGCACGGCCAGGTCGGTCCCGGGATCGGTGCCGACGACCTTGGCCTTGAACTCACGCCGGTCCAGCAGCCGGACCGTCACCTGATCGGAGCCGTCCACCACGTGGTCGTTGGTGAGGATGTAGCCGTCCTTGGAGACGATGAAGCCGGAGCCGGCGCTCTCCTGGAACTCGGGGCCCTGCTGCGGCATCTGCGGGAAGAACTGCTCGAAGCCCGGCGGCACCTGCATGCGGGGCCCCTGCGGCCGCTCCGTCCGGCCCGACTTGATGAACACCACGCTCGGCTTCACGTGCTCCGCCACGGAGGCGAAGGCCTCGCTCAGGTTGGCCAGCGCGGCCGATCCCGCGGGCGGCGCTGCCACGGCGGGCACCGCCGCCTGGCCGCCGTCGCGCTGCTGGGCGGAGGAGAAGCTGGGGAGGTGGAGGAGGCCGGCGAACAACAGGCCGGCGATGAATGCGAGTCCGACGCTGCCGGACCGCATGCGGTGCAACCATCCGTGCGACATGGGGGGCGTCTCCTGAGACGTGATGCAAGGCGGGCTCTGAGATCCCGGTACGTCTGTGAAGATGCCCCACCGCCGCCGGTGGTTGCAGCCGCCGCTGGTTCAGTCACGCTCGAGCACGATCGTGGCCCGCCGGGCCGGGCGCCGGGTGAGCACGAACGCCGCCGCGATCACCACGGCGAGGGCGATGCCGAAGATCCACCACATGTTGCCTCCTGCAGGTCGGGGTGCGGAACTGCCGTGAACACGAGGGAGACACCGGCCGGCGACAGGCCGCGCGGCGCTATCGGCTTCGGGATTTGTTCGGTATATTGCCGGTCGTCCCCCATGTCTCCCTCATCGCCGTCGCCGTCCATGCCCAAGACCACCGCCGATTTCGACCCCGAGAGCTACGCGCCCGTCGCGGCCCGGGTCGAGCTCTTCTATGAGCGATATCCGACCGGCCGGATCCTCACCGAGCTCGTCCAGCACAACGAGCGGGAGATCGTCTTCCGCGCCGCGGTCTACCGCGCCGCTGAGGACGGCGAGCCGGCCGCCACCGGCTGGGCCGCCGAGCGAGTGGGCGATGGCGAGGTGAACGCAGTCGCCTGCCTGGAGAACACCGAGACCTCCGCCATCGGCCGCGCCCTTGCCAACCTCGGCTTCACCGCCTCGCGCCTCCGGCCCAGCGCCGAGGAGGTGGCCAAGGCCTCCCGGGCCCACTCGCGGCTCGCGGCGGAGCCCGACGTGCTGCAGCTCCTCCGCACCGCCGAGCGAGCGGGGCTCGGCTCGGCGCGTGCCGACGGGCTCCGGGCGCGGGTGGCGCGCGGACTTCCCCCGGCGGAGCTGGCCGAGGTGCAGCACGAGCTGCGCCGATTCATCCAGCGACGGATGGAGGACCACGCGGCCAGGGCCGGGCGCGGCGCCTGACGGCGGCGCGTTGCCCCGGGAGCGTGTCGCCGGCCGGTGTCTCTCTCGAGGAGCGGCACCGGACGAGGCACTGACCAGTGGAGGGGGTGCGTGGCGTGGACCAGGAGCGGACCAGGTGGCGGGGGGTGGCCGGGCGGCGCGCCGCGATGGGCGACCACGCGCTCGTGGCGGCGCTCCGGTGCGAGGACGAACGCGCACTCCGGGAGTTCTTTCTCCGCTTCCGTCCCGGGCTGGTGGCCGCCGCGCGCCGGCTGCGTGTTCCCCCCGGCGAGCTGGATGCGCTGGTGGACGACTGCCTCGCCGACGTCGCCGTCCACCTCATCACCTCCGAGGCGGTCCTGCCCCGCTCGTTGCCGGCCTACCTGGCGCGGAGCCTCCGCAATCGTGTGCTCAACGATGTCCGCTCCCGCGCCCGCGCCGACCGGCGGCTGGCCCGGGAGGCCGATCAGGCGGCGGAGGACGCGCGCGTCGCCCGCCACGCGACGGTCACCGGAGGAGGGCAGGAAGCGCCGGCGCTCTCGCCGGCGCTGCAGCACCTGGCCGCCGCGCTCGAGGCGCCGCTCGGCGAGGAAGACCGGTTGCTGGCGGTGTGGGTGAGCCACTGCGTGCCGCGGCACGAAATCGCCGGCTGGCTCGGCATCAGCCCGAAGGCGGCGGCCAAGCGGATCGAGCGCCT
>DASSBA010000186.1:0-10485 GCA_035699205.1 Gemmatimonadales bacterium
GGATGCGGCGCGGGGCCGCGGCGCCGGCTAGGCGTGCTCATGGCGGGCCAGCGCCTCGTCGGCCAGGCGCTGGATGAACTGGTAGTAGTCCATCCCCGCCTTTTCCGCCGCGTTGGCCATGTCGTGTCCGTAGCTGATGAACGGGTTGGCGTTGGCCTCGAGGACCCAGAGCTCGCCGTCGGGGGCGAGGCGGACGTCGAGCCGGGCGTAGTCGCGGAGCCAGAGGGCGCGAAAGGCGGTCCGGCAGATCCCGGCGATCCGCTCGCGCGCGGCCCGGGCGAGCGGGCGGGCGAAGACGTTCCGGATCCCCTTGCGAGCGCGGTAGTCCTCGTCCCACTTGGCGAACCGGGTCGCGATCCGCTCCTCCGGACGGGTCCGGCGCTTGTCGAAGACCATCTCGGTGATCGGCAGGATGTCGAGTGCGTCCCCATTGCCGACCAGGCTCACGTAGAGCTCGCGCCCCTCGACGAACTCCTCGGCGATCGCGGGCTGGTCGAAGCGCTGGTGGATCATGGCCACCCGGTCGGTGAGCGCCGCCTCGTCCTGCACCACCGACGCCTGGGCGATCCCGGCGCTGGCGTCGCTCAGCAGCGGCTTCACGATGAGCGGGAAGCGGAGCGTGTCGGGAATGGCCCGTGTCTCGCCGGGCCGGAAGGTGGCGAATCCGGGCACCCGGATGCCGTGGTAGGCCAGGACCTTCTTGCTCATCGCCTTGTTGCGGGAGACGAGCAGCGCGAGCGGCGGCGAGCCGGTGTACCGGTGCCCTTCGGCCTCCAGCATCCCCGGCACCATGTACTCGAGTCCGGAATTGCCGTGGAAGGCCTCGACGGCGTTGAAGACCAGGTCGGGTCGGATCTCGTCGAGACAGCGCACGAGGTATTGCAGGTCGTCCTGGACGCCGAGCAGGGTCACCTCGTGCCCGCGTTCCCGGAGCGCGTCGGCGATCTGGTACTCCATTTCGGGCTCGTCATGGGTCCACGCCGCGACCTCGGTGGCCATCTGGCGCTCGTGCTCCGGGTGGTCCCACCCGCCGTACGGGGTGTCGAATGTCACGACAATGCGCATTCCAGGGATGCTCGGCTGAGGCGACCCGAAAAGTGGCCGGGTCGGGTGTGGGGCGCCACACCCCTGGTGGCTCGGGCGGGCGGACTGCATTATCCTATCGCTCGTCACCCCCCCGACAAACCGGACGCGCGGAAGCGCCATCGCAGGCGCTGGAGGTGGGAATGGAGTTCACTCCCCGGGAAGCCAGGCTGAAACCCGAGTTCGCCAGCCGGTATCCCCCGCTGGAGCCGGGAGTCTGGGAGACGGCCGCCGAGATGGGCGCCAAGGTCCTGCTCTGGCAGGTGCAGCAGCAGGGCACCGATGCCCTGAGCTCCCGGATTCTGGACGAGCGCCACTTCGAATTCCGGGGCGGGTGGTACCGGGGGACGGAAACGGACCTGCGGACCCGGGCGAGTGACCCGGCGTATAACGGGCCGGTGTAGGGGGAAGCACGGAGGTTCCCCCGCCTTCCCCGTGCATCGGTTCGCCCGAGAGACGTCACTCGCTTTGTCTCTCAACGGACCGATATGCCACTCCTCCGCACTGCCGCGCCGCGGGCGATTGCCGGCGGGATCCTCCTTCTCGTGTCGTTGACCGGCTGCGGTGGCGACCAGGGCCCGCGCATTCCCGCCCGGCTGAGCGTTGCGGAGGGGAACGGCCAGATCGGGCGCGTCGGCACGGAGCTGCGGCAGCCCATCGTGGCGACCGTGCTGGACGCCGACGGCCACCCGGCCGGGCGCGTCCGGGTGGAGTGGCAGAGCGAGGGCGACGATGTGCTGCTCCCGGACGCCGCGGAAACGGACGAGCGCGGCCAGGCGCGGGCGCGCTGGCGGCTCGGTGCTCACGAAGGGGAGCGGATGGCGCGGGCCACGCTGCCGGGAGCGGAGCCCGCCGTGTTCACCGCGATCGCCGAGCCGGCCGACGTCCTCCCGTTGGGCGAGTTCCTCCCCCTCGAGTTCGAGACCTATGACGGCTCGAGGCAGGTGGTCCACCCGGACTATGTCGCGACGCCGCCCGGCGTCTTCGGCCAGCGCTTCCACCTGGCGATCACGCCGTATCCCTTCGGGAACGCCGCGTACGAGAATCCGTCGTTCTTCGAGGGCGGCCGGCGGGATCTCTGGAGCCTCCGCCCCGGGGCGCCGAATCCCGTCGTCCTGCCGGACGCGGGCTATCTCTCCGACCCCGACCTGGTCTACGTCCCCGACGGCGGTGAGCTGTGGCTCTACTACCGCCAGGTCACCGCGGACAACGTGATCCGGCTGGTGCGCACGCGCGACGGCATCGCCTGGTCGGAGCCGGTCGAGGTGGCGCGGGCGCCGAACCACCAGATCATCTCGCCGAGCGTGGTGCGGCGGGCGGCAGGCGACTGGTGGATGTTCGCGGTGAACGCGGGGAGCTCGGGTTGCGGCGCCAAGGCCACCACGGTGGAGGTACGGCGCTCGATGGACGGCGTCCACTGGGGCGATCCGGCGCCCGCCACGCTGGCCCAGCCCGGGCTCTGGGCCTGGCACATCGACGTGCAGTGGATTCCGGAGCGGAACGCGTTCTGGGCGGTGTACAACGTCAAGACTCAGGGAAGCTGCACCACGCCGGCGATCTACATGGCCGAGAGCGGTGATGGGCGGGAATGGGACGTGATCCAGCAGCCGGTGCTGGTAAAGGGGGTGATTCCCGAGCTGCAGGATATCGTGTACCGCACCACGTTCGAGTACGACCCGGCCAGCGACGCGCTCACCTTCTGGTACTCCGGCGCACGCTACGAGGGCGGGCAGTACCGCTGGGCCGCCGCGATCGAGCGCCGGCTGCGCTCGGAGGTGTTCCAGTCCGCCGCGGCGACGCTCGATCCGCGCCAGCTCCCGCCCGCGCCGGCCCCGCTGGACGAGTGGCCATAGTTAGATTCCTCCCGCATGACGACGATTCACGAACGCTTCGCGGCGGATCCCCGCACGGGCTCCAGCCTGCCCGACGCCGCGCTGATCGAGCACGAGAGCCGGCTGGTGGGCGAGCTGATGACCGAGCTGGGCCGGGTCATCGTGGGCCAGCACGCGATGCTGGAGCGGCTGCTGATCGGACTCCTCGCCGACGGCCACGTGCTGCTCGAGGGCGTGCCGGGGCTGGCCAAGACGCTGGCCGTGCGCACCCTCGCCGGCACCATCCACGCCGGGTTCCACCGCATCCAGTTCACCCCTGACCTGCTGCCGGCCGACCTGCTGGGCACCCAGATCTACAACCAGCGCACGGGCGACTTCAGCGTCCAGCGGGGGCCGATCTTCACCAACCTGCTCCTGGCGGACGAGATCAACCGCGCGCCGGCCAAGGTCCAGAGCGCGCTGCTCGAGGCGATGCAGGAGAAGCAGGTGACGATCGGCGGGCAGACCTTCGCGCTGCCCGAGCTGTTCCTCGTGCTGGCGACGCAGAACCCCATCGAGCACGAGGGCACCTACCCGCTGCCGGAAGCGCAGGTGGACCGGTTCATGTTCAAGCTCCTGGTCACCTATCCGGCTCGGCGGGAGGAGCGGGAGGTGCTCGACCGGATGGTGTCGCTGGAGGAGCCGGTCCCGGAGCGGGTGATGCAGCCCGAGCGCGTGCTCGCGGCGCGGCGGCTGGTGCAGACGGTGTACACCGACGAGCGCATCAAGGAGTACGTGCTCGACCTGGTGGGCGCGACCCGGCGGCCGGCCGACGCGGGGTTGCCCGACCTGGCCCCCCTCATCGAGTTCGGCGCGTCCCCGCGCGCCTCGATCTTCCTCCTCCGCGCGGCCAAGGCGCACGCCTTCATGCGCGGCCGGGCCTACGTCACCCCCGACGACATCAAGGCCCTCGGTCTCGACGTCCTCCGGCACCGGGTGATCCTCACCTACCGCGCCGACGCCGAGGGCGTCGGCCCCGACGCGCTGCTCGGCCGGATCTTCGAGGCGGTACCGGTGCCGTGACGCCGGACGAGGTCAGCCGCGAGGTCCGGCGGATCGAGATCACCACCCGCCACCTCGTGCGGGACATCGTCGCGGGCGAGTACTCGAGCGCGTTTCGCGGCCGCGGGGTGGAGTTCGCTGAAGTGCGCGAGTACCAGCCGGGCGACGACGTGCGCGCGATCGACTGGAACGTCACCGCGCGGCTGGGCAGCGCCTACGTGAAGCGCTATCTCGAGGAGCGCGAGCTCACGGTGGTGTTCCTGGTGGACTTCAGCGCCTCGGGCGGGTTCGGCAGCCAGCTCCGCACCAAAGGCCAGCTCGGCGCCGAGGTGGCCGCGGTGCTCGCGCTGGCGGCGGCGCGGAACAACGACCGGGTGGGCGCGGCGTTCTTCACCGACCGCATCGAGCATCATCTCGCCCCGGCCAAGGGGCGCCGGCATGTGCTCCGGCTCATCAGCGAGCTGCTCGCGTTCCGGCCCGCAGCTACCGGCACCGACCTCGGCGCCGTGCTGGCCGAGTTCGAGCCGACGCTCCGCCGGCGGGCGGTGCTCTTCATCCTCTCCGACTTCATGGCCAGCGGGTACGAACCGGTGCTCGGCCGCCTGGCGCGGCGGCACGATGTCGTGGCGCTGCAGCTGGTGGACCCGCGGGAGCGGGCGCTGCCGGCGGCCGGGCTGGTCACGATGTGGGATCCCGAAACCGATGCCTGGCGGCGGATCGACACGTCGGATGCCGCCGTCCGGGCCTGGTTCGCCGGGCGGGCGGGGGAATTCGACCGCGGGCTCGAGCGGGGGCTCCGCGAGCGGAACGCGGACCTGCTGCGGCTCGAGACCGGGCGCTCGTATGCGGAGCCGCTGCTCGGCTTCTTCCGGCGGCGGGAGAGGATGTTGTGGCGGTGACGGCCGGGCGGACGGGCGGTCACACGGTCAGGCGGTCGGCGGCGCCCGGGGCGTTGGCGCTGGTGCTGCTTGGCGCACTTTCGATTGCGGTCCCGTGCTCGCTGGCGGCGCAGGTCTCCGGGCAGCACTGGGAGGTGATTCCGGAGACCGACAGCGCCAGGATCGGCGACACGGTCACCATCCGGTTCCGCCTGCACCTCGACGAGCGCGACCTGCTGTACGACACCATCCCCAAGCCCGCGGAGAGCACGCCCGAGTGGGTGCGAGTGCTCCAGGTGGACAAGCTCCGGCGCGACTCGAATCGCGTGTTCGTCGGGCGCGCCCGGGTGGCGTTCTACCGGACCGGGCGGCAGGCCGTGCCGATTTTCGAGCTGCCGTTCATGCGCTCGGTGAAGGGGCTGTCGCGCGGCGCCCTCCCGAGCGACAGCGCGGCCGTCGAGATCGTACCGCTGATCGCCGACCCCTCCTCCGCCACGCTGCGCGACATCAAGGAGCCGGCGCCGCCGCGCGGGCCGGGTCCGCTCGCGCTCGCCGGCGGCCTGGCGGCGCTGCTGGTGACGGGCTGGATCGCGTGGCGGCTGCGCCGGCGCGCGCCAGCCGCGGCGCCGGTGCCGGCCGCCGGCGTGGACGCGATGCCTCCGCCGCCGCCCGATCCGTACGAGCTCGCGCTCGCCCGGCTCGGCGAGATCGAGCGGGAGCGCTGGAGCGCGCGGGACGTGGCGCGGCACTACGAGGCGGTCACCGACGCGCTCCGCGGCTACCTCGAGGCGCGGGGGGTGCCGGCGCGCGAGCGGACCACATCCGAGCTGCGCTGGCTGCTGCCGCCCGGGCTGCTGGCCGGCGGTGCCCGGCACCGGTTCGAGGGCGTCTTCGAAGATGCCGATCTGGTGAAGTTCGCCCGGTGGCGGCCAGACGCCGGCACCGCGACGGCGTTTCTCGCGAGCGCCCGCGAGGTGCTCGCCGGCTGGCGCGCCGCCGTGCCGGAGGAGGAGGTGGCCGGTGCGGTTCGCTGACCCGCTCTGGCTGCTGCTGGTCCTCGCCCCCGCGGCGTGGGGCTGGACGCTCTGGCGGGGCCGGCGCAGGCCGCCGGCGGACCGCATCGGCTTCCCGGGCCTGGCGTTCCTCGCGGGCGCGCCGGTGACGCGGCGGAGCCGCTGGCCGTGGGTGCCCGACGCCCTCCGGCTGCTCGGCTTCGCGCTCCTGATCGTGGCGCTGGCCCGGCCGCAGGTGCCGCACGAGGTGCGGCAGATCCGGAGCCGCTCACGCAACATCATGCTCGCGCTCGACATCTCGAGCAGCATGAAGGCGGGAGACTTCAAGCCCGGCAACCGGCTGATGGTGGCGCGCCGGGTGCTCGCCGACTTCACCCGCGAGCGGCAGGGCGACCTGCTCGGCCTGGTCATCTTCGCCGGCCGCGCCTTCCTCCAGGCGCCACTCACCCCCGACGCCGATCTGCTCCAGCGCATGCTCGGCCGGATCGACATCGGCATGCTCCCCGACGGCACCGCGATCGGCACCGCGCTCGCGATGTGCCTGGCGCAGCTCAAGGACCTCCCGCCCAGGGCGAGCGTGATCGTGCTCATCACCGACGGCGCCAACAACACCGGCAAGCCGGGGCCGCTGCTGGCGGCGGAGGCGGCGCGCGCCATCGGCGTCCGGATCCACACCATCGGCGTGAGCGCGGCCGACACCACCTCGCCCGACAAGCAGTTCATCTGGCGGTGGGGCGGCCGGGCGCCCGACCGGCTCAGCCGCGGCGACGAGGCCATCCTCCGGCGGGTGAGCGAGCGGAGCGGCGGGAAGTACTTCCGCGCGACCGACCCCGAGACGCTCCGGCAGGTGCTGCAGGCGATCGACCCGATCGAGCGGCAGGAGGTCCGGATCAGCGAGACGCGTGACTACCGCGAGCTCTACGGCTGGGCACTCGCGCCCGGGCTGGTGCTGTTCGGCGCCGGACTCGTGCTCGGCGCCACGCGGCTCCGGAGCCTGCCATGAGCTTCGCCTCGCCGCTGGTGCTGCTGCTGGCGCTCATCGCCGTGCCGCTGGTAACTCGCGCGGTGCTTCTGGGCGTGCGGCGCCGGCGGGCGGAGCTCCGCGAGTTCGGCGAGCCCGCGGTGCTCGCGCACGGCTCCACGCTGCCCGACGAGCGCACCGTCGAGCGCCGCGCGTGGCTCCGGGCCGCCGCGGTGGCGCTCGGGCTCCTGGCGCTGGCGCGCCCGCAGCTCGGCGAGCGGCAGGCGGAGCTCGCGCGCACCGGGCGCGACGTGCTGGTGCTGCTCGATCTCTCCCGCTCGATGACCGTCACCGACGTGGCGCCGAGCCGACTCGCGGCGGCGACGAGGGCGGCGTGGGAGACGGTGTCGGCCTCGGAGGGCGACCGGGTGGGCCTGGTCGTCTTCGGCGGCAGCGCCTTTCTGCAGCTCCCGCTCACGACGGACCATGGGGCGCTCAAGCTGTTCCTCGACGCGGCGAGCCCCGACGATCTCGGCGATCCGTCCACCGAGCTCGGCGGCGCGCTCGCGATGGTCGCCAAGGTCTTCGAGCACGAGGGGGAGCGGGGCCATCGCGCCGTGCTGCTCGTGAGCGACGGCGAGACCGACGAGCACGATGATCTGAAGAAGGCCACGGCCGGGCTCCGGGACGAGGGAATCCCGGTGTTCGCGCTCGGGGTGGGCACGACGGGCGGCGGCCCGGTGCCGGCCGACAGCGCCGAGGCGCCGGAAAAGTTCCACCGCGACCACATCGGCCGGATCGCCATGTCGCGGCTGGAGGAGGGCGGACTTCGGCAGGTGGCGAAGCTCACCGGCGGGGCCTACGCGCGGGTAGACCGAGCGACGGACCGCCGCAACCTGCAGACCGCGCTCGCCGCGGTGCGCACCCGGACGCTCGCGTCGGAGCAGTCGAAGGAGCGGGCCGACCGGTTCCAGTGGCCGCTCGCCCTGGCGGTGGCGGCGCTGCTGGGCGACATGGCGCTCGCGGCCGGGGCCGGCCGGCGGCGCCGCGGGCAGCTCGCGGCCCACACGCCCGTGAGCGGGCGCGCGGCGGCCGCGGCCGTGCTTCCGCTCCTGCTCCTGCTCGGCGGCTGCTCGCGCGGCGCGCTGGACGCCCGCAAGGGTGAGCGGCTCTATGCCTCGGGAGAGTTCGCCGAAGCCGCCAGGCTGCTCGACGGGGCACTCGCCGCGGACAGCACGCCGGCGCGCGCGTACAGTGCAGGCAACGCCTACTACCGGCTCAAGCGCTACGAGGACGCCGCCGTACGGTACCGCCGCGCGGCCACCGGCTCGAGGGAGCTGCGTCAGCGGAGCGTCTTCAACCTGGGCAACGCGCTGGTGCGCGCCGCGGAGGAGGCGCCCGAGCGGGGCCAGCTCCTGCTCGACGCCATCGCGGCGTACGAGGAGGCGCTCCGGCTTCAGCCCGGCGACGTGGACGCGAAGTGGAATCTGGAGATCGCGGTCAAGCGGCTGACGGACGACCGGACGTCCGGCGGCTCGTCGGGGCGGGGCCGGAACGCCGACTACGGCCGGGGCAACATGAATGTCCCGGGCTACGAGGGGAACCCGGACAACGCATCGGGTGCCATGGCGGGCGGCGGCTACGGCGCCGGGGAAGGGGAATCGGTCGAGGAGCTGGATGCCGACCAGGCGCGGCAGCTGCTCGAGGCCGTGCAGCGCGAGCAGCTTGCGAGCCACGAGGGTCGGCCCAGCCCCAAGGGGCCGGTGGGCGCCCGGGACTGGTAGCGGGCAGGGGCTTGCGCCGGCCGGCCCGCGAGCATAACATGACTTCACAACCGATGTCGTGGTGAGTTGCGGCCTATTGCAGCCACGTTAAACAAATGCTAAAAAGCCTCGCGTCCCGAGTGTCTTTTTGGCACCGGGCGCTTTGCCTTTCCGGTGTCGAAGGCCCGGAAGCGGGGCGGGGACGAGGACCCCGACTCATGCCCGTGCTCGATCCGCCTTCGACTGCCGCTCCTGCCGGCCCAGCCACCGCCATCCGACTTGGCCCGCGACCCCTCCCGCTCGCGTGCAAGCTCTGCCGCACGTCACACCCGCCCACCGCGTCGGCCACCTGCGAGGAGTGTCTCGGGCCGCTCGAGCCGGTCTACGATCCCGGCCGCGTGCTCCCCGACGCCCGCACCATCGCCGGGCGCCCGCACTCGCTGTGGCGCTACCGCGAGTGGCTCCCGTTCGAGGACGCGCCGGTCGTGTCGCTGGACACCGGCTTCACCCCGTTGCTCGAATCGCCCGCGCTGGCCCGGCGGCTCGGGGTCGCCCGCGCGTGGGTCAAGAACGACGCGGTCTCGCATCCGTCGCTCAGCTTCAAGGACCGGGTCGTGGCCACCGCGCTCAACGCGGCGCTGGGCCTCGGGCTCGACACGGTGGGGTGCGCGTCCACCGGCAACCTGGCGAATGCCGTCGCCGCGCAGGCGGCCCGCGCGGGGCTGCCCGCGTGGATCTTCATCCCGCATGATCTCGAGCTGGGCAAGGTGGTGGGCACCGCGGTCTACAACCCGCGGCTGGTGCGGGTGCGGGGGACCTACGACGACGTGAACCGCCTCTGCGCGCAGGCAGCCGACCGCTACGGCTGGGGCCTCGTGAACATCAACCTGCGCGGCTACTACGGTGAGGGCTCGAAGACGATGGCCTTCGAGATCGCCGAGCAGCTCGGCTGGCGGCTGCCGACCGCGGTCGTGGCGCCGATGGCGGGCGGCTCACTGCTCACCAAGCTGGACAAGGGCTTCCGCGAGTTCTCGGACGCGGGCCTCGTCGGGGGCGCCGCGCCGCGGCTGTATGGCGCGCAGGCGTCGGGATGCGCGCCGATCGTGGACCTGGTCGCGCGCGGCGGCGACACGCTGATTCCGGTGGTGCCCGCCACGATCGCGCGCTCGATCGCCATCGGCAATCCGGCCGACGGCCGCTTCGCCGCGAGCGCGATCCGGCGCACGGGCGGCTGGGCGGCCGCCGTCTCCGACGCCGCGCTGGTGGACGGGATCCGGCTGCTCGCCGAGACGACCGGGGTCTTCACCGAGACCGCCGGAGGCGTGACCGTCGCGGCGGCGCTGGCCCTGGCCGGAAACGGCCGGCTGGGTCCGGACGACGAGGTCGTGCTCTGCATCACCGGTAATGGACTCAAGACCGTCGAAGCGCTGCAGGGGTCGCTCCCCGAGGCGCCGATCATCGCCCCACGCATCAGGGATCTGGAGGCTCTTCATGGCCGTGACCTTTAGCCTGCCGACCGTGCTCGCCCGTCTGGCGGATGGGCATGCCATCATCGAGTCCACGGGGAACACGCTGGGCGACGTGGTCGCCGAGATCGCGGGCCGGTTTCCTCGGCTTGCTCCGCGGCTGCGTGACGAGACGGGGGGACCGTATCCGTTCGTCACCTACTATCTCAACGACGAGGACATCCGGTTCCGGAACGGCTTCGCGACGCCGGTGACGGCGGGGGACGAGATCACCGTCGTGGCGGCGATCGCGGGGGGGTGAACGCCCGGGTCCGGCGGTCGGGGTGCACGGCTGCGGCGGGCGGCGGGGCGCGCTCTGGTCGCTGCAGTGCGCGTGGGCGTTCAGGATCGCGCAGGGACCTGGAGTGCGCACTGACGCTCCCGCCGCGCGCCCCACCGCCCGCCTGCG
>DASSBA010000187.1:0-1220 GCA_035699205.1 Gemmatimonadales bacterium
GATCAAGCGCTACAGCATCAGCGGCTGAGGCACGATCATGGCTGACGACCCACAGCAGCACCACACTCCCGCGGAGCGCGACGCCATGCGCTGTCGCGCCTGCGGCAACGAGGAGCGCGCCTCCGAGGGGTATCCCTGCGAGCGGTGCGGCACCTTCATCTGCCTCATCTGCACCTTCCGCGGCGTCACCCTCTGCGCCGAGTGCCAGCGCCTGGGCAGCAGCGCATGAGCAGTGCTGTCGCCGTTGTTTCCGCGCTCGCGCCGGTGATGGCTGAGCCCTCGGTGCGGGCGGAGCAGGTGACCCAGCTCATGATGGGAGAAACCGCGGACCTCACGGACCGTCAGGGGGAATGGCTTGCCATCCGGCGGCACCTCGATGATTACATGGGATGGGTGAACGCCGGCTACGTCCGCGAACTCGCACCCGCGGGCGCATCGGCCTGGCGCGGCAGCGCCAGTGCGCTGAGTGATGGCGCCGAGCTCACCGTGGGGCGCGATCTCGTGCTTGCGCCACTCGGCGCCCGGCTCGAGCTCGACGACGGGCTCGTGACATTGCCGGACGGCCGGGCGGGCAGGGTGCTCGCGGGAACGATCCGCCCAGCCAGCGAGGCCGTTGATGCGGCCCGCGCCACGCCGGCCCAGGTGTGGGCGCTCGAACACTTCCGGGGCACGCCGTATCAATGGGGCGGCATCTCGCCACTGGGCGTGGACTGCTCCGGCCTGGTGCAGACCACCTGCTTCATGCGCGGCATCACCGTGCCACGGGATGCCTCCCAGCAGGCGCAGTTCGGCGAGAGCGTGGCACTCGACCGCGTGCGCCCCGGCGACCTGCTCTTCTTCCGGAGCGACGCTGGCGCCGAGCGCGTCACCCACGTTGCCTTCCTCGCCGAAGACGACACGCTGGTCCATTCCACGATCGCCTGCGGCGGCGTGGTGCATGAGTCCTTTGCGCCTGGCTCCCGTGCGCACGCATCACTGCGGCCGCGGCTGGTGTCGGCGCGGAGGTACGGTCGGTGACAGCTGAGCGCCTGGTGCTCTTTGATATCGACGCAACGCTGCTGCTCACCGCCGGCGCGGGCCGCCGGGCCATCACCGCCGCACTCGCGGAGGAGGTGGCGGACATCAGCGGGTTTCACCAGGTGCATTTCGACGGCAAGACCGATCCGCAGATCATCTCCGAACTCCTGCACGTCGCCGGCTACGCCCCGCCGCACGACCAG
>DASSBA010000188.1:0-5400 GCA_035699205.1 Gemmatimonadales bacterium
GCGAAGCTTCTCGCCTACGGCATTCCCGTGACGCGCGTGATGAGCGCGATCCAGGCGGCGAACAACGACGTCGGCGCGATGACGATGGAGCTCTCCGAGCGCGAGTACATGGTGCGCGGGCTCGGCTACCTGAAGAGCATCGGCGACATCGAGAACGTCGTGGTCGGCGCCACGCCTTCGGGGACGCCGATTCGCGTCGCCGAACTGGGGCGCGTGAGTGTGGGACCGGCGATCCGCCGTGGCATCGCCGATCTCGACGGGCGCGGCGACGCGGTGGGCGGGATCGTCGTCATGCGCTTCGGGCAGAACGCGCTCACCACCATCGAGAAGGTGAAGGCGAAACTCGCTGAGGTGGAGAAGGGGCTGCCGCCGGGAGTGGTGGTCCGACCGGTGTACGATCGCAGCGACCTGATCGAGCGCGCGATCGAGACGCTGAGAGGGAAGCTCCTCGAGGAGTCGATCATCGTCGCGCTGGTGTGCGTCGTCTTCCTGCTGCACGCCAGCTCGGCGCTGGTGGCGATCCTCACGCTGCCGCTCGGCGTGTTGCTGGCGTTCGTCGTGATGCGGGTGCTCGGCGTCGGTGCCGACATCATGTCGCTCGGCGGGATCGCCATCGCCATCGGCGCGATGATCGACGCGGCGATCGTGATGATCGAGAACCTCCACAAGCACATCGAGCACGAGCCCGACCGGCCGCACTGGGAGCGGGTGCTGGCCGCCTCGAAGGAAGTGGGGCCGGCGCTGTTCATGTCGCTCCTCATCATCACGCTCTCGTTCCTGCCGGTCTTCACCCTCGAGGACCAGGAGGGCCGCCTGTTCCGGCCGCTGGCGCTGACCAAGACATTCGCGATGGCCGCGGCGGCCGTCCTGTCGGTGACCTTGGTGCCGGTGCTCATGGGCTTCCTCGTCAAGGGCAGGGTGCGTCCGGAGTCAGCCAATCCGGTGAACCGCTGGGCCACGCGAGCCTACCGCCCGGTGCTTCGCTGGGCGCTCAAGGCCAAAGCGCTGGTGATCGCCGGCGCGCTCATCATCCTGGGGCTTACCCTCATTCCCTTCAGCCGCCTCGGCAGCGAGTTCATGCCGCCGCTGCGCGAGGGAAGCCTGATGTACATGCCGAACACGCTCCCCAGCGTCTCGCTCACCCAGCAGCGGCGGCTGCTTCGGCTGGAAGACAGCATCCTGATGACGTTCCCGGAGGTCGAATCGGTGTGGGGCAAGGCGGGCCGCGCCAACACGGCCACGGACTGGGCGCCGGTCTCGATGGTGGAGACGACCGTCAACCTCAAGCCCGAGTCGGAGTGGCGCGCCGGCATGACGCAGGAAGCGCTCGTGGCCCAGATGGACCGGGCGCTCCGCATCACCGGCGCGGTGATCAGCTGGACCATGCCGATCAAGAACCGGACGGACATGCTCTCCACCGGGATCCGGACGACGCTGGGCATCAAGATCTACGGTCCGGACCTCCAGGTGATCCAGCGGGTCGGCGGCGAGATCGAGGCCGCCCTCTCGGGACTCCGGGGCACGGCGAGCATCTACGCCGAGCGCTCGTTCGGCGGCCGTTATCTCGACATCGGGCCGCGCGCCGAGGCGCTCGCGCGCTACGGCCTCACGACCGCCGACGTGCAGGAGGTGCTCGGCACCGCGCTCGGCGGCGACCAGGTCACGACGACGGTCGAGGGGCGGGAGCGCTTCCCGGTGCAGGTGCGGTACGCGCGGGACTTCCGGGACAGCCCGGAGGCGATCGGCCGGCTGCTGGTGAGCGGGGGCGAGGGCGTGCAGGTGCCGCTCGCCCAGGTGGCCGACATCGGCTTCGCGGCCGGGGCGCCGATGATCCGGAGCGAGAACGGGTTTCTCAACGACCTGGTCTCGATCGACGTCCGCGGCCGGGACGTCGGCGGCTACGTGGCCGAGGCCAGGGGGATCGTCGCGCGGGAGGTGACGATCCCGCCCGGCTACCGGCTCGAATGGAGCGGGCAGTACGAGGCGCTCGAGCGGGTGAAGGCGCGGCTGCAGGTCGTGGTGCCGCTCACGCTCGCCGTCATCGCGCTGCTCCTGTATCTCACTTTCGGGACCGTGACCGAGATGGCGATCGTGATGCTCTCGCTGCCGTTCGCGCTGGTGGGCGGCGTGTGGGCGATGTGGCTGCTGGACTACAACCTGTCCACCGCGGTGGCGGTCGGCTTCATCGCGCTCGCCGGCGTGGCGGCGGAGACGGGCGTGATCATGCTGCTCTATCTCGACCACGCGTGGCAGGACATCACCCGGGGCGGACGAAGGCCCACACACGCGGAGCTGGTCGGCGCCGTCGAGCACGGGGCCGTCAACCGGCTCCGGCCCAAGCTCATGACCGTGGCCGCGATCATGCTCGGGCTGCTGCCGGCGCTGTGGACCCACGGCGCCGGCGCCGAGGTGCTGCAGCGGATCGCGGCGCCGATGGTGGGCGGGATGGTGACGTCCACGGTGCTGACGCTGGTCGTGATTCCGACGCTGTACTACCTGTGGCGGCGGCGCGGAGTGGCGTCGCTCACATCGTAACCCATGAGGGACCGTCGAGGAGACCGCCGTCGCGTCGTGCAGGAGAACCGAGCGGACCCCAGCCGCCCTGCGCGACGGCGGCGGCTTTTGCTGAACTCGTGGGCGAGCGGTAATATGCGAGTGCTTCGGGTGTTCCAATCGGGAGGACGCAATGGCTCACGACAAGGTGCCTCCACTCGTGCTCGGAACGCTGCTTCTGCTGGTGGCAGCGCTATGGGCCTCGGGCCAGTACGTAGTTCCCGATCCTTGGGGGCCCTACAACGAGGCCGTTCGGACCTACCTCGCCGCCGGCCTGCGGGACGATACCACGATCCTCACCAGCCATGCCGCCTCGACGCAGCCGGCGGCCTGGGTGAGGGAGGCGGCCCGACGAAAGCCGGCGATGGTGGCGGCATGGGCCCGCCATCTGAGCGGCGTCGTTGGGGAGCGGCATGGGGACACCGTGGCCGTCGTCCTTTCCGCGGATGAGAGACTGTGGAATTCGCGTCGAATGCGCGGCCGCAATCGGGCGGAGGCCGATGAGATCGCGGGCTGCTCACCGCTCAGCAGCGTGTCCGCGCTGCTGCTGAACCATTCCGCGACGCCGCGGCTCCTGGCCATCTCCTCCTCCTGTTTCGACCGCCAGACTCTGCCGGTACTGCGACGGCAGTCGGTCCTTCCGCGTTGAGGCGGCGGATCATCTATCGGCCATTGCCCCCTCTGGCCGGACCGGGGGCATGCGCGGGCTCCGAGATCCGCTCCACCACCCTGCCGACCTCGCTGTCGCTGGCAGCCCGCTCGTTGACGGCCAGATCGGCCTGCGCGATGATCCCGACGCAGCATCCCCGGGCGTCCACTACCGGGACCCGCCGGACCTGCTCCGCGGCCATGATCCGCTCCACCACCTCGACGTCGTCGTCGGGTCCGCAGCACTTCGGATTCTGCGACATGGTGTGACTGACCGGGGTCTCCGGCCCCTTGCCTTCGGCCGTGCAACGGCAGGCGATGTCGCGGTCCGTGATTACGCCCAAGAGCCGATTGTCCCGCTTGTTCTCGACCACCGGAACGCACCCGCAGTCGCCATCGCGCATCAGCCGCGCCGCTTCCTGGATCGAATCGTCCGGCGTGCAGCAGGCGGGCTGCGCGCTCATCAGTTCTCGTGCTTTCATGGCAGCCTCCTAATTGGTCGGTTGTGGCGGCGAGCTCGAGGTGAGGCGAGAGCACGCCGGAGATTAGGAGAGCCGTTCCGGCGGCGACATCGCTCCACAACATTCAAGTCGCGCCAGAGCCGTCGCTCGTGCCTCGATTCTTGCCGTGCAGGGTGACGGGGCCGGTTCCGTCAGCCCTTCTGGGCACCGCAGTATTCGCGGAACTCCCTCCCGCATCGGTGACTGAGCTCACGCCGGACGGGCTGCGCGGTGCAACGGTCCCGGAGAGGCTCAGGAGCTCGAGGGCTGACACTCGTCCCGCGCCTCGACCCGGCACAGGCAGTAGACGAACGCCTGCAGCGCGCCGCCCCGCGTACGGTGGTCTTCCCGCAGGCTCTCCAGCAGCCGGAACCGGCCATTCACGAGCGTGGACGCGCCCCCGCCGACGTCGATGATCGGCGCGCTGGCAGCCGCGGCCGCCTCGAGTTGGCGCACCACGCCCGGGACGAAGTGGGGCAGGTCAACGAGCCGCGCGCCCAGGGGCTCTTCGAGACCACGGCCGAGGTACTCGAGGGTCTGGCCCGCGCCTGCACGCATTACGACGAGGGATCCGAGCCGGCGTGGAAGCGTTGCCGCCGGGCGGTCACGCCCCCGCCAGGAGCCCCGCCACCGCCCCGCCAAGCACCAGCCACGCCGAGTTCACCCGGAACCGGATCAGGAGCACGGCGCTCAGGGCCGCGAGGGCGGCCGTAGACCAATCGACGACCGCCGCGCGCCCGAGCTGCACGGTGACGACCGCCATGAGCGCGAGTGAAGCGACGGTCACGCCGTCGAGTACCGCGCCCGCCGTCGGAGACCGCCTGAGACGGGGCACCAGCGGGCCGCTGAGCGCGACGAAGAGGAACGCCGGCAGGAAGATTCCGACGGTCGCGGCGACAGCACCCGGCCCGCCCGCCACGAGGTAGCCGACGAAGGTGGCGGTCGTGAAGACGGGCCCCGGCGTCACCTGGCCCACCGCCACCGCGTCGAGCAACTGGCGCTCGGTGAGCCATCCCAGGCGCTCGACGAGATCGGCGCGCAGGAAGGCGAGGAGCACGTAGCCGCTGCCGAAGAGCACGGCCCCGATCTTCACGAACACGGCAAAGAGCCCCCACGCCGATGCGCCGGCCACTGCCGCTGCCGCCGCCGTCCCGACTGCGGCAGGCAGGGTCGGCGCCGTGACGGCCACGATGCCGGGCATCCGGACCCCCGACCGCAGTGACCGCGCGGTCGGTGGCCCCGCCGCGATCACCCCGGCCAGGGCGAGTACGAGCAGCTCGTGCACCCCCGCCGCCGCCGCAACCAGGGCGGCCCCGCCCAGCAGGGCCAGTCCGGGCGACTTCACCGCGGACCGGGCCAGGCGCCAGAGCGCCTGAAGCACGATGGCGATCACCACCGGCTTGACGCCGTAGAGCAGGCCCTCCACCTGCGGCAGGCGGCCATACTCCACGTAGAGCCATGCGATGGCCGCCACCAGGATTGCCGCGGGAAGGATGAAGCAGGCGCCCGCGACCAGCAGCCCGGGCCAGCCGGCCCGGGCATGGCCGATGTGGATGGCGAGCTCGGTCGAATTCGGGCCCGGGATCAGGTTCGTGGCGCCGTAGTAGTCGAGGAACGCCTCGCGCGAGAGCCAGCGGCGCCGGACCACGACCTCCTGCTCCATCATGGCCACGTGCGCCGCCGGCCCGCCGAAGGCGAT
>DASSBA010000189.1:0-17043 GCA_035699205.1 Gemmatimonadales bacterium
GGATGCCCGTGGAGCGCCACCTCCGTCATGACCGCCTGGAACACGGCACCTCGCACCTCGTGGCTCCGGCGCTGCTCGAGGGTCTGGCGGCGTTCATACATGGCAGGGAATGATGCTTCGCTGGCTCCTGGCCGCCGCACATCTCCTCGCCCTCGGGATCGGCCTGGGCGCCGTCTGGGCGCGCGGCCGGGCACTCCGGGGGAGCCTGGACTCCGCGGGACTGCGCCGCGTCTTCGGCGCCGACACCTGGTGGGCCGTCGCCGCCCTGCTCTGGATCGGCACGGGCCTCTGGCGACTCTTCGGCAGCACCGAGAAGGCCACCGCCTACTACATGCACAATCACGTTTTCTGGACCAAGATGGCCCTCCTCGGCGTCATTCTGGCACTCGAGGTGTGGCCCGCGGTGACGCTGGTCCGATGGCGGCGGCGCGTGGCGAAGGGCGAACCGGTGGATACCCGGCCCGCGGCGCGCCTCGCCCGCATCAGTGTGGTCCAGGCGGCTCTCGTCGTACTCATGGTGCTCGCGGCAACCGCCATGGCCCGGGGGTACGGGATGGCGCGCTGAGTGACGTGACGACCTACATCGCCCTCCTCCGGGCCGTCAATCTGCCTGCGCACAACAAGGTCTCGATGGCCGACCTGCTCGGCTTGCTTGGCCGTCTCGAGCTCGAGAGCCCGCGCACGCTGCTCCAGAGCGGGAACGCCGTGTTTCGCGCTGCCCCGCGCGCGACTTCCGCTCTGGAGAGTCTGCTGGAGGAAGCCGCCGAGCGACGGCTCGGGCTCCGGACCGACTTCCTCGTCCGCACCGCCGAGGAATGGCGAAAGCTCATCGCCCGGAACCCGTTCCCGGAGCAGGCCATCGGAGATCCGAGCCACCTGGTCGTCATGTGCACGAAAGCCGCGCCGGCCGCCTCCGCCGTGCGGGAGCTGCAGGCCGCCATCACCGGCCCGGAGCTGGTCCGCGCCGCGGGGCGGCAGGCGTACATCGTCTACCCGGACGGCATCGGCCGCTCGCGCTTGACGACCGCGCTCATCGAGAAGAAGCTCCGCACGCGCGGCACCGGCCGGAACTGGAACACCGTCCTGAAGCTCGATGCCCTGGCCCGGGCGTAAGCCGTCCACCAACCTGCGAGATCATGACCCGGCTCCATCCCGTCCTGCTCGTCCTGCTCGCCTGCACCCTCGGGAGCAATGGCGCCGCCGCGCAGCAGCGGCTCCGCGCGCGCGCGCTCGGTATCCGGCCGGGCACGCTCGCCCCCGGGCCATACAACGCGATCACCGACGTCGCCGGCGTACGGGTGGGTCAGGTGACCGTGCAGGTGGGCGACTCGGTGCGGACGGGCGTCACCGCCATCCTGCCGCACGACGGCAATGTCTTTCTGGACCGCGTGCCGGCCGCCATTCACGTCGGCAACGGCTTCGGCAAGCTGCTCGGGAGCACCCAGGTGGCGGAGCTCGGCGAGCTGGAGACACCGATTCTCCTGACCTGCACGCTGTGCGTGTGGAAGGCGGCCGACGCCCTGGTGGAATGGATGCTGGCGCGGCCCGGCATGGCCGACGTGCGCTCGATCAATCCCGTCGTCGGCGAGACCAACGACGGCTATGTCCTCAACGCCATCCGCAGCCGGCCGATCACCGAGCGCCACGTGCGCGGGGCACTGGAGGGAGCCACGACCGGTCCGGTCGCCGAGGGAAGCGTCGGGGCGGGCACCGGAACGATCGCGTTCGGATGGAAGGGCGGAATCGGCACCTCCTCGCGCCGGGTGGGCTCGGGCGACAGCGCCTGGACGGTCGGCGTGCTGGTGCAGTCCAATTTCGGCGGCGACCTGCTGATCCTCGGCGTGCCCGTCGGCCGGGCGCTCGGGCGCCAGGGCGTGCACCGCGCCGGCGAGGCGCAGGGGGCCAGGGGGTCGATCATGATGGTGGTGGCGACGGATGCGCCGCTGTCCGACCGCAACCTCGAGCGCCTGGCCGCCCGGGCGCTGCTGGGGCTCGGCCGCACCGGGTCCGTGGCGGGCAACGGGTCCGGAGACTACGTGATTGCCTTCTCGACCAATCCGGGCGTGCGGCGCGCGTACGGGGCGGCGCGGCTGCGGACGACGGAGCTTGCCAACGATGCGATGACCGGACTGTTCCAGGCCACCGTCGAAGCCACCGAAGAGGCGATCTACGACTCGATCCTCATGGCACGCACCGTCCGCGCGAAAGGCGGCACGGTCGAGGCCCTGCCGGCGGACGAGGTGGTGCAAATCCTCGACCGCCATGGGATGTTACGCCGGTGAAGTCCGTGCAGCGTCTGATCCGCGACGCCGCCGGCCTCAACACGGCCGTCTGGCCCGTCATGCCCGACCAGTTCATCACGCCGGCGGAGCACTTCTTCACCCGTAGCCACGGTACCATCCCCCTGATCGACGCCCCGGCGTGGCGGCTCGAGGTGGGCGGACTGGTGGATCGCCCGATGAGCTACTCGCTCGAGGAACTCCTGCGCGCGTTTCCCCGGCGGGACGTGACGGCGACGCTCGTCTGCGCCGGCCTCCGGCGGGCGGAGTTTCTCTCCCTCGGCCCTCTGCCCGGGGAACTGCCGTGGGGGCCCGAGCCGGCCAGCAACGCCCGCTGGTCCGGCGTCGCGCTGGGCGACGTGCTGCGGGCGGTGGGCGTGGACGAACGGGCCCGCTACGTCGAGATGACCGGTCTCGACGACGTCGAGCGGGAAGGACGGCGGTTCGGCTTCGGGGGCTCGATCGATCTGGCCAAGGCGGGGAGCGCCGAGGTGCTCCTCGCGAGCGAGCTCAACGGCGCGCCGCTCGCCGCCGCACACGGCTTTCCGCTCCGGGCCGTGGTGCCCGGCTGGATCGGCGCGCGCAGCGTCAAGTGGCTCGGCCGGATCACGCTGTCGGCGGAGCCGTCGCTCAATTACTTCCAGACCCGGGCGTATCGCGTGCAGCGGGAGGTCGATCCGCGGGACCCGCGCGACGTGTCCGCGGGGGTCGCGTTGAGCGAGGTCCCCGTCAATGCCGTCATCGTCGAGCCGGCGGCGGACCAGGTCGTCGCCGCCGGTCGGGTCCGCGTCCGGGGCTGGGCCATGGGCTCGGCGGGCCGGCCGCTCCGGCGCGTCGAGCTGTCGGCCGACGGTGGGCAGTGCTGGATCCCCGCGCAGATCACGGCGCAGGGGCCCGATTGGACCTGGGCATTCTGGGAGGTGGCGCTGGAGCTGGCGGCGGGCCCGTGCACCCTCGTGGCCCGGGCTACCGACACCGCCGGTGAAACGCAGCCTGCCACGGTACGCGAGACCTGGAACGTGAAGGGGTACAACAACAACGCCCGGCACCGGGTGCCGGTGCAGGTGGAGTGAGCTCCCCGGCCGGCGCCGCTCGCACTCAGAGCGCGACCGCGGTGCCGCGTGGAGGCGGGGGCGGGGACTGCAGGCGAGCGGCCGCCAGCCGGCTGCTGGCCCGCGCCAGCTCGAGCGCGCCGGCGAGCTGCACCGCCAGATCGCGCAGCTCGGCCGGGGAGGCCAGCGGATCCGCCGCCAGTGTGCGGGCATCCCGGTAGAGCCACTCGAGCGCCGCGTGGCCGAGGGCCAGCCGCATCCAGAGCGACCGGGTTTCCTCCAGCTCATTGGTCGTCATGGCCACCGTGACCGCCTCGAAGTCGCCGCGCAGCGAGCCGATCTGCTCCGCCAGGCGCCCGGCCGACGCCCGGCTTCCCTCGCTCGGACCCGTGCTCCCGGCGTTCTCCGCGGCGGCGAGCGAGTCGGCAAGCTGTTGCACGGCGGCGTAGTGTTCGCTCGACGCCTGTAGCACGGCCACGGCATCCTGGCGGCGGGTCGGCTCGGGCCGAGCGGCACAGCCCCCCCATCCCAGCGCGAGGGCGCAGAGCACGAAGTGGCGACGAGTCCGGAATCCGCGGTCAGGTGACATACCGGAAGTCTGCCTCGCAACCGGCGCGCCGTCGGTGAGGCGAGACACGCGCAGCCGATTGCACAGGGGCCTTGCGCCGCCGATGCTGTCGATCAACTTGCGAAAATGGCCGGCCGATGCCAGCCTCCCACATTCGTCCACAGACCAGAGAGCGATAATGACCGACCTCTACGGCAGCACGCAGCGCGCATTCCAGGACCGGTTCGACACCCGCCGTCTGGCGGACCGCGTCGGCCAGATCATCATCCACCCCGACATCTGCGACACCGACCGCGATTTCATCGAGAGCCGCGACATGTTCTGGCTGGCCACGGTGGATCACGAGGGCCGTCCCACGGTGTCGTACAAGGGCGGCGCACCGGGGTTCGTCCGGGTGCTCGACGCCGGCACGCTCGCGTTCCCGTCGTACGACGGCAACGGCATGTTCTACTCCATGGGCAACATCGCGGCGTCCGCCGCCGTCGGCATGCTGTTCATGAGCTTCGAGCAGCCGTTCAGGCTCCGGGTGCAGGGCCAGGCGACGGTGCGCGCCGACGACCCGCTCCTCGGGGAGTTTCCCGGTGCCCAGCTGCTCGTGCGCGTCGCCGTGACCCATGTATTCCAGAACTGTCCGCGGTACGTGCACCGGTACGACAAGGTCCAGGCCTCGCGCTACGTTCCCGCGGCCGACGGCACCGCCCCGCTCGCCGGGTGGAAGCGGATCGACGTCATCCAGGACGTCCTGCCGGCCTCCGACCAGGGCCGCACCGACGACGCGGGCGGAAGCCTGACGGTCGATAGCTGGACCGAGAAGGCTGTCGCCGGAGACCCGGAGGCCTGAGCATGGCAGATGGAGCCCGGCCGCTGCGGCGATCGCGGACCAACCGGCAGATCGCCGGGGTCGTGGGGGGACTCGCCGAATACTTCGGCATGGACGCCACCCTGCTCCGTGTGGCCTACGTCGTGGGCTCGATCATTTCCGCGGCGTTCCCGGGAGTGCTCGTGTATCTCCTGCTCTGGGTGGTGATTCCGGAGGCGAGCGAAGGCTAGCCCGCGGCCGGCTTGTGACCCATGCGGGCACATCGTATGTTGGCCGGATGGATCCCGCCCCGCCCGACATCGTCCCGCCGCGCCGCCGCTTCCTGGCCCGCCTCTCGATCGCTCTCTCCGCCGCCATCGCCGCGGTGGCCACGGTGCCGGTGGTCGGATTCCTCATTTCACCGCTCATCCGGAAGGGGCCGCGAGTGTGGCGTCCGGTCGGCGCCGTGGACGGATTCGGAGTGGGCGAGACGGTAAGCGTGACGTTCGAGGACGCGTCTCCGCTGCCATGGGCCGGGGTCACCGCCCGCAGCGCCGCCTGGCTCCGGCGCGACGACCCTGGACACTTCACCGCCTTTTCCGTGCACTGCACCCACCTCGGCTGCCCCGTCCGCTGGGTCGCCGACGCGCAGCTCTTCCTCTGTCCCTGCCACGGCGGCGTGTACTACCCCGACGGCAGCCGCGCCGCCGGCCCGCCGCCCAAGCCGCTCCCCCAGTACCCCGTGCGGGTGCGGAACGGCCAGGTGGAGATCCTGACCAGCCCCATTCCGATCGTGTGAGATCGGCGTGCTCCGACGGATCCTCGAGTGGCTGGACGATCGCAGCGGCCTGCTGACCTGGACGCGGCACGCGCTCGCTCATCCGGTCCCCCCGCGCACCGGCTGGTGGTACGTGTTCGGGAGCGCGACGCTCATCGCGTTCATTCTCCAGGTCGCGACGGGCATCGCCCTCTCGACGGCCTACGTCCCCTCGAGCGGCCAGGCGTACGAGAGCCTCCGGTTCATCTCCGAGCAGGCGCTGCTCGGCCGGTTCCTCCGGGGGATGCACTACTTCGGCGCGTCCGCGATGGTGCTGCTGATCGGCATCCACGTCTCGCGCACCTACCTGATGGCGGCGTACAAGTTCCCCCGCGAGCTCAACTGGCTCACGGGCGCGGTGCTCCTGCTCCTCACGCTGGCACTGGCGTTCACCGGTCAGTTGCTGCGGTGGGACCAGACCGCGGTGTGGTCGGTCATCGTCGGGGCGGCGCAGGCGGGGCGGATGCCGGTCCTGGGGCCCGACCTCGCGCGCTTCATCCTGGCGGGCGATACGATCGGCGGCGCCACGCTGAGCCGCTTCTTCGCGTTCCACGTCTTCTTCATTCCCGCGCTCGTCTTCCTCTTCATCGGCCTGCACCTGCTGCTGGTGCTGCGGCACGGCATCTCCGAGCGGCCGCGAAAGGGCGAGCACGTCGATCCGGCCACCTACCGCGCGCGCTATGCCGCGCTGCTCGAGCGCGAGGGCGTCCCGTTCTGGCCCGACGCGGCGTGGCGCGACGTGGTCTTCGGCGCGGCGATGGTCGCCGCCGTGGTGCTCCTCGCCATCGTCGTCGGCCCGCCGCAACTCGGCAAGCCGCCCGACCCCAGCATCCTCGAGGCCTACCCGCGGCCGGACTGGTACTTCCTCTGGTACTTCGCCCTGCTGGCCCTCGCTCCGCAGAACCTCGAGACGTTCATCATCGTGCTCGGGCCGCTCGTCTTCGGCGCCGTGCTGCTGCTGCTGCCGCTGCTCAACAAGGGGTCACGCAGCGTCCGCGAGCGGCCGCTGGCGGGACTGCTCGTGGTCTTCATCTGGACCACGATCGTGATCTTCTGGATGGCGGGGGAGCGGGCGGACTGGTCGCCCGACTTCACGGCACGGCCGCTGCCGGCCGCCGTGGTGCGAGGGACGGGCCCGGCCGTGGTCGAAGGCGCGCAGCTCTTTCACGAGAAGGGATGCGAGTTCTGCCACGCCATCGAGGGATTCGGCGGCAAGCGGGGGCCGGAGCTGACGGAAGTCGGTGCCAGGATGGCGCCGGACGCGATCGCCGCCCGCATCACCAACGGCGGCCCCAACATGCCGGCCTACGCGCGGACGCTCACGCCCCGGCAGGTCGAAACGCTGGTCGCATTCCTGTCCACCCGTAAGTAGGCGTGGCCGCCGCTCAGCGCGAGTAGTACTCCACGATCAGCGACAGCTCGGACTGCACCGGGATCTGCTCCCGCTCGGGGATCTCAGCCACGCGCGCCTGGCGGCGCTCGCGGTCGAGCTGCAGGTAGGCCGGCGGCCGGGCATTCTCCAGCGGCACGGTGAACGCCGGCATGTCCCGGCTCCTCGCCGACAGGGCCACCGTGTCGCCGGGCTTGAGCCGGTACGACGGGCGGTCAACCTTCTGCCCGTTCACCAGCACGTGCCCGTGCGTCACCGCCTGGCGCGCCGCGTAGATCGTGCGGGCGAATCCGGCCCGGAGCACTACCGCGTCCAGCCGCATCTCCAGCAACTGCAGCAGCCGGACGCCCGGGTTGCCGGGTTGCCGCGTTGCCTCCGCGAAGACATTCCGGAGCTGGCGCTCGCTCACGTTGTACTGGGCGCGCAGCCGCTGCTTTTCCACGAGCTGCTTCTTGTAGTCGCTCACCTTCCGCCGGGTGACGGCGCCGTGCTGTCCGGGCGGATCGGGCCGGCGCTCCATGATCCGCGCCGCCTTGGGCGTGAGCGCGATGCCGAGCGCGCGGGCGATCTTCACCTTGGGTCCACGCTTCATCTCTTCAGCCTCGTTCGATGTGTGATGGCTCTCCGCTGGAGAGCTAGCGACACCGGGGCCGGATGGGAAGCCGGGCCATGCGGTGCGGCCGTGTTTGACACGAGGCTCCGGCCGGAGCACTGTGCGCTGGCAGGGAGGCGCCCCGGATGCTTGAGCACCTGCTGGACCTCGTGGCCCGGCTCGGCCACTGGAGCTATCTGGTCATCTTCGCGGTGGCGGCGCTCGAGTGCGCCGCCTTTGCCGGCCTGTTCGTGCCGGGCGAGAGCCTCGTGCTCGCCTCGGGGTTCCTGGCCCACCGCGGAGTGCTCGAGCTCGAGGCGGTCATGGTGGCCGCGGGCCTCGGGGCCATCGCGGGCGACAACATCGGCTACCAGCTCGGGCGCCGGCTCGGCCGCGAGTGGCTGCTGCGCCACGGCGCGCGGATCGGCATCACCGAGGCCAGGCTCGCCCGCGCCGAGGAGTTCTTCGGCCGTCACGGGCCCAAGGCGGTCTTCTTCGGCCGGTTCATCGGGTTCGCGCGGGCGCTGGTGCCGTTCGTGGCGGGCGCCTCCCGCATGCGCTACCGGCGGTTCGTGGCCTATGACGCGCTCGGCGCCGTCCTCTGGACCGCCGGCTTCGTGCTGCTCGGCTACCTGCTGGGTGCGAGCTGGCGGATTGCCGAGCGGTGGATCGGGCGGGGCGGCCTGGTTCTCGGCCTGGTCGCCGCCGGCGTGGCGCTGGTGATCTGGCGCCGGCGGCACGGCCGGGACGGCCACCCGAAGCCTGCCGGGGTGTTGCCGCCGCGTCACAAGCGCTAACTTTTTACTCCCCATTCAGTCGCGGTGCCGTGAGCTCAAGTCTCCAAGACCAGCTGCAGACCGCACTGGCACAGGCTTACATCCTGGAGCGCGAGCTCGGCGGTGGGGGCATGTCGCGCGTCTTCCTGGCGCTCGAGACCGCGCTGGGCCGCAAGGTGGTGGTCAAGGTCCTCCTGCCCGAGCTCGCGGCCGGCGTGAACGTCGACCGCTTCCGCCGCGAGATCCAGCTCGCCGCCCAGCTCCAGCACCCGCATATCGTCCCTCTGCTCTCGGCCGGCGAGGCCGACGGGCTCCCGTACTTCATCATGCCGTTCGTCACGGGGGAGTCGCTCCGCGCGCGGGTGGCGCGGGAAGGGGAGCTGCCGGTCTCGGAGACCGTGCGGATCCTGCGCGATGTCGTCTCCGCGCTGGCCTACGCCCATGCGCGCGGCGTCGTCCACCGCGACGTCAAGCCCGACAACGTGCTGCTCTCGGGCGGCGTCGCGGTGGTGACCGATTTCGGCGTGGCCAAGGCGGTGAGCGCCAGCTCCGATATTCAGGGCGCCGGCGGGGTCACTTCGCTCGGCGTGGCCCTCGGTACGCCCGCGTACATGGCGCCTGAGCAGGCCACCGCCAGCCCGCAGATCGACCATCGGGCCGACCTCTACGCGCTCGGTGTCCTCACGTATGAAATGCTGACCGGACAGCCGCCGTTCGCGGGACGCTCACCGCAGGCTGTGCTCGCGGCGCACGTGGTGGAGGAACCGCAGCCGGTCGAGCGGCGCCGCCCCGCGGTGCCGCCGATGCTGGCCACCCTGGTCAACGAGTGCCTGGCCAAGCGTCCGGCCGACCGGCCCCAGACCGCCGGCGAAGTCATGCACGTGCTCGACGCGATCGCCACCCCGAGCGGCGGCACCGCGCCGACCACGGCCGTGAGGGTCGGCCCGGTGGCCACGGCCGGCGCGAGGCCGCGCCGGTGGCCACTGTTCGCCGCGCTGGCGGCAGCGGTGATCCTGGTGGTCGGCGGCGCACTGCTCCTGCGTCCGGCCGCCTATGCCCCCGCGGCCTCGCTGGCCGGGCCGACCGCGGTCCAGCCGACGCCGGTCCCCGCGCCTGCGGGTCAGGCGCCGCCCGCGCCGGCGGTGGCCGATTCCGCCACCATGGGCGCGGCGGAGCCCGCCGCGCGGTCTCCGGGCGTGGAGTCGCCGGCCGTGGAGCCGCCCCGCACCCCGCGGACGCCGGAGCGCCGGCCCGCGGGCGCCGCCGGCGCGGGCACCGCCCGCCGCGGCACGCGCCCGGCCGACGATGCGGCGGCCGGCCCGACGGCGGCCGCCCCGGCACCGGCGGCTCCGGCACCAGCCCCCCCGGCGATCGCACCCGACCGGTTCCACCCTGACTCACTGCCCGCCGCGCCGGCCGACTCGGCCGCCCACGTCCGCTCGACCGAGCCGCTCGCCGACAGCGGTCCCCCGGCTCCTCCCGCACCGGCGACGCCGGCACCCAGGCCGCGACCAGCCGCGCCGCCGCCGGACCCGCGTCCGGCCATCCAGAGTGTGGTCACGGAGTACGCGGCCGCCGTCGAATCGCAGAGCGTCAACACACTCCGGGGCGTCTACCCGACGATGACGGCGGCGCAGGCGCAGGGCTGGGAACAGTTTTTCGGTCTGGTGCGGGACGTGAAGGCACAACTGGCCATCTCGCGCCTGGAGGTGACGAACGGGACGGCGGAGGCGCAGATTGCCGGGATGTATACCTACCTCAACACGAGCACCCAGCGCGGCGTGCGCCAGCCGGTTTCGTTCCGGGCCACGTTGCGCCGCGACGGCACCCGGTGGCGGATTCTCCAGATCCACTGAGGCCCCTCAAAAGCCGTACTCGAGTCCCACGCTCCAGATCACGTCCGCCCGGAGGCCGCCCCGGTTGAGGGGCCACGCCCCATTCGCCAGCACGGTGAGGCCCTGGGCGGCGGTGAGCTTCACCCCGACCGAGCCGTCCACCAGATCGTCCCGCCGGTCGGGGATCTCGCTGGGCGTGATCGTGCGCGTATAGGGCGCCTGGATGATCACCGGGCCGGGAACCTGCAGCGGACTGTCGCCCACCTGGAGCTGCGAGATGAGATCCACGGCGAGCGTTGCCCACGGCGCCAGCAGGTGGTCGAAGCCCACCGTGCCGAGCACCGCGTCGCTCTCGAAGTCGCCCCCGCGATAGAGATAGCCGACGTTGGCGTGCGGCGAGAAGCTCCCGAACTGCGCCGACACGATCGCGAGCCCGCGGGCGGCCCAGGCGCCGGAGCCGAGCAGGTCCGATTCGCTGCCCGTGGGGAAGCGCACGTCGGCCAGCACGCCGACGGCCACCGGGTCGCCGCGCCGCAGGTTGAGCTTCACCCGCGCGTCCACGTCGCCCAGCCCGGTCGCCGAGCCGCGCACGAAGCGCGAGGCGGTCAGGATGGGATTGTCCGGGGTGCCGCCGAAGAAGTGCACGGCCGGCGGCGGCCCGAATGGATCGATCTGCGCGGTGGTCGATCCCTGGAGCGAGGTCGTCACGATCGGCAGCACCACGCCGATGTCCACCCGGTCCGACAGCCCGTAGGTGACCAGGAACGACGTCACGGTGAGGTCGACATCCAGCGCGAGGCTCAGATCGATCGTCTCGTTCTCCACCGAGGGCACGCCCAGCAGCGAGCAGTCTCCGCCCGCGATCTCGTCGCAGCCCGGAAAGTCCGAGTTGGCGTGGGTGAACGTGAAGTGGATGTCGTCGAGGCTCACCCCCCGCATGCTCTTGAAGTTCACTCCGGTCCGGCTCAACCCCGCGAGCACCCGGCCCCGGCCCAGCGTCTGGGCCCGCTCGCCGAACACCGGGCCGGCGGAGGTCGAGGTCCGCACGGGCACCCCGCCTTCGAAGGTGAAGGTCGAGCCGCCGCTGGTGGCGCTCACGGGCACGTTGGCCACGTTGCTGCCGATCGAGTTGGTCAGGAACGAGATGACGGTGCCGTTGCTGGCCACTGCGGCAGGGACGAAATGGCTGCCGTGCAGCCGCACGGTCTCGGGATTGTTCGGATCGCCGGTGCCGCCGAGGAAGAGCGGATCGTGACCGGGCCCGAAGATGAACAGGTCCGATATCTGGTCCCGGAGGTGCTGGGCGGCGAGCGGGGGGGCGGCAAGTACGCACAGCGCGGACGCCAGAACGAGACGACGCATGGGACGCTCCTGCGGAGCGGGGGAGACCGGGATGATCGGGGAGCAACAGCTACATTATATGCGTCGGCGCGCGCCGGCACGCCATACCGGCGCTGGCCCGAATGACCCCGTTTCCGAGAGGCCCGATGTCCGACGAGAAGCTCCGCGCGGTGGTGGACGAGATCCAGGCGCAGCTGGCCCGCGCGGAAGGCCTGAGTGCGAGCACGCGGCGGTCCCTCGAGATGCTCGTGCGCGACCTGACCGCCCTGGCCGACCGGCCCGCCGGCGAGCGGGCCGAGGACGGCGACAACATCCGCGACCGGCTGGCCGACGCCGTGCGCCGGCTCGAGGCGTCTCACCCCGTGCTCTCGACCACGCTCGGCAATGTGGTGGACACCCTCGCCTTCTTCGGGCTCTGACGGCGTTGCGTTCGAGGCTCCGCGAACGAAGGGGGCATGACCCGGAGTCACGCCCCCTTCGCCGAGCCAGCGGACGGTTCGGTTACTGCTGGGTGCCGCTGCTGTCTGCGCCCGACCGCGCGGAGGAATCGCCGGCGGCGCTGCTGTCGCCTCCGCGATACTCCGGATGCTCCGGGTAGTTCGTCGTCTTGCCGCTCGGGGTCGACAGCGAGTCTCCGGCCTTGCCCATCGTCTCCGGGTGCCCGATCCGTGATTCCTGTCACCCTAGCGGAACGTGCCGGGGCTGACCTGGTACGCGAGGTGATACTTCCCGGCCTCGTCCTCCGGCGCCCAAAACCCGAGCTGCTCGCTCCAGCGCGTGGTCTGGAGCCGCCGTCCACGGAGCGCGAGAAAGCCGGCCGCGCGCTCGGTGGCCACGCCGAGGCGCCGGAGATCCGCGAGCCCTCGCGGCGTGGTGCCGGCCCGCTCGGCCACGATCCGCCCGGCGCTCACCGGGCCGATGCCCGGGACCCGGAGGAGCTCCGCGTGCTCCGCGCGCGTGATCTCCACCGGAAACCGCTCCGGGTGCGACAGCGCCCAGGCGACTTTGGGGTCGACGGCCAGCGGCAGGTTCCCGCCCGGACCGTACACGACCTCGCCGGCGGCGAAGCCGTAGTCCCGCAGCAGGTGCTCTGCCTGATACAGCCGGTGCTCCCGCAGCGCGGGGGCGGCGGGTACCGATTCCATGGGCGTATCCGCGATCGGACGAAACGCGCTGAAGTGCGCGTGGTGGATTCCGCCGTCGGCCTGGAGCCGCGCCACCGTGTCGATGAGCGTGCGATCCGAGTCGGGAGTGGCCCCGACCACGAACTGCATGGTCATTCCCGCGGCACCGCCCGGGTGGAGCGGGTCGGCGGGCTTCCCATGCGCGCGGGCCGTGCGCTCACCCACGACCAGCGCCCGGACGCGCTCGAGATCGGCGAGCGCGACCGGCAGGCTCTTCTCCGGGGCGATCTGCGCCAGGTGCTGGCCGCACGGTGCCTCGAGGTTGAGCGATACCCGGCTGGCCAGCGCGGTGAGCCGCTCGATCTGCGCGGACTCGGCGCCGGGCACGAGCTTTACGTGAACGTACCCGCCGAAGCCGTGCCGCTCCCGCAGCAACTCGAGCGCCTCGATGAGGCCGTCCATGACCCTGACGGGATTGCTCGGAATCCCCGTGGTGACGAACAGGCCGTCCACCCAGCCGCGGCGGTGCGCGCCCAGGAAGATCCGCACCAGCTCCGCGGGCTTGAGCAGGGTGCGCGGCAGCTCCCGGTCGCGCCGCATCGGGCAGTACCCGCAGTTGTAGCTGCAGGCATTCGTCATCAATATCCGGAGCAGGCGGGTACGGGGCCCGGGGCCGGGGCGGAGGCTCCGGATGTTGAGCGGCCCGAGCGCACCCGCCTCCCGCGCGTGTCTGAGCCGCGGCGGGGCGCCATCCCGGTCGTCGGTGGCGAGCGACATGAGGGTGTCGAGCTTCTGCTGGAGATCGGGAACGTGCGGCATCGTGAGGCCTCCCACCGAGGGTTCTCACCCACAGTACCCGAAGAAAGGCCGAAACACAATGGATGACTCCACCCGCGACCATGTCGCCCGGCTCCTGGGATGGGAGGACGCGCACGCGAGCCTCGATGCCGCGGTGGCCGGCCTGCCCGAGGACGCCCGCGGAGGCGTGCCGCCCGGGTTGCCGTATTCCCCCTGGCAATTGCTCGAACACCTGCGGATCGCGCAGCACGACATCCTCGACTTCTGCCGGAACCCGGCGTACGAGGAGCTGTCCTGGCCCGACGACTACTGGCCCGCCGCCGCGGCGCCGCCCTCGGCGGCCGCCTGGGACGAGAGTATCCGGCAGTTCGGCCGGGATCGCGCGGCGCTGCAGGCGCTCGCTCGGGATCCCGCCACCGACCTCTCAGCCCGAGTCCCGCATGGGACGGGGCAGACGTATCTGCGGGAGCTCCTGCTCGCGGCCGATCATGCGGCGTACCACATAGGACAGCTGGTCGTCGTCCGGCGGCTGCTCGGCGTCTGGCCCGGTCCGGGAGGTCACCCGTGAAGAAAATCGCCGCCGCGCTCGGCGCGCTCGCCGGCGGCGTCGGCACGGTGGCCGGTTTCGGGTCGTGGCGCTGGAGGTCGGGCACCGCCGCGCTCGTCACTCGGCTCCGCGCGGCGGCGGAGGCGGAAGGCGCGCCGGCGGCCCTCACGACCCGGGAGCGGGAGGAGCTTCCGGGCCCGGTCGCGCGGTACTTCCGTGCGGTCCTTCCCGACGTGGTGCCTCCGATCCGCTATGCCAGGCTCGAGCAGCGCGGCCAGTTTCTCGCCCGGAAGGGACCGAACGGCTGGCGGCCCTTTCGGGCGGTGGAGCACTTCACGGCACGGCCGCCGGGGTTCGTCTGGGATGCGCGGATCCGGATGGCGCCGGGGCTCGACGTGATGGTTCGCGACGGGTTCGTGGAGGGGCGCGGGACGATGCTCGGGAGCATGCTGGGCGTGTGGCGCGTGATGTCCGTCGAGGGAACGCCGGAGCTCGGTGCCGGCGCGCTCCAGCGGTACCTGGCCGAGGCGGTGTGGCTGCCGACGGCGCTGCTGCCGAGCGCGGGTGTTTCGTGGCGACCGCTGGACGGGTCCGGCGCCCGGGCCACGCTCACGGCCGGCGGGACGACGGTGTCGGCGGACTTCCACTTCGGCACCGACGGCCTGGTGGAGCGGGTGTACACCGCCGCGCGCGCTCGTGACGTCGGCGGCGGCCGCATGGTGCCGACGCCGTGGCAGGGCCGCTTCTCGAGCTACGCGCGACGCGCCGGACTCCGGATCCCGCTGGCCGGCGAAGTCGAGTGGATTCTTCCCGAGGGTCCACAGCCCTACTGGAAGGGCGAGCTCACCGGCGTCGCCTACGAGCAGGACGGGCGCGGCGGCGATCGACGGCCGAGTCCGTGACCACCGACGCGATCGAGACCAGCCCTCGCACCCGCCCGGGCGCCGACGAGGAGTCCGAGCGGATCGGGGTCACCCGCTGGCTCATCCTCCTCGGCCTCATCACCGCGGCCATCATGGAGGTGCTCGACACCACCATCATCAACGTCGCCCTCCCGCAGATGGCCGGGAATCTCGGCGCCACCATGCAGGAGATCAGCTGGGTCAGCACCGGCTACATCCTGTCCAATGTCGTGGTGCTGCCGATGACGGCGTTCTTCACCGAGCGGTTCGGGCGCCGGCGCTATCTCACCGCGTCGATCATCCTGTTCGCGGTCGCGTCATTCCTCTGCGGCACCTCGCATTCACTGGTGGAGCTGGTCCTCTGGCGCGTGCTCCAGGGGGCCGGCGGCGCCGCGCTCCTCTCCACCGCGCAGGCGACCATCCGCCAGATCTTCCCCCGCGAGCAGCAGGGGCTGGTGCAGTCGGTATTCCTCCTCGGCATCATCGTGGCTCCGACCCTGGGGCCCACGCTGGGTGGCTGGATCACCGACAACTACACCTGGAACTGGTGCTTCTTCATCAACGTCCCGATCGCGATGGCGTCCACCTTCCTCGTCACCACGTTCCTCCACGATCCGCCGGGCCAGCAGCGGCGGGCCGGCCAGGTAGACTGGCTCGGCATCGGCCTGCTGACGGTCGGGCTCGGCGCGCTGCAGTACGTCCTGGAGGAGGGCAATCAGGACGACTGGTTCGCCAGCTCCACGATCCTGCGGCTTTCGATCCTGGCGGCGGTGTGCCTGGTGACGATGGTCTGGTGGGAGCTCACGCCGCGGAACCGGCATCCGATCATCAATTTCGGCGTGCTCCGGAACCGGGAGCTGGCCGCATCCATCTTCCTGTTCATCGCGCTCGGCTTCGGGCTCTACGGCGGCGTGTTCATCTTTCCGCTGTTCACCCAGAACCTGCTGCACTTCACGCCCACGGAGACCGGCCTCGCGCTGCTGCCGGGCGGCCTGGCCACCGCGGTGACCGCGCTCGTGTGCGGGCAACTGCTCAACGGCGCCCGGCCGCTGGTGGATTCCCGGGTTCTCATCGCGCTCGGTGTGGCGATCTTCGTGGTGTCCATGTGGGACCTCGGGCACCTCACGACCGCCGCCGGCGAGCCCGACGTGCGCCTCGCCCTCATCGTCCGCGGCGCGGGGCTCGGGTTCCTGTTCACGCCCATCAACCATGTCGCCTACGCCAGCCTCAAGCCGGCGGAGGCGCAGCAGGCCTCGGGGCTGATCAACCTCGCCCGCCAGCTCGGCGGATCGTTCGGCATCGCCATCCTCATCAACTACGTCACCGTTCACGCGCAGTACCACCGGGTGGACCTGCTGGCCAACGTGTACCCGGGCCAGCCGCTGATGGATGAGCGGCTCCGGGCGATGACGGCCAACCTCGTGGCCCACGGGTACAACCCCGAGGCCGCACAACGCGGCGCGCTCGCCCTGCTCGATCAGCAGGTGATGCGCCAGGCCTCGATGCTGAGCTACAACGACGCCTGGATGCTGCTCCTGATCACGTTCATCGCCGTCTCCCCGGCGATCCTGCTGCTCCGGCGCCACCGCGGCGCCGCGGCATCGGTCGACGCGCATTGACCGGCACCCCGGCGCGCCGGCCCCGGCGATCGAACCTCAGCGCGGGGCTCCTGCTCTTTCGCCGGCCGGCCGGCGCGCTGCAGCTCTTCCTGGCGCATCCCGGCGGGCCGTTCTGGCGGGAGCGGGACGCCGGTGCCTGGACGATTCCGAAGGGCGTCGTGGACCCGGGAGAGGAGCTGCTGGACGCGGCCCGCCGCGAGTTCTCGGAAGAGACGGGGATCCCGCCCCAGGGGCCGTTCATTCCGCTGGGGAGCGTGCGGCAGAAGGCGGGCAAGGTGGTGCACGCGTGGGCGTGGGAGGGCGATGCCGATCCGGAGCGGGTGACGAGCAACAACGCCCGTACCGAGTGGCCGCCGGGCTCCGGGCGGTGGATCACCTATCCCGAAGTGGACCGCTGCGCCTGGTTCGATCCGGCCGCCGCCCGCGCCCGGATCAACCCGGCGCAGGCGGAGCTCATCGAGCGGCTGGAGACGGTGCTTTGGGACGGTCCTAAGTCGTAGGTCGTGAGTCGTGAAACTCGACCGTATGACCTACGACCTATGACCTACGACTCACTCACGGCGTTACGGTGTTCACCGGGAACTCCGTCGGCAGCGCCTGCCCC
>DASSBA010000190.1:0-14399 GCA_035699205.1 Gemmatimonadales bacterium
ACGTTCTCGGGCGACACGTCCCGGTGGATGACGCCGTGCGCGTGCGCGTGCTCCAGGGCGTCCGCCAACTCGCGGGCCAGCCGGATGGCTTCGTCCTGCGCCAGAACATGGTCCCGGTTGAGCCGGGCCCGCAGTGTCTCGGCCCCGTCCGGCCGGGGCGTAGCGTACCAGGGACGACCCCCGACCTCGCCGGAATCCAGCAGCGGGAGGATGTGCGGATGCTGGAGCCGCGCGGTGAGCTTGATCTCGCGCAGAAAGCGCTCGAGGTCGAGCTGGGAGGCGAGCGCGGGGTGCACGACCTTGAGCGTGACCGGCCGGTCGTGGCGAAGGTCGCGGGCGGGGATCAGCCGGACGGTGCCGTCGCGGCCCCGCTCCGCCGGCCCGTCGAGCGCGTATCGGCCCGCGAGCTCGCGCTCGAGCCGCTCCCGGAAGCCCTCGCCCGCCGGCGTCAGCGCCGCCGGCCTCATTGGCTGGCGGGGTGAGGCCCCGGCGGACGGCGGTGGTGCCTCCGGGGTAGCCATGGCAGCCGCGGCCGAGGCGGACACCGGCCGGGTCGGCCCGATTTCCCCACTCCGGATTCGCGCGACCAGCGCCATGAACGCCGCGTCCGGCGCGACCCCCAGCTCCTCCCGCACCACGGCCTCGTGCGCCCGCGCATGCCTCAGCGCGCCGGCCGGGTTGCCGGCCGCCGCCATGATCCGCATGAGCTCGGCGGCGATCCTCCCGTTGAGGGGATCCAGCGCCGCGAGCCTCCGCCACCACTCGGTCGACGCCTCGAGATCGCCGCGCCCTCCGGCCGCCCGCGCGAGCGTCTCCAGCGCCGTGGCCGTCCGCCCCGCGTATTCGACCCGCCGTCCCTCCACCCAACGCTCGAACTCGGGCACACCGCCGACGTGGAATCCATCCAGAAACGGTCCGCGATACCAGGCCACGGCACGTTCGGGGTCGCGCGCGGCGCAGGCGGCGTCGAAATCGCGAACGTCGCTCGTCAGGAACGTGGAATTCACTCGCAGCGTGAGCCCGCCTGCCACCAGCTCGGGGAGCCCCAGCTCGCGCCGAAGGGTGTGGAGTGCCTGCCGCAGAGCATTGCGGGCGTGCTCATCGTCGCTCTCGGGCCAGAGAAAGGCCGCGAGCGTATCCCGGCTCATCCCCGCCGCGGGCCCCGCGGCCAGAAGCACGAGTAGCGCCAGCGCGCGCCGAGGCACCGGGGGCCCGGTCTCTGACGGGCCGATTCCGTCACCCTCCGCGCGGATTCCCACCCCACCGAAGGTCAGCAACCGCAGCATGGGTCTTCGGGGCGCTCCCTGACGCGGGAATAACGAGGGGCTCACGGGCGCGTGACGGCGCTCTCGTAGGCTGGGTCGAGTTCGCTCCACCCCAGCTCGAGGATCCCGATCATGATCGGCTCGCCCGCCGCAGCGCCTGGTGTCGCCCGCAGTCGAACGACGGAGTCCCGGGAGGCGTTGCCGGACGAGGTTGCCCGGCTGCTCGCCGCGGCGCCCGGCCCCGATGCCGAAGCGGCCTGGAGCGCCTTCCTGGCGACGTACAGTGACCTGCTCCTCCGGGTGGCCTCCGCCTTCGGCCCGGGTTACGACGGGGCGCTCGACCGGTACGCCTACATGCTGGATGAGCTGCGGCGAAACGAGTGCCACCGCCTCCGCGGATTCCGGGCGGTCGGGCGCAGCCGATTCTCCACCTGGCTGGTTGTGGTGGCGCGGCGTCTCTGCCTCGATCAGTACCGGCTGCGGTACGGCAGGGCCCGGGACGGCTCCGGGGGCGTCGGCACCGAAGGCGACGCGCGGACGGCACGCCGCCGCCTGAGCGACCTGGCGGGGACCGTCGAGGATCTGGACCTGCTGGCCGACCCCGGGCTCTCGGATCCGGCCGAACGACTCGACGCGGACAATCGTCGTGCGGCGCTGGGCCGTGCCATCGAATCCCTGCCCCCCGGCGACCAGCTTCTGCTCCGACTCCGGTTCGAGGAAGAGCTCAGTGCTCGGGAGGTCGCGGCGCTGCTGGGGCTCCCGACGCCATTTCACGTGTATCGCCGGGTCGCCGGCGTGTGCGCCAGGCTCCGCATCCGTCTCGAGTCCGCGGTGGTGGCGCGGCCGGCCTGAGGCCGCACGCCCGGCGAAGCATCAATCCGACCAGCATGGTCCGTTCAATTAGGGTGCGCCCATCAAACTTCCGCGCGCCCGCGGCTTGCGCAAGGCTGCCGCTCGGCGCCCGGCTCACCCTCGATCCCGAGGCTGCGATGCGTTCGCCCGGCATGATCGCCATCCCCGTCCTGTTGACCCTCGCCCTCGCCTGCCAGAACGACCTGGCGCAACCCGACGGTGTGACGGAAGCCGCCGCCGCGCCGACCTTCGCGGCGTCCCCCAACGGGACCATCACGTTCGAAGAGCCGCTCACCTTCGTCCTGAGCCCCGAAAGCTGCTCGGCGCTCACGACCACCGTCACCGGAACCGGTATCTCTCGAGGCGCCGTCCACCTGAGCCCCGATGGATCCGGCGGCGTCCACTTCAGCTTCCACAACACGGTACAGGGCACCGCAAGCGGCGCCGATGGCTCGCAATACCGGTTCAACTATGCGCTCAACGAACGGGACACCAAGGAGCCGGAACCGCCGTTCGAGGTGGCCATCGTCGACAAGTTCCACCTCATCGGCCAGGGCGGCACCCCGGACATCGCGGTCAAGCTGTACTTCGATTTTATCGTGAACCCAGACGGCAGCTTCACCGATCTCAAGGTGCGGGTGCGCGGCGATGCCGGATGCGATCCGATCTGATCGCCTGAGCATGCCCCGAGTGCGCGGGATTCGGCTGCTCGTCCTGCTGGCCGCAGCCGGCGTCTCGGCCTGCGACCGCGACTCGGGTCCGACCGGCCCCGCACCGGCCGGGGGCCCGCGAGTCGAGTCCACGGTCCGGAGCGGCGCCGCGCTCGACGCGGAGCTCCTCGTCCTCCTCGAGCGATCCGGATTCACCGGCCGGGTCGGTAACACCCTCGAAACCCGGCTCGGCCGCCGGCTCGACCGCCGGCGCGCCGACCTCGGGCGGCTCCTCTGGTTCGATCCGATCACCGGCCTCAATGACGACAACACGTGCGGCGGGTGCCACTCGCCCACCAACGGGTTTGGCGACACCCAGTCCATCGCCATCGGCATCGACAACAACGGCATCGTCGGGCCGGACCGGCGGGGACCGCGCAACCAGCGTCGCACCCCGATGGCGATCAACGCGGCGTTCTTTCCGACGCTGATGTGGAATTCCCGGTTCGCGGCGCTCTCGGGCGATTCGTTCGAGCGCGGGGCCGGGTTCTCCTTCCCCGCTCCAGAGGGCCTCTCGCTCTCCTACCTCCCGCATCTGCTCGTGGCGCAGGCGTTCATCCCGCCGACCGAGCGGGTCGAAGTGGCGGGGTTCCACTTCCCCGGCGGGAACGACGACATCCGGGCGGAGGTGCTCCGGCGGCTGAACGCCTCGCCGGCGTACCGGAAGTTGTTCGGCGGAGTCTTCGGCTCGGTCCGGGCCGGCGGGTCGATCACCTTCGATCACTTCGGACTGGCGATCGCCGAGTTCGAGTTCTCACTGGTGTTCGCCGACTCGCCGATCGATCGGTTCGCGCGGGGCGCTCCCGCGGCGCTCACGCCGGACGAGAAGCTGGGAGCCATCCTGTTCTTCGGCCGGGCTGGGTGCGTTCGCTGCCATGCCGTGGCGGGGTCGTCGAACGAGATGTTCAGCGACTTCCGGCAGCACGTGATCGGCGTGCCGCAGATCGCGCCGTTGGCCGGCAACGTCGCCTTCGACGGGCCCGGCGCGAATGAGGACTTCGGGCTCGAGCAGGTGACCGGCCGGCGCGCCGACCGCTACATGTTCCGGACGTCGCCGCTCCGGAACGTGGCACTGCAGCCGGCGTTCATGCACGACGGGGCGTTCACCCGGCTCGAGGATGCGATCCGCCATCACCTGAACGTCGAAGAGTCCGCCCGGCGCTATGCGCCGGCGGCGCTGGCACCGGACCTGGCAGGACCCACCGGGCCGATCGAGCCCGTGCTCGCGCGACTGGACCCGCTCCTCCACGAGCCGATCGTCCTTTCCGAGGGGGAGTTCGCCCAGTTGGTGGCGTTCGTGCGGAACGGGCTGCTGGACCCGGCCGCGCGACCGGAGCGGCTCCGGCGCCTCGTGCCGCACAGACTACCGAGCGGGCGGACGCCGCTCCGGTTCGAGTTCTGAGGGCGCTCTCGCGTCCGCTCGCACGCGCCTCAGCAGGGCCAGCAACTCCGGATCGCCATTCCGCCAGATCATCGCGAGATGATCGAATGCCGCCGCTGCTGAGCGCTGGTCACCCAGGCGTGCTGCCGCCCGACCCCGCTCGAGCATGAAGATCGGCTCGATGGGCGTGAGGAACGGAACCAGCCGCTCGCTCAGGACCGCCGCGGCCTCGCGGTCCCGCCCCCGGGCCGCAAGCAGCCGCGCGCGGGTCAGGCGGTCGAGATAGCACCGGATGCACGCGGAGTCCGGCAGCTCCTCGAACCGGCGCAAGGCACCGGTCGTGTCGCCCCGAAGGAGCGCCAGGTGCGCGGCGGTCGCGGCCGTGTCGTATTCCGCCAGCACCCGCTCGGCGGGAGTCGCTGGCGCGACGAGCCGTGCACGCGCTCGAGCCCCGAAGCTTCCGATCTCTGCACTGTCACCGTGCGCTGACCACCACGCGATCGCCCAGCGGGTCGAGGGCGCGTCCTCGGCCAGCCAGCGGCCGAAGGCGGCCCGGGCCGCTCCGGCCGGCACCGCGTCCAGGTACGCGAGATCGACGAAAATCCCGAACCGCTGTTCGCCGAGCACCCGGACGGCCTCGTGCAGGTGCCCGCGGTACGCCAGCGCCTCGGCCAGCCGCCGGCGCATGAGGGCCGAGTCCGCGAACAGCTCGTAGCCGGCGGGCCGGCCATCCAGGAGCAGACGGCTCAACATCACCGCGGTCTCCCCGCGGTCGGGCCACCGGCGGAGACGCGTCCGCGCGGAGACGAGCGCGTCGGCACCGCTGGTATCGAGCAGGGCGCGGACGACGGCTGCATCGCTGCCCGCGGATACGAGCCGCTCGACCAGCCGCACGCCGCGGTGCGCGGCGTCGGTCGGCTGGAGCTTCAGGTACGCCCTCGCGTAGCGCAGCCCGGGCTCCCTGCCCCCGAGAGTGAACCCCAGCTCCACCGGATGGAGGTAGGCCGGCGCGAAACCGGAATCCAGCGCGATGGCGCGGTCGAACGCCTCCAGCGCGGAGCCGTAGCCGACGCTGACGACCGGTCCGGCGCCGAGGTGGTAGCGCGCCTCGCCCAGGGCGAACCACACTTCGGGGTCCTCCGGATAGCGGATGGCGGCGGCGCTCAGGGTCTCGAAGAGCTGGCGAACGACGTTCCAGGAGATGAGCGCGTCCTCGGTGAGGTTCTCGGCGGCGGTCAGCGAGTCGGCGCGCACGAGCAGGCTATCCCGGGGCGACAGGCCGTGATTGAGCGCGCCCGCCCGCAGGAGATAGACGGACGCGAGCGAGTCGTAGCTGACCCGCTCCCACCCGAGCACCGCGCCCAGCCGGTGATACGCCAGGGCAAACCCGGTGTCGCGGGCGACCGCCTTCTCGTACTGGACGCGCGCCGAGTCCCATCGCGTCCGGCGGAAGAACTGCTCGCCGCGCAGGAACAGTTTCAGCGCCTCCATGGAGCCCGCAGCCAGACCGGATCGAGGCAGCGCGCCGCCCGGCAGGTCCCTGCCCAGCTCTCGGAGGACCGCGAGCGCGACCGAGTCGGTCAGCCGGTCCATCCGGGCCGTCGCGTCCCGCCGCTCGAGATCGGCGATCACGGCGCCCGTTTCGGCATCCACGAGAGCGGCGGCCAGCCGGACCGAGTCCTCCCCCGCCCCGACGAGCGTCCCGACCAGCACGGTACGGGCCCCGGTCGTCCGGCCCAGCCGAGTGGCCGATTCGGGATCCGACACCCCGCGCCAATGTCGGAGTACGAGACTGGGCGACACTGTTCGGAGCGGGCCGGCGCCGTCCAGCTCGCGTGAGAGCACGTCCACCAGGCCCTCACGCCAAAGCTCCAGCTCCGGATTGAAGACTCCGAACGGCGCCACCGCGAGGAGCGCGGGATCGAGCGCCTGCCCGGCGCGCCGCGCCCGCACGACCGTGAGGAGATAGGCCCCGGCCGCCAGCACACACGCACCCGCGAGGAGCAGCCAGCGGCGGCGGCGCGGCGTGGGATGCGGCGGCGGAGTCGCTGGGAGGTCGGCCGGACGAGCCGCGGATTCCGCAGCAGGCGCGGTGGCACGCTCCGTCGTCCGGGGAACACGGGCGAGCCGACCGGCCAGCTCGGCGAGCGCGGGGTCGGGCGGGGCGTCGAGCTCGCCTCGCACGACGGCTTCGTGGACGCGGAACAGCCGGACCGCGGCCTCGGGATCGCCCGCCGCGGCGAGCGCTTCCATCAGACCCTGCGTGTACCGGGCGCTCAGCGGATCGGCGGCCGCGAGGCGTCGCCACCATGCGACCGCCGCGGCAGCGTCGCCGCCACGTTCGGCCCCGGCAGCCAGGCCCTCCAGCGCGGAGAGATACCGACCGGCCAGCTCGGCGCGCTCCACGTCGGCCCACCGCTCGAAGGTTTCGGCATCGTGGCCCAGGTGAAAGCCGTCGAGGAATGCACCTCGGTACAGGCTCACGCCTTCTTCGGGCCTGCCCGCGTCCAGGAGGCGCTCGAACTCCCCGGCGTCGCTGCGGATCCGATCCGGGTTGAGCCGCAGCTCGGCCAGGCCGAGGAGGATGTCCGAGCCCAGCTCCCGGCGCAGCACGAAAATCGCCTGCTTCAGCAGATTGCGGGCGCTGTCCTCGTCGCTTTCGGGCCACAGGGAGGCCATCAGACGCTCGCGCGAGATGCCGCTGCCGCCCGAGCGGGCCACCAGCGCGAGCAGCGCCAGGCGCCGGCGCTGGGCTGCCGGTCCGGCGAGCGGAGCCCCGTCGCGCTCGAGAGCGCACCCACCGAGGAGTCTCAGGTCGAGCATATGATCAATTAACGGACAATTAACCGCCCATTCACCGGTGCCAGCTAGGATGGCGCCGCTCTCGACAGCACGGACTCATTTCCAGACCGCCGAAACCGGTAAAGCCCTCTCGAGCCAAGGCGCCCGTCTTGCCCGGAAGGCTCGACCCCGCGGTGCGGGGCCGACCACACCGACCGAGCCGCACCATGCCAGCCGTCCGCAACCCGACCGCCCCGAACGACGCGCCCGAGCTCCCGACCGAACTTTTCAATCTGTTCCGCGCCTCCGACCCCGAGGCCATCCAGCGGGCATGGGCGGAATTCCTGGAGCGCCACACCCGATTGCTGCTGCACGTCGCCTTCCGCTTCGCCGCGGGCTCATATGACGAGGCCATGGACTCGTACGCCTACATGCTCGATCAGCTTCGCCGGAACGGCTGCGCCCGACTCCGGACCTACGTGGCCTGTGATCACTGCACCTTCGCCACCTGGCTGGTGGTCGTCTGCCGGCGGCTCTGCCTGGACCACCACCGAAGGAAATATGGACGGGTGACGGCCGGCGGCGGCGAGCGGGGTGGTGTGGGAGACGCGAGGGCGAGTCGCCGCCGGCTGGCGGACCTGGTCGCGCACGAGTCCGACCTCCTCTCGCTGGCCGACCGCTCGATCCCCGATCCCTGCCTGGCGCTCGACGACGCCAGCGCGGCCGGTGCGCTCCGCTCCGCAGTGGCGCGGCTCTCGGCGGAGGACCAGTCGCTCCTCCGGCTCCGGTTCGAGCAGGAGCTGACCGCGCGGGAAATCGCGACGCTGGTGGGCCTGCCCTCGCCGTTTCACGTCTATCGGCGGCTCAGAATCGTTTGCGGCGTGCTGCGGGGGCTCCTCGAGGCGCGACCCCTGGGTCGATCCGCCTGAGCGTGTACTGCCGGCGGCCACGGAGGCGGCGGGAAATGGCCGGTGACACCAACGAGGCCCGGGATGCGTACGCGAAATATCTGGTCCTGATGGCCAGGGGTGACGGCTCACGACCGAGCGGGGGATCGCACGCCGCTCGCTCGCATCACGTCAGGGAGGAGTGCCGACCGGTGAGCTAATCGTTCAGCAGGATCCGCAGCAGGCGGAAGAGCGAGAGCTGCGCCGCGCGGGCCCGGATCTCCTGGCGGTCACCCGAAAGGATCGCGCGGCGTGCCTCGGCCCGGGTTCCCACCGCGACGGCCACCCAGATCGTGCCCACCGGCTTCTCCTCACTCCCGCCTCCCGGGCCGGCGATTCCGGTGACCGACACCGCCGCCCCGGCGCCGACACGCTCGACCGCGCCTCGTGCCATGGCGAGCGCGACCGGCTCACTCACGGCCCCATGGACCTCGAGCAGAGTGGGCGCGACCCCGAGCAGCCGCGTCTTGAGCTCGTTCGCGTAGCACACGACCCCGCCGACGTAGACGTCGGAGCTGCCGGGGACCGCCGTGAGCCGGCCGCCGACGAGCCCGCCGGTGCACGATTCGGCCGTGGCCAGGCTCAGCCGCCGCGCGCGCGCGGCGTCGAGCACGGCGGCCGCCAGATCGGCGTCGTCCCCGCCGTAGGCATGCTCGCCGGCGCGCTCGCGGAGCAGCGCCGCGGCGGCCGCGAGACGGCGGTCGGCCTCCGCGAGGGGGACCTGCCACGCACTGAGGCGCAGGTCCACGCCGTCCGGTCCCGGCAGATAGGCGAGCGTCAGCGGCGCGATTTCGCGTTCGATGTCCCCCATCCGTTCCGCCAGGGCGGACTCGGCGATCGCCGTCGTGCGCACCAGGCGGGAGCGGATCACCAGGCCGCCCGCGCGTCCGACCAGCCGGGGCACCACCTCGTGCTCCAGGAGCTGCCGCATCTCGCCGGGCACGCCGGGGAGCATGATCACCAGGCCCGGGACGCCCTCGAGCCACAGCCCAGGCGCGGTCCCCCAGCGGTTACGGAGCACCGTTGCCCCGCGGGGCACCTCTGCCTGGCTCCGGTTGCTCGAGGGCGGCGTCCGCCCCAGGCGGGCGAACCGATCGACCAGGTCGCTCCACACCGCAGGATCGAATTGGAACGGCGCGTCGAACAGGTCGGCCACCGCGTGCTTGGTGACGTCATCGCGGGTCGGGCCGAGACCGCCGGTGGTGAGCACGGCGCCGGTGCGGCCGAGCGCCTGGTGAACCGCATCGCGGATGTCGTCCGCGCGGTCGCCCACGCTGGTGCGCCGGACCACGCGCACGCCCACCGCCGCGAGGACGCGGGCGATCTCCGCCCCGTTGGTGTCGGCGGTGAAGCCGAGCAGGAGCTCGTTGCCGATCGTGACGAGCTCGAGCGGCAGGCCATCCTCGGCGGTGGGGTGCCGCATCGTCGCGTCTCCTGGCGCGTGGATGATCGGTGTGGAGCGCGTACCACGGCGGCGGCGCCTCAGAATTGCCGCCGCTGCGGTCGGCGTTCAGCAGCGGCGCCATGGCCGTGCAGCCAAGGCACGACTCGCGGCGGTTTTACGACGACCGGCCAAGCACGCGAAACGCTTCGCATCACGGGCACGCGTCTCGCGGCGGGTCGGCGCAGCACGCCGGCGTCCGGGATCGGATCGAGGGCGCGGTGCTCATCCAGAGAAACCAGGTCACCATGCGAATCGCGCACGTCGTGCTCGGTGTCGCGCTCGCCCTCGCGCTGTCGAGCTGCGGGCCGACCGGACCGGACGTCCCCGACCAGCCCCCTGGCACGCCGCCAGCCGGGCGCCCGGACTTCGCGGCCACGCTGTCAGCCTACTTCCCGCCCCCGGAGGCGATCGGCGGCTGGCGCCGGACGACCAGCAGCCTCGACGCGCTCGCCCTGGGCGTGGACCTCGCGAAGCTGGACTCCCTGGGTGCCTACGTCACCTCGCTCCCCTACGAGCACTACGGCATCGGCGTCACCGGCTACGACGAGACCGACAAGGCCGTGCTGGTGGTCAAGAACGGCTGGCTGGTGGGAGAATACTACAACCAGCCGAGCGCTCGCACCGACGTCTACTATCTGGCGTCCAACGGCAAGACCTTCGCGATGATGCTCCTCGGCCGGCTCCTGCTGGACTACCCATCGCTCGGCATCGGGCTGGACAGTCGGCTGTACGATTCGCGCTGGCTTCCCGAAGGCTATCCGCTCAGCGACCCGCGCAAGGCCGACATCACCTTCGACCAGGTGTTCCGCCACGTTTCGGGAATCGTTCCGGAAGTCGAAGCCCCGGTGGCCTCGGGCGCCGTGCCGGCCGGAGCCGGGTGGGACCTCGTGCCGTTCACGGCGGGCCACGATACGGACTGGCCGGTGAGCGCGCCGCTGTATTTCGCCCCGGGCGACGCCTCCACCTACACCAAGGGCAGCACATATTCGAGTGTCGCGTTCAACCACTTCGGCCTGATCTTCCACAACGTCACCCAGCAAGAGCCGGGCGCGTACCTCCGCAGCGCCATCCTGGATCCGATCGGCGTCGGGCGCATGGCGTACAAGCGGCGTAGCGGCATGGGCACCTACCAGTGGGCCACCGCCGGCAACGGCCTGGCGAGCGCGCGCGACTTCGCCCGGCTGGCCTACCTGCTGCTCCACGAGGGCAACTGGGCGGGGCGGCAACTGTTCACGGCCGAGTGGCTCCGGAACTTCACCTCGACACCCGTCTATCCCAACATCCAGTCGAACCAGGACTGCTCCCAGGGTGCGGCGTATCCGGCCGACATGTACCTGACCACAGGCTCGGGCGTGAACCGGGCCGTCGTGGTGCCCTCGCTCGACCTGGTGGCCACCATCAACGGCCGAACGCCGACCTCGCTCAAGGCCCCGGTGACGGCGGCGTTTCTCGAGAAACTGTTCGCGTCCGTGACGCAGCCGTACGTGACCTGCGATGGCCGGACGATGAACGCGCAACGGGTGGCCGGCCTCACGCTGATCGACGCGGACACCGATCAGCCGATCGGGCCGCTTGCCGACGGCATGACCCTCGACCTGGCCACCCTGCCGACCCGGCGGCTCAACGTCCGGGCCGAGACGTCGCCGGCCGTGGTGGGAAGTGTGCGCTTCAGGCTGGACGCGAAGGCGAACTACCGGACGGAGACGGGGGCGCCGTACGCACTGGCGGGGGACTCGGGCGGGGACTACAAGCCGTGGACGCCGGCCGCCGGCGCCCACGTGCTGACGGCGACCCCGTACACCGGTCCCAAGGCTTCCGGCACGGCCGGCACCCCGCTCACCGTCCGCTTCACCGTGCGATGAGTCAGCCGGTGCGGTGGGTGAACAGCCCGCGGTTCCGGTAGAGATAGAGGACGAACGAGTAGACCGTCAGCAACGCCGCCACCGCGAGCGTCACCGCGACGAACCCGCCGTGGAACTCGTTCCAGTAGCCGGCGAAGCGGCTGTGCTCCCAGCCCATCGGCTTCCGCGCGTCGCGGAAGGCGAACCAGAGGATCACGGCGCCGATGAAGATGTTCTGGATGGTGGTCTTGAGCTTGCCCGCGTTGCCGGCGGGGATGATCACCCCGCGCCTGCTGGCCCACCAGCGGAATCCCGTCATGGCAATCTCGCGCCCGATCAGGAGGAGGCACACCCACAGCGGGATGCTGCCCCAGACCGGGATGTCGTAGAGATCGTGGCGCTGGCGGGAGATCCAGTAGATCGGGATCAGCGTAGCGAAGAGCAGGAGCTTGTCGGCGATCGGATCGAGCAGCTTGCCGAGGTCGGTGACCTCGTTCCGGCTCCGCGCCAGGTGGCCGTCGTAGATGTCGCTGATCGCGGCGGCCAGGAAGACGAAGAACGCGATCAGCTTCGGCCAGTACCCTTCGATGAACGGGAGCAGCGCGATGACCGGGGTGAAGCAGATCCGGATGAGCGTGATGATGTTCGGGAGCGTCCACATGCCCCGCGCTACCCCAGCGTCTTGACGACGTTCTTGCTGATCGCCTTGAGGGTATCGAAGACGCCGTCCCCCGTCAGCGCCACCGCTTCGAAGTAGGGCGCCCGCTCGATCCACTGTCCGTCCTCCTGGGTGACCAGGTACTCGGATTCGCGGTTCGGGTCCGGGGTGAGCCGCTGCCTGGCCGGCTCCTCCACCGGCCAGCCGGGATTGAGCGCCGACTGGAGCTCGGCCACGGGGGCGGCGTTGGGCAGGTCGCGCTTGTTGTACTGGATGGCGAACGGGATCCGGGTGAGGTCGTACCCGTGCTGGGCCATGTTCTCGTACAGGTTCTGCATGGCCTCGATGTTGGCGTCCATGCGCTCGATCTGGCTGTCGGCCACGAACACCACGCCGTCCACGCCCTTGAGGATCAGCTTGCGCGAGGCATTGTAGTACACCTGCCCGGGCACGGTGTACAGGTGGAACTTCACCTTAAACCCGCGAATCGTGCCGAGGTCTACCGGGAGGAAATCGAAGAACAGGGTGCGCTCGGTCTCGGTGGCGAGCGAGATCATCTTCCCGCGCGAGGCGGGCGCCACCTTGTTGTACACGAACTCGAGGTTGGTGGTCTTGCCACCCAGCCCCGGCCCGTAATACACGAGCTTGCAGTTGATCTCCCGCGAGGCGTAGTTGATCATCGACATGCTTGACGGTCTCCCTCAGGCCCCGAAGAGTTTGTCGATCTCGTCTTCCGCCTCGCCGAGGAACCCGGACTCCACCCCCGGCGCCGCTGTCCCGTCCCGATTGAACATGTCGGTGAACACCTGGTTGAGCTGGCCCACGGCCGTCTTGACCCGCAGCTTGACCAGGCCGAGCGTCGTGCGGTTGTCGAACAGCACCACCAGGATCACGCGGCGGGCCACGTCGGCGAGGTACATCGACTCGCGCTCGCCCTGATGGAAGAGCGCGCCGAACTCGGGCTCGCCCAGCATGCGGGCGAGCTGGTCGTTGGCGCTGAAGTCGGCCGCGGTGAGCGACGCGAAGGCGGTGGGGTCGAAGCGCGGGGACTCGCCCGCGGTGGCCACCATCTGCCCGGTGCGGTCCACGATCAGCGCGGTCCGGGCGCTGGACTCGCCGAGGAAGCCGCTCAGGATCGCCTGAATGGCCCGGGCGTCGTCCTCCCGGAACGACCAGCTCGAGGCTCCGCTCATCGACTCCGTCTCATGCGGCAACGCTTCATGCGGCAACGCTTCATGCGAGGGTGGCCTCCAGCGTGCGCAGGATGGCCTGCGCCCGCCGCCGCAGCATCGGTTTCCGCTCCCACGCGAGGTAGTCCCGCAGCAGGCGCACGGTCCCGACCCCCTCCTGACCCGCCAGATAGCCGAGCGCGGCCAACCGGCGGAGCGGCCGCGGGCTGAACAGATCCCGCTGGTGAATGGAGAGCCGGCGTTGCGCCAGCAGCCACCCGCCCACGGCGCCGGTCGCCATCGCCCCGGTGAACACCCAGCCGCGCGAGCGCATCAGGACACCTCCTGCCGGGCCACCAGCGCGTGCGCCAGCGTGACGCCGTCCACGTACTCGAGGTCGCCCCCCATCGGGAGGCCGCGGGCCAGCCGGGTGACCCGGACACCGAGCCCGGCGAGGAGCTGCTGCACGTAGGTGGCCGTGGCCTCGCCCTCCATCGAGGGATTGGTGGCCAGAATGACCTCCCTGATACCACCGCTACGCACCCGCGCCACCAGGTGCTCCAGCCGCAGCGACTCCGGCCCGACCCCGTCCAGCGGCGAGAGCCGTCCTCCCAGGACGTGGTACCGGCCCCGGAAATCGGTGGAGCGGTCCACCACCTGAACGGTCGAGGCCTCTTCCACCACGCAGAGCACCGCCGGGTCGCGCCGCGGATCGCGGCAAATGCCGCACGGCTGCTCCTCGGTGAGGTTGCCGCACTCCTGGCACGGGCGCACGCGCTGGCCCACCGCCACCAGGGCGGCGGCCAGCCGCTCCGCCTGCTCGGGCGGTTGCTGCAGCAGATGGAACGTGAGGCGTTGGGCCGTCTTGCGGCCGATCCCCGGCAGCCGGGCCAGCTCGGTGATCAGCGCGTCGATGGCGCTCACCGTCAGCCGGCGATGAACGGCAGCGAGGGGACCTTTCGCATTTCGGCCTGCAAGAGATCGGCCGCCCGGCGCTGCGCCTCGGAGACCGCGGCGAGCACGAGGTCGCCGAGGAACTCGGCGTCGTGCCCTTCGAAGACGGCGGGCTCGATGGTCACCGCCCGCACCGTGCCCCGGCCATCGGCGGTGACCCGGACCATCCCGCCGCCGGCGGTAGTTTCGATGGTCCGGCCGGCGAGCTCGGACTGCAGTTGCTGCAGCCGGCCCTGCATCTGCTGGCCGATCTGAAAGAGCTGCTGAAGGTCTGCCATGCTGTCGGGTAATCCGGCCATGTTTTCGGGCAAAGGTAAGAAGCCTAGTCGACGATCTCCAAATCTAACGCATCGGCCGCGGTGTCGAGGGCCGGATCACGCGCACGGAATCCCTTCAG
>DASSBA010000191.1:0-16907 GCA_035699205.1 Gemmatimonadales bacterium
CGGCGGGACGATGACCACGCGCTGGATGCCGGCGCGGCCGGGCAACTGGCTGTTCCATTGCCACTTCGCGTTCCACATCGCGGATGCGCAGCTCCTCTCCGCCGAGCCGGGAGCGGCAAGCGGACACGACGGCGCGCACCCGACCCACCGGATGGCCGGGCTGGTGCTCGGCATGCACGTAGCACCCGCGGCGGGCGACCCGCCGGCGCCCACGGCGGCGGCCGAACCGAGACGGATGCGGCTGCTCGTCCAGCCCGCACGCGCGCCGGCCGACTCGGCCCATCTCATGGGATACGCGCTGCAGGAGGGAGCGCGCGAGCCGGCGTCGGACTCGGCGCTGGTCCCCGGGCCGGCGCTGGTGCTCGAGCGCGGGCAGCCGGTGCGCATCACGGTGGTGAACCGGCTGGCGGAGCCGACGGCGGTGCACTGGCACGGGATCGAGCTCGCGAGCTATCCGGATGGGGTGCCCGGGTGGAGCGGAACGGGGAACCGTCTGTTCCAGCCGATCGCGCCGGGCGACTCGTTCACGGCCGCGTTCACCCCGCCGCGCGCGGGGACGTTCATCTACCACTCGCACGCGAACGAGCTGACCCAGATCCAGGGCGGGTTGTATGGGGCGATCGTCGTGGTGGAGCCCGGTGCAACGCTCGACACCGCGACCAACCGGCTGGTGATCGTGGGCGGGCTGTTCCGGCACGACAGTGCGTTCGGCGTGGTGAACGGACGGCTCGACCCCGCACCGATGGAGCTCCGGGCGGGACGCAGCTACCGCTTCCGGCTCATCAACATCGGGGATGCGCGGACGTACTTCGCGCTCCGCCACGCGGGACCCGACTCGTCGCTGGTGGCCTGGCGCGCGGTAGCCAAGGACGGCGCCGACCTGCCACCGTCGCAGGCGGTGCCGCGCACCGACCGGCTGCTCACCGGACCCGGCGAGACCGCGGACTTCGAGGTCCGGGTAGCGGAGCCGGGGCAGCTCGCGCTGGAACTCGACTCGCCGTTCGCGGGGTGGCGGCTGGAGGTGCCGGTGAGGGTGGGGCCCTGAGGCGGGCGGCCTACAACTGCTTCCGCAGCACCGCCGCCGCGCGCTCCTGGATCCGCTCCCACACCGGCCGGTGCCGCCATATCTCGAGCGTGATCCGGCGCGACTCCGCCCGGTCCCGCGCGAACGCGGCCGCCTGGCGCGCCGCGAACTCGTGATCGTACACGTTCAGGTTGTCCTCCTGGTTGAGCCGGAACGAGCGGTCATCGAAGTTGGTCGAGCCCACCGACACCCAGACGTCGTCCACCACCATCACCTTGGGGTGGTACATCGTGGGCTGGTACTCGTAGATCCCGACTCCGGCCGCGAGCAGCGGCCCCCAGGTTCCCCGTGAGGCCCGCCGGACCACCTGCGCGTCGAGGATGGGACCGGGCACGATGATCTCGACGTCCACGCCGCGGCGGCGAGCCGCGACCAGCATGTCCACGGTGGTCTCGTCGGGCACGAAGTAGGCGTTGGCGATCAGGATGCGCCGCGTCGCCGCGGCGATGGCGAGCAGGAACATCACCCGGAGATTTCCATTGCCGCCCCGGGGCGAGCTCCAGATGACCTGGCCGAGCTCCGTGCCCCGGCGGTCGAGATCGGGGTAGTAGCCAGGCCCGTCGAGCACGACGCCGCGCGTCTCGAACCAGTCGTCCATGAACGCGGCCTGGAGCTGGGCGACCACCGGCCCCTCCGCCCGGAAGTGCGAGTCGCGCCAGTGCTCCTTGTCCTGGGCGTGGCCCAGCCACTGGTCGGCCACGCCCAGGCCGCCGGTGAATCCGACGCGCCCGTCCACGATCAGGAGCTTGCGGTGGGTGCGGTGATTGACGCGGTCGAAGTTGTAGAACCGGAGCGGCCGGTAGAGCACGACCTCGACGCCCGCCTGCCGGAGGCGCGCGATGTCGTCGTGATCCACCTTCTGCGACCCGGCCCAGTCGATCAGGACATGCGTGCGCACGCCGGCGCGGGCCCGCTCCACGAGCGCCGCGGTGAACCGCCGGCCGATCGAGGACGACCAGTAGATGTAGCTCTCGAACGTGATGGTCCGGCGGGCCGAGCGGATGGCGTCGAGCATCGCCGGGAACACCTCGTCGCCGTTGTAGAGCGCGGTGACCCGGTTACCGGGGACGAACCCGGGGCCGAGCAGGCTGCCCATGGTGCGCACGAACTGGGAGTCGGTGGCGGCGTAGCGGTGCGGGATCGGCTGCTCGACCTTGCGCTCCGAGCTCCCGAGGACGACCCACAGCACTCCCGACAGCAGAACGAGGCCCGCCACCAGGATGAGGTGCGAGGCGACCCACGCCCTCGCCGCGTTCCTCGCCGAGCGCCTTGACCGCATGGCGTGACTCCATGGAGGGATGCCGCCCTTGATCTATCGCGTCCGCGGCGGCTTGACCAGACCGGCAGTCCCGGAGACATCCGGCACGACGACGGCATAGACGGGGCGGTGATCGCTGGCGCCGCGGGTCCGGCGGACCACGCCCGCCCAATCCGGCCCCGCGGGCTTGAGACCCCGGACGAAGATCTGGTCCCACGTGAAGTACGAGATCGTGGGACCGGCGTATTTGGTGAGCCAGCGGTAGCCGTGGCGCTGGAGCAGGAGGCCGATGCCATAGCTGTTGAAGTCGCCGGCGATCACGACGGGGCCGTTGAAGCCGTCGGCGTCCGCCAGGATGGTCCTCACCTGGTCCTCCCGCACCCGGTCGGACCCCCCGGCGGGCGTCTCGAGGTGGACACCGTACACCCGGATCGTGAGCCCGCGGACCACGACGTCCGCCGCGGTGGCGGTCCGCCGCTGGCGACGGGTCCGGCTCTCGTGCGGCAGCAGCAGCTTCCAGCTCCGCGCGATCGGCCAGGGCGACAGCACGGCGGGTCCGAAGAACTTGTGCTCGGTGGGATGGATCACGCCCGGATAGTAGGCGTAGTCGAGGTGGAGCGCGCGGGCGATCCGGTCGGTGCCGCGGTCGTCCATCTCCTCGAGCGTGAGTATGTCGGCGCCGCGGAGGCTGTCGCTCCGGAGCACCTCGATGGCGCGATCGATCCGGCGGGCAAGCTTGACGTTGAAGGTGACGATCCGGATCGGGCCGATCGCGAGGGTGTCGCGGCCGAGCAGCGCGTACTGGCCCGTGAAGCGGGGGGTGGACGGGTCGAGCAGGTTGGTGGCGCGGGCGCAGCCAGCCAGGAGCAGGGCGGCGAGCAGCGCTCCGCGGAGGGGGTTGCGCACCATCCGAAGATAAGCCCCAGCGGCTCGTTTCCCCCGGCGCTAGCCAGCCGCCCGCCTCCGCTGCATCTTGCGGCCTTCCCCGACAAACGTCCCCCTCGAGGGAGGGTAGCGCGTGGCCATGACCGGTGCAGTGGATCACCCTGCCGTGCCGCGCGCGCCGGCGAACCGGCGGGGCAAGCTGCTCCAGGTCCTCGGCGTCTCCTTCGGCGTCGCGGTGCTCATCGGCAACACCATCATCGTCGGGATCCTTCGCACCCCCGGCGACGTGGCGGCCCGGCTGCCCAGTCCCGCACTCTTCATCGGCGTCTGGGTCCTCGGCGGTCTCTACGCGCTGCTCGGCGCCCTCTCCATGGCCGAGCCCGGCGCCATGGTCGCCCGATCAGGCGGCCAGTACCCGTTCGTTCGCCGGGGCCTCGGCGAGTACCCCGGCTTCGTGGTGGGATGGAGCGACTGGCTCTCGACCTGCGCCACGACCGCCCTCGGCGCGATGGTCTTCACCGAGTATCTCGAGCCCCTGGTCCCCGGGCTGGCCGGGCGGCGGGTGCCCGCGGGCGTGGCCCTGGTGCTCCTGTTCGGGCTGCTGCTCTGGCGGGGCATCCGGATCGGCGATCTCTCCCAGCAGATCCTGAGCGCGCTCAAGGCGCTGGCGTTCGGCGGCCTGATCGGGACCTGCCTGCTCGTGCCCGTGCCCGCCGCGGTGGCCGCCTCGCCCGCGACGCTCCCCCCGGGGCTCGCGCTGGTGACGGCCGTCGTGCTGGCGGTCCAGGCGGTGATCTACACCTACGACGGCTGGACCGGGCCGCTCTACTTCGGTGAAGAGACCCGGGACCCCGGCCGCGGCATCCCGCGCTCGATGATGCTCGGCGTGTGCCTCGTCATCCTGATCTACGTGCTGGTGAACGTCGCCTTCGTCCGGGTGCTCGGCATCGGCCGGATGGCGGGCGACCCGTTCGTGGCGGCGAGCGCGGGCAAGGTGCTGTTCGGCGCGCGGGGCGATCTGGTGATCCGGCTGCTGGTGCTGCTGTCCATCCTGGGCGGCATGAACGCCTGCGCGCTGATGGCGCCCAGGGTCATCCTCGCCATGAGCCGCGACCGGCTGCTCCCCGCCGCGTTCGAGACGGTGAACCCGGGCGGCACGCCGACGGTGGCGCACTGGACCGGCATCGGGGTCGCGGCGGGGTTCATCGTCTCCGGCACCTTCAACACGGTCCTGGCGCTGTGCGCGTTCTTCTTCGTGGCCAACTACACGCTATCGTTTCTGAGCGTGTTCGCGCTCAGGAGGAAGGAGCCGGATACGCCCAGGCCGTGGCGGGTGCCCGGGTTCCCGTACACGACCGGGCTCGCGGTGCTGGGCTCCGTGGCGTTCCTGGCCGGCTCGGTCGTAAGCGATTGGGGGAACAGCTGGAAGTCGCTGGTGCTGCTGGGGCTGAGCTATCCGGTGTACCGGGTCGTGGTCGCGAGACGGCGTACCGCTCCTGCATCCTGAACAGCTTCGTAGGGACCCTCGTAACATGCGATTCACCCGCGCCATCGTCCGTCCGCCAGCCACGACCTTCGCTGCCGGAATCACGTCGTCCGGCCTCGGAACCCCCGACCTGGCGCTCGCCCTGGAGCAACACGCAGAGTACTGCCGGACGCTGGAGCGACTCGGGCTCTCGCTCGAACTACTCGCTCCCGAACCCGACTTCCCCGACTCCACCTTCGTCGAGGACGCCGCCATCGTCACCCGGCGCGGCGCGATCCTCACCCGCCCCGGCGCGCCGAGCCGTGCGGGCGAGGTCGCGTCGCTCGGCGCGGCGCTCGGCCCCTGGTTTCCCGAGCTGGACGGGATCACCGCGCCCGGCACGGTGGACGGCGGCGACGTGTGCGAAGCGGGCGGGCATTTCTTCATCGGCCGCTCGCGGCGCACGAATGCCGAGGGTGCCGTGCAGCTCGCGGCGTGGCTGGCGCGGCGGGGCTTCGGCTCGAGCGTCATCGACATCCGGGAGCTGCCCGGCCTGCTGCACCTCAAGACCGGGCTCTCCTGGCTCGGCGGGCGACGGCTGCTTGCGGCTCGGGAGATCACCGGACATGAGGCGTTCGCCGGGTGGGAGGTCGTGCCGGTGCCGGACGGCGAGGAGTACGCCGCGAACTGCATCGCGGTCAACGATGCGGTGCTGGTCGCCCGCGGCTTCCCGGCGACCGCCTCGCTGCTCGGCGGCCTGGGCTGCGAGGTCGTCCCGCTGGAGATGTCGGAGTACCGGAAGATGGACGGCGGGCTGAGCTGCCTGTCGGTGCGGTGGTGAGCCTCCCGATGACAAGCATACGTCGCTCGGTTCTGCTGTGCTGCTCGTTCACCCTGACCCACGCTCACCTGCTGCTGTCCCAGGGTGATTATGCGGCGCCCATCATGGCGGGCATAAGCAACCAGGGACAAAACCAGGGTGAGCCCTATGTGACGGCAGGCGACCGGACGTACTTGATCGGAACTCAGGATGGCAATTTCCCGGACATGGGTCAACACGTGCCGGGCGAGATGGGGGGGCTATGGCTGCACCCGATCAAGCTGATAGACGGCTTTTGGGCCAGGGTCACGGATGTGGCCGCCGATCAGGACATCGCCCTCTCGAAGAGTGCTGAAACGGTCACGTACCCCTACGGCACCCGGTTCAGATATCCGGTGGTGGACAGTCTGGAGATCGAACGCTTTCAGTTCGCCCCGGACGGCCGGCAGGGAGTGATCGTCCAGTATCACTTCAGGAACGCAAGCCATCGCAGGAAGCAGTTGACGTTCCAATTTTCCGTCAAGACGGATTTGAGGCCCGTGTGGTTTTCGGATCGGCTCGGCATAGCGGACGCTCGGGACGCCGTTGACTGGCAGGCGGCGAATCGTCGCTTCATCGCCAGGGACACCGATAACCATTGGTTCGCCGTCTGGGGGGCCACCGGTTCGGGGGATGCGCAACCACTCACGGATCCCGAGCCGATACGCACGAACGGCAAGGGAGTCACGGCGGCATCGCGCTACGGCCTCTCCGTCGGCCCCGACAGCACCTCCACCCTGACGTTCGTCATCGCCGGCTCGACAACGGACACGAATGACGCGCTACGCACCTACGAGTATCTGGCCACGAACCATGGCAGTCTCCTGGACAGGAAGAAGCGACTCTACGCGTCGGCCATCGACAGGGCGAGAGTACGCATTCCCGACCGACGTTTGCAGGAAGTCTACAACTGGGTGAGGGTCAACACCGGGTGGCTCGTCAGGGAGGTTCCCGGGATCGGCCGCGGTCTCGGTGCCGGCCTGATGGAATATCCCTGGTGGTTCGGGACCGAGACCTATTCCCTGCAGGCGCTCATGGCGACGGGCGATTTCGACCTCGCCAAACAGACCCTCCGTCTGTTGAAGAGCCAGTCGATGAAAGCGAATGGGAACGGCCGGATCGTGCATGAGCTGACGACCAACGGCGCGGTTTCCAACCCCGGCAACACCCAGGAGACGGCTCAGTTCATCCTGACGGCCGGGCGGCTGGTCGACTGGACGGGGGATCTGGACTTCGCAAGAGAGATGTACCCGGCCATGAAGATGGGCATCCACTGGCTGCTCACCGACATGGACCGGAATCGGAACCTGTTTCCGGAAGGCTACGGCATCATGGAAGTGTATGGATTGAATGCCGAGCTGATCGACGTCGCGGTGTACACCCAGCAGGCGTTGGAGGCTACGGCGCACATCGCCGGAATCCTGGACGAGCCGGCGGCAGCCGAGCAATACCGGCGGCTGGCATCCCGACTGAAGGCGAGGATCAACGAGCGCTTCTGGGTCGAAGCCGAGGGCTCGTACGCCGACTTCTACGGGACCAGAGCACAGGCGATAAGCGCGGCGGAGGGAGCGATCAGGCAGATCGGACTGAAGGGGAAAGACAAGCTGACCCCGAGAGACAAGGAACTGACAGGATACTACGAGAAACTCGCGCGGAGATTCTCCGCCATGCCGGATGCAACCAGAGGTTGGATCACGAACAGGAACTGGGTCATCACCACGCCGATGGAGATGGGCATCGCCCCGCGGGCGAGGGCCATACGACTCCTGGACAAGATCCGCAGGGAAGATGTCGGAGAATACGGCCCGTATCTGTCGGCGGTCGATCGACAGGCCATGATGACCATCTCGACCGGAGTGCAGGCGGTCTCGGAAGCCAACTACGGGCGCACCGACGAAGCGATGTGGTATGTCGACCGGATCGTGCGGACGTTCAACCGGAGATCACCAGGCTCGATCGCGGAGATGATGCCCGATTACGGTTGCTTTACCATCGCATGGACCAGCTACGGCATCGTGGTCCCGCTGATCCAGCATGTGTTCGGCATCCAGCCGGACGCGGTGAACAAGACCGTTGTCCTCGATCCTCATGTGCCCGCCGGCTGGGAGGATATGAGCATCGAAAACCTCCCCATCGGAACCAACATCATTTCCCTTTCGCGCGCAAAGACCGCCAGAGGCATCGAATACCGTGTCGACGCCGCGGACGACGGATGGCAGTTCATCTGGAAGGGGAAAGCTGTACCCGGTGCCCGGTATTTCTTGAATGGGAGGCCTGTCACTTCCACTTCTTCCGGCATCCGCATGAGCGGAAAACAGAATCTGCTAGTGGTGGTCCGGTAAGCGGGGGAGTCCGCAGGCTCCCCCCGCGGCCTCATCTGAGCGAGGGGGCGGGCGGGGACGGCCAGGGGCTGCCCGGTCTAGCCGGGCCGCGGACCAGGCGGCATCTTCCGAGGTATGACGACGACTTACCGGGAGTGCCCCGCCTGCGGCAAACGCGCGTTGAGCATCGCGACGCGGTGTCCCGGGTGCGGGCACGAGTTCCCGTCGCAGCCGGTTCGCTGGCAGGCGTCCCGTCCCGGGACCGGGCAGGCCGGGCCGCTGTGGGCGGCCGCCGTGATTCTGCTGGCGGCCGCGGGGGTCGTCACGCTGGTCACGCGCGGAGGCGCGGCTGGAGACGGAGACCCGCCGGTGACCGCCGACGCGCGGGTCGAGCCGCCGGTCGAGCTGGAGACGGCCCAGGCCGCGGCCTCACCGGCCATGCCCGACTCCGCGCCCAGCGCCGAGGCCGTGCCCCGCCGGGCCCGGACCTGGACCAAGGTGCACGACCGCCGGAGCACCAGGGCCGACCTGGTGGCCGTCCTGCTGCCGGGTGACACCGTCCTGGCGGACTCGCTCCGGGGCGGCTGGTGGCGCGTGGCGCTCGAAGGGCGGGTGCTCGGCTACGTGTACGCCCCGACCCTCGTGGGCGACCGAGTCCGTCCCTGACGTGCGTTGCGGAGGTTGCCCCCATGCTTACTGCATCCCGCCCGGCGGCGGGCGAGTTCTCCCCGGCGTTCGCCGGCTACGTGGCCCGGATCGGTGAGGACCAGGACGTCCTCGCGGTGCTGGCCGGCCAGCTCGACGAGGTCCTCGCCCGGCTCGGCTCCGCTCCCGACTCGCGCGGCGACTACCGCTACGCTCCCGGCAAGTGGTCCCTCAAGGACATCGTCGGACACCTCTCCGACACCGAGCGGGTCTTCGCCTGCCGCGCCCTCCGCATCGGCCGCGGCGATACGACCCCCCTGCCCGGCATCGACGATCAGGCCTGGGTTGCCGAGACCGGCGCCGGGCAGCGGACGCTGGGCGACATGGTCGAGGAGTGGAGCCACGTGCGGCGAGCCACGATCTCGCTCTTCCGGCATTTCCCGCCCGAGGCGTGGACCCGGCGGGGCACCGCCGACGGCCAGCCGATCAGCGTTCGCGCGCTCGCCTGCATCATCGCCGGCCACGCGCAGCACCATCTCGAGGTCGTGGAGGCACGGTACCTCGGGTGATCGACGCGCTCGCGGACCGCTACACCATCCTGCAGGAGCTCGGCCACGGCGGGATGGCCACCGTCTACCTGGCCGACGACCGGCGGCACGGGCGCCAGGTGGCGATCAAGGTGCTGCGCCCGGAGCTGGGCGCTCTGCTCGGTCCGGACCGGTTCACCCGCGAGATCCGCATCGCGGCGGCGCTCAATCATCCGCACATCTTGCCGCTGTATGATTCGGGGGAGATAGTCGTGAGTCGTGAGTCGCGGGTCGTGGACGCATTACCCACGACTCACGACTCACGACTCACGACTCTCCTCTATTACGTCATGCCCCACGTCCGCGGCGGCTCGCTCCGCCAGCGGCTCACGGCCGAGCGGTGGCTCGCGGTCGACGAGGCGATCCGCCTCGTGCGGCAGGCCGCGTCGGCGCTGGACCATGCGCACGCGCACGGCCTGATTCATCGCGACATCAAGCCCGAGAACATCCTGCTGCACGAGGGCGAGGCGATGGTCGCCGATTTCGGCATCGCGCTCGCGGCCGGCACCGATCCGGGCGAACGGCTCACCCAGACCGGGCTGATGGTGGGGACGCCGGAGTACATGAGCCCCGAGCAGTCGGCCGGCGAGCGGGCCCTCGATGCCCGGAGCGACGTGTACAGCCTCGGCTGCGTGCTGTACGAGCTGCTGGCCGGCGCGCCGCCGCACGCGGGCGGCACGGCGAGAAGCGTGATCATGCGGCGCTTCTCCCAGCCGCCGCCAAGGGTGCGGCAGGTCCGTCCGGAAGTGTCTGCGGCCGTGGACGAGGCGATCGCGCGGGCGCTGGCCGTGGACCCCGCCGAGCGGTTCCCGAGCGCCGGCGCGTTCGCGGACGCGCTCGCCGGGCGGGCCGTGCCGGCGCGTGCCCCGCGCCAACCGTCCGTCGCGGTCCTGCCCTTCGCCAACCTGAGCGCCGATCCCGAGAACGAGTTCTTCGCCGACGGGATCACCGAGGACGTGATCGCCCAGCTCTCCAAGATCCGCGCGCTCAAGGTGATCTCGCGCGGCTCGGTCATGCGCTTCAAGCAGCGGGAGCAGAGCCTGCGCGAGATCGGCGTGACGCTCGACGTCGCGACCCTGCTCGAGGGAAGCATCCGGCGCGCGGGAGGCCGGGTGCGCATCGTGGCGCAGCTCATCGATGCCGGATCGGACCGGCACCTGTGGGCGGAGACGTACGATCGCGAGCTGACCGACATCTTCGCGATCCAGAGCGACGTGGCGCTGCAGATCGCGTCGGCGCTCCGGGCGGAGCTCACGCCGGAGGAGCGAAGCCGGATCCGCGAGGAGCCGACGGACGACGCGGAGGCGTACCAGCTGCACCTGCTCGGGCGCCACTGCTTCCTCCGGTGGACACAGGAGGGCATCGACAAGGGGCTCGAGTACCTCCACCAGGCGGTCTCGCTGGACCCGGACTACGCGCTGGCCTACACCACCCTCGCGCAAGCCTACACCGACATCGCTCTCGGGGTGGCGGGGGCGATGCCGCCGGACGAGGCCTTCGGACGGGCGAAGGCCGCGGTGGCCCGGGCGCTCGAGCTCGACCCCGAGCTCGCCGAGGCGCATGCCGCCCTGGGGCACCTCAAGTACGCCTGCGACTACGACTGGACCGGCGCGGAGGCGGAGCTCAAGCGCGCGATCGAGCTGAACCCGAACAGCGGCAACGCCTACGACTTCTACGGCCTGATGCTCGCCGCCCTCGAGCGCTACGACGAAGCGCTGAGGATGCAGCGGCGCGCCAACGAGCTCGACCCGCTGGCCCACCGCATGGACATCGTGACGACGCTCCTCCGGGCCGAGCGGTACGACGAGGCGCTGCGCGCCATCACGCGGGTGCTCGAGGTCGAGCCCCACTTCCCGCTGGCGCATGCGACTCTCGGATGGGTCCATCTGCTGTCCGGGAGGCCGGACGAGGGGATCGCCGAGCTGGAGAAGGCGGTGTCCCTCTCTCCCGAGCACACCTTGTACCTCGCCCAGCTCGGGCAGGCCTACGCGCGGGTGGGCCGCACCGCGGACGCGCGCGAGGTGCTCCGGCAGCTCGCGGAGCTGTCCCGGCAGCGATATGTCTCGCCCTACCACATGGCGTACGTCCACACCGGACTCGGCGAGTACGAGCGGGCAATGGACTGGCTCGAGCGGGCCTACGAGGAGCGCGCCGGGGGAGTGTTCGGCTTGAAGGGCTCCTTCCTGTTCGCGCCGCTGCGGTCGCACCCGCGGTTCCGGGCGCTGCTCGGGAAAATGAACCTGGGCGAGTAGGTCTGGACCGGCCGCCGTCTGGCTTTCCCCATCCCCTCCCCCCACATTGCGGGCGTCTTCCTCCAATTCCCCGGTGACGCCGACCGACCCTCTGCCAGCGATGGACGCCGCGCTCCGCGACCGCTACCGCATCGAGCGCGAGCTCGGCCGCGGCGGCATGGCCACGGTCTACCTCGCCCACGATCTGCGGCACGACCGCCCGGTCGCGCTCAAGGTGCTCAAGCCGGCGCTCGCCGCGAGCCTGGGCACCGAGCGGTTCCTGCTGGAGATCAGGGTCACGGCCCGGCTGCAGCATCCGCACATTCTGCCGCTGATCGATTCTGGTGAAGCAGTCGTGAGTCGTGAGTCGCCCACGACTTTCCTCTACTACGTCATGCCCTACGTCGAGGGCGAGTCGCTCCGGGACCGGGTGACCCGCGAGCGGCAGTTGCCGGTGGAAGACGCCCTGCGCATCGCGGGCGACGTCGCCGGGGCGCTGGCCTATGCGCACGGCCGCGGCGTGGTCCACCGCGACGTGAAGCCGGAGAACATCCTGCTCTCGAACGGGCAGGCCATGGTCGCCGACTTCGGCATCGCGCGGGCGGTCTCGTTGTGCGGCGGCGAGCGGCTCACCGAAACCGGCCTGGCACTCGGCACGCCGCACTACATGAGCCCGGAGCAGGTGGCCGGCGACCCCGCCGTGGACGCGCGGTCGGACGTCTACGCGCTCGGCTGCGTCCTGTACGAGATGCTCGCGGGCGAGCCGCCGTTCACCGGCCCGACCGCGCGGGCCGTGGCCGCACGGTCGCTGGTGGACCCGGCGCCTCCGGTGCGGAAGGTCCGGCCGACGGTTCCCGATCAGGTCGAGAGCGTCATCGGTCGGGCGCTCGCCAAGGTGCCGGCCGACCGGTTCGCCACGGCCGCGGAATTCGGGGAGGCGCTCTCCCGGGCGGCCGCCGCGCCCCCGCGTCCCCCCCGGAGCGTCACAGGCGGACGGTGGCGGCTTCCGGCCGTCCTGGTCCTCGGCGTGCTTGCGGCGGCGGCGGTGCTCCTGCTGCGTGGCCGCCGGGCCGCCGGAATCATCGCGCCCGCCTCCTCCATCGCGGTCCTGCCGTTCACGCCGAGCGGAACCGATACCGCGCTGTCGCGGCTGGGGCGGGACCTGGTGTACACCCTGAGCGCGGAACTCGACGGGCTCGGCGGGATCCGGGTGGTGGACGCCCACACCGTGCTGGCCCGCACGAGGCAGGAGGAGCTCGCCGCCGACACGGACTGGCCCGCGCTGGCGCGCAGCTTCGGGGCGGGCAGCGTCGTGCAGGGCAGTCTGGTCAGGGTGGGCCCCGAGGTCCGTCTGGACCTGGCACTCCTCGGCACCGACAGCGCGGGCGCACCGCTCGCGCGCGCGACGGTGACCGCGCGGCCGGATTCCGTGGCCGCGCTGACCGACTCGGCGGCCCGCGCGATGCTGGTCCAGATCTGGTCCCGGGGCACGCCGCCGACACCCAGCCTGGACGGCGCGCTCCGGACCCGCTCGGTTCCCGCGCTCCGGGCGTTCCTGCAGGGCGAAGGCGAGATCACCCACGGCCGGTGGGACGCCGCCGCCGTCTCCTACCGGCGGGCCATGGATGCCGATCCCGCATTCTGGCTGGCCTACGCCCGCCACGTGTACGCCCGGCACTGGTCGCTGCTCGAGCCGGCCGACAGCGTGGTCGCGCTGCTCGAGCGCCACCGCTCCGAGCTGCCGGAGCGGGAGCGTTTGAGCACCGAGGCGATCCTCCTCGAAGACCACGACAGTATCGGCCGCGCCGTCGAGCGGGCCCGTGTCGCGAGCGAGCGGTACCCCGATTCCTGGTTCGGCTGGCTGATCTACGGCGACCAGACGCTGCACGACGGTCCGGTGCTCGGGCGTCCCGCCCGCGAGTCCCGCGCGGCGTTCGAGCGGGCGGTGCAGCTCAATCCCGACCTGATTCCGGTCTGGGAGCACCTGATGCTGATCACCCTGCTCGACGGGGACACCGCGGGGGCGGGCCGCTCGCTGCGCGCGCTGGACCGCCTCGACGCGGGCCCGAGCCTTACCGCCGACGGCTACGGCAACCGGATGCTCCAGTTCCGGTTCCTGCACGCGATCCAGCGGGGCGACCGCACGGCGGCAGGCGCGCTGGCCGACAGCGTCGCCCGCGATGTGGCGCCGGCGGCGGTCCCGTCCGGCAGCTTCTACGATCCGATCTGCTACGGCTGGTTTGCCGATCAGATCCGGGTGAGCCGGCAGGTGCTCGCCGCCGACGGTCCCCCCGATCGGCGCCGCGTGCACCGGCTGCTGCTGGCGCTGTCCTGGGGCGGAAGGGGAGCGTGGGACTCGGCGCTCGTCAACCTGGACCGGCTGGCCGCCGACGGCACCGACACAGTCGCCGCGCTCAGGGCCTACGGGTTGGCGGCGGTGGGTGTGTGGCTCGACGCGGTGGATCCGCGCGAGGCGGCGGCCCGGCGCGCGGCCGCCGCCCGGGCGGCCCGTGGCGGTGCCACCGGGGCGGCCGAGCTGGCCTGGCTCGATGGAGTGCTCGCGGGCGGGCGCCGCGACCGCAGGGCGCTGGCGGAGGCGAGGGCGGAGCTCGGCCGCTCGGTGGATCCGGCGCGGCGCGCGCTCGATCGCTCGCTGGGCGCGTTGGATGCGGCGCTCCGCGGGGACATCCGCGAGGCGGGCAAGACGATGGCCACCCTGGAGTGGGAACAGGCGGAGCTGCTGGCGCCCGATTTCGCCAGCCATCCGCTGGCCGTTCCGCTGGACCGGCTGGCAGCCGCGCGCTGGCTGGCCGCTTCGGGCGACGCCGAACAGGCCGTTCGCCTGCTGCGATGGGTGGACGGTCCCTTCCTTCTCCACCCGAGCACCGTCTACAGCTTCATGTTCGCCGGGCTGGCGGACCTCGAGCGTGGCCGGGCCGAGGAGCGGCTGGGTCACGCCGACCTCGCCGCGAGCTACTACCAGCGCTTTCTACAACGGTACGACCGGCCGGTGCAGCGGCACCTGCCGCTGGTCGAAGAGGCCAAGGCGCGACTACGGGAGCGCGCGGTGCGGTAGGCTGCTGGCCGGCGCGAGCCCGGCGTCCGCGGCGCTCCCTTGACAGTACCGGTACCACTCCGCACCGTAGGCACCCATCCCGCCCGCAAGCGAGTCGGACCATGCGCAGCTCCCCCCTGTCGCTCACCGCGGCCGCCTGTCTGGCCGGCCTGTCCGCCTGCAGTGATTCGCCCGCACAGCTCGAGCCCGAGAGCACGGACGCACCGGCGAGTGTGCCATCCGCCCGCGCGCGCGTCATCCCCGGCCGGTTCATCATCACGCTCCGGGACGGTGAGAACCCTGCCGTCGTCGCCGGCGCGCATGGCGTCCGTCCCGAGTTCGTCTACACCCACGCGCTGACCGGGTTCGCCGGCGCGATGGCCGACGCCGCCCGCGCCGGACTCCTCCGCGACCGCCGGGTGATCCGGATCGAGCCCGACGGAATCGCCACCATCGTCGCGACCACCGAGGGCAATGCGACCTGGGGCCTCGACCGCCTCGACCAGCGCTCGCTCCCCCTGAGCAGCACTTTCACCTACACCAGCACCGGCATCGGGGTCACCGCGTACATCATCGACACGGGCATCCGTTTCGGTCACGACGATTTCGGCGGACGGGCCACGAGCGGCTACGACGCCGTGGACGGCGGCACGGCGGCCGACTGCAACGGCCACGGCACCCACGTGGCCGGCACGGTGGGCGGGAGCCGGTACGGCGTCGCGAAGCGGGTGCACCTGGTGGCCGTGCGGGTCCTGGATTGCGGCGGCTCGGGCACGTGGAGCGGGGTCATCGCGGGGATCGACTGGGTCGTCCGGCGGCACGTGAGCTCCGCCGTGGCCAACCTGTCCCTCGGCGGCGGCGCGAACGCCTCGGTGGACGACGCGGTGCGGCGGATGATTGCGGCCGGCGTGTCCACGGCCATCGCCGCCGGCAACGGCAACTCCGCCGGCATCGCACAGAACGCCTGCAACCTCTCCCCGGCCCGGGTCTCGACGGCGATGACGGTGGGCGCGACCGACCGGAACGATCGGAAGGCGACCTGGTCCAACTACGGCAGCTGCGTCGACTGGTTCGCTCCCGGGGTCGGCATCACATCGACGTGGTTCACGAGCAACAGCGCCACGAACACCATCAGCGGGACCTCCATGGCCGCGCCGCACACGGCCGGGGTGGCCGCGTTGTACCTGCAGCTCCATCCGGGCCGGACCCCGCAGCAGGTGCGCGACGCGCTGTTCGCCGCGACCACCAAGGACATCGTCAGGAACTCGAATACCGCGAACAACGACCTGCTCTTTACCCGCTACTGAGTCCGGGACAGGACGAGCGCGGCTCTCATTTCCCTTCGCTGCCCAGTTGCCCCAACCGCTTGAGGCTCGGCGCCAGTCCCCAGGCATCGCCGACCGGCGTGCCGCCGCCGGCGCGAGCCCGGTGCGTACGAGAGCCCGCGAGCACCGTGGCGGCCGTCGCCGCTCACTTCCCCTGCACCGCCTCGAGCTGCTGCAGCCAGTTCTCCGCCAGGATCAACTCGCCCGGCTGCCCGCTCTCGCCCTCGCGCAGCATCACGAACCGCTTGTCGTCCGGGCTCAGCGAGAACGACGGCACCGAGCCCGGCCGGGAGAACGGCCCCACCGCGAACAGCGTCCGCTGCCGCCCCACCGAGAATGTGGCCCCCGCCGGGATCTCAGCCGCGACCATCTCGCTCTTGCCGTTGATGTAGAGCAGCTCCCGGCCGTTGCTCGACCAGGCCGGCTCGGCGCCGCCCGCGGTGGATACCTGCCACTTGGCGTCCGAGGTCTCCGGGAAGGGGCGGACGTAGACCTCGAACGCTCCGGATTCGTTCGAGGCGTACGCCAGCCAGCGGCCGTCCGGCGACAGCGCAGGGAAAAGCTCGACGGCGGGCGAGGCGACCAGCGAAACCAGCGTGCTGTCCCCTGCCCGGACGCCCACGATGTCCGGGCTCGCGGGTGGGGGCGGCGCGGTGCGGAGGATCAGCCAGCGACCGTCTCGCGAGGGCTCTATCTGGCCGAAATCGAGGTCCGAGCCGACCAGCCGGCGCGCGGTTCCCGTGCCGTCCGCCCGGCGGGCGTAGACCGGCCCGACCCCGGAGCCGGACCGGTCGGCAATGTACAGGACGTCCCGTCCGTCGGCCGACCAGACGGGCCGGCCGGCCGCGGTGTCGCCGAACGTGATCCGCGAGAACGGCCCGTCAGGAAGCCGCTTGACCCACACGTCACGCCCGCCATCGCGGGTGAGGGAAACGGCGACGGCCTTCCCGTCGGGGGCGAGGGCGGAGGAGCCGATCACGCCCTGCGGATCCCATCCGGGGTCCACCGGACTCACCCCGCCCTCCCGGCTCACCCACACCGCGCGGCGGGAGCCGAGCGTGCCGCCGGTGGTGTAGGCCAGCGTGCCGTTGCCGGCGAGCGCCAGGTCCACGTTGAAGCCGCCGTTCCGCACCCCGACCCCCTCGAGCAGCGCGACGGGCGGGCCGGTGAGCTCCAGCTTCTTCGGGTCGAA
>DASSBA010000192.1:0-1297 GCA_035699205.1 Gemmatimonadales bacterium
GATGCCCCGCTCAGCGAGCGGCCGGCGAGGAGTCCACACGCCCGCCGGAATCGCCCCGTCGTGCAACAAGGAGGGCTGGTTCTGGCAGGCCAGTAGGCCCATCGCGATGTCGGACGCCACGGCGGCGCGACGCCTCGGCCGCCTAGGTGAACTGCCCACGCTCTTTGTGAACACCTGAAAGGGGCGTCCGAGCCCTCACCGAGTCTGTGGCTTGCGACAGCAACACAGACCAGGAAGGGCTCGGACATGGAAGACGGTAGAGGTCGACTCGGACTGGCCGGGCGCCGGCAGTTGGTGCGCCTGATCCAGGAGGGATCGAGCCTGCGGGCGGCCGCCCGCAGGCTCGGCGTCGCCCCGGCCACCGCCCACCGCTGGTGGCAGCGCTGGGATCAGGCCGATGAACGCTCACGCACCAGCCTGGAGTGCCTGCGCTCACGCCCGCCCACCCCGCGCACCTGCCCCTGGGCGCTCAGCGACGATGAGCAACAGCGGATCCTCGACGCCCGGGCCCGCACCAACCTGGGGCCCGCCCGCCTGGCAGGCCTGGTGGGCCGGCGGCGCTCCACCATCTGGAAGGTGCTGCACCGCCACGGGGTGTCCCGGCGGCGCCGCTCACCGCGCCCGGAGCGGCCCACCCGCCGCTACGAGTGGGCCGAGCCGGGGGCGCTGCTGCACATCGACACCAAGCAGCTGGCCCGCTTCGATCGCCCCGGCCACTTCGCCCACGGCGACCGCGCAGAACACCACCGCAGCCGCGGCGCCGGCTACCTCTACGCCCACTGCGCAGTCGACGACCACAGCCGCCTCGCCTACGTCGAGCTGCACCCCGACCAGCGTGGCGTGACCTGCGCCGCCTTCCTTGTGCGGGCCGCCGCCTTCATGGCCGCGGCGGGCTGCGGCCCCATCCAGGCCGTCATGAGTGACAACGCCAAGGCCTACACCGACGCCCGCGTGTTCCTGGAAGTCCTCACCGACCTGGGCGCCCGCCACATCCTGATCCCACCCCGCACCCCCCGCTGGAACGGGAAAGTGGAGCGCTTCATCCGCACCCTCGATGAGGAATGGGCCCACGGGCGCACCTGGGGCTCAAGCCACCAGCGCACCCGTGCCCTTTCCTCCTGGATGCGGTACTACAACCGCAGACGACCCCACAGCTCGCTGCAGGACCGGCCACCCATCAGCCGCGTTCAGCAAGACCGTGGGCCGTACACCTAGGCCAGCGCGGGCGCGGGGGCCGGCGCGGCGGAGCGGCGGTCGAGGGCCAGCGCGACGAGCGCGCCGAGCACCGAGACGACCA
>DASSBA010000193.1:0-1150 GCA_035699205.1 Gemmatimonadales bacterium
TCCGCTCCGCCCGGCGGCAGACCGCTCTGGCGACGTGGAGCGCCGCGGCCTTGGGCGTGCCGGCCGGCAGCACGAACGCGCGGAGCGGCGGCAGTTCGATGTCCGCCGCGTCCATCACCCGCTCGAACTCGGCCACGCGCATGTCGGAGAGCTCCGCCTTCTCGAGCGCCTTCGCGACCTTCGCCGGGTCGGGCGTGGCCAGGTGGCCGCCGATGGCGAAGAGGTCGCGCTGGACCGACTCGAGCAGCCCGTCGAAGAATTCCGCGGGCGGGGTGGCGCGCGCGACACCGAGCACCGAGTTGAGCTCGTCCACGTCGCCGTAGGCGGCGACGCGGGGGTGATCCTTGGGCACCCGCCCGCCGCCGAACAGTCCGGTGTCGCCCTCGTCACCCGTGCGGGTGTAGATCTTCATCGGCATGGTCCATCCACCTCCGCGGCGGCGACAATCACGTTTCCCTGCGGCTGCACGATCCCCCAGAGCACGCTCCCGTCGCGCACATCCACCTGCTCCATCCAGAGGTCGTCGCGCTCGAAGGCGAAGTCGCTGATGGGCTGGAGCCGGCGCCAATAGACGGGCCGACGGGGCGAGCCGTACGGCTCGAGCCGGCCGTTCCGGAGCGCGAGCAGCGTGGGGCGGAAGATCGTCTGCCGCCAGGCGCCCGCGCTATCCCAGACCATCACCCCGGCCGCCACCAGCGTGTCGCCGCGCGCCGGGACGCGCCGCACCCGGAGCGAGACGGCGTAGCGCACCGCGTCTTCCCGCGCGCGGAAGGCCACGACGTCGGCCGCGTCCACGTCGGCCAGGGTGTTGATCTCGACGCGCGCCCCGGCGGCGGGGCGCAGCTCGAGCGCCGGATACCGGGCGCCGAGGATGGAGTCGAGCGCCTGGCCGGTACGGCCGACCAGCTCGCGGATCAGCTCGGCCGACGGCGCCGGAACGGTGTCGCGGCGGACCAGGCCGCTCGGTCGGCGCTCCGCCGCCCCGCCGGTCCGGAGCGAGCCGAGCACGGGGCCGCGAAGCGGCGGGTCGCCGGCGAGGCGGTCGTCGGCCACGATCAGCTCGGCCTGCGCGCCATGCGCGCCGCAGCCCGGGCGGCCGCCCCGAAGCAGCACGGCCTCCACCCGCACGTCGGTGTGCCCGAGCGGCGAG
>DASSBA010000194.1:0-2484 GCA_035699205.1 Gemmatimonadales bacterium
ATGCGCCCTGAGGGACTCGAACCCCCAACCTTTTGATCCGTAGTCAAATGCTCTATCCAATTGAGCTAAGGGCGCGGCTCGATGGGCGGTACAAGACTCGAACTTGTGACCTCCACGATGTCAACGTGGCGCTCTAACCAACTGAGCTAACCGCCCGTGAGAGCGGTCAGGCGGTCAGACGGACGGCCGGTCAGTGGTCTCCGGAGTTCGGAAGGATTCCCTTCGCCGGGACCACTGTCGGCCTGTCCGCCTGACCGCCTGACCGCCAGTAGCGGGGGTGGGATTTGAACCCACGACCTCCGGGTTATGAGCCCGGCGAGCTACCAGACTGCTCCACCCCGCGACGTGTGCCGGTGTGACCCGGCCAGACCTTCGTTGATTCGACCGCACCCAGAGCGGGAAACGGGACTCGAACCCGCGACCCCAACCTTGGCAAGGTTGTGCTCTACCAACTGAGCTATTCCCGCGGTACCACATCCGCAAGCGGGTAGGATTTTAGCGTCCGCCCGCGGCCCGCGCAACGCCCGCCCTGCCGCTCCCGGCCGAGGCAATGGAGGCGAGGGGGATCGAACCCCTGACCTCGTGAATGCCATTCACGCGCTCTCCCAACTGAGCTACGCCCCCGCTATTATTGACCCGCCCTCAAGGTCGCGGATCCCCCGGCGCCGTGGCAGCACGGAAACCTAGCCGCGGCCCGAGCGAGCGTCAAGCGGATTACCTATCTTGCATCAGATGCCGAAGAAGAAGCCCGATGACCGGAGCGCGTCGCCGCGCCCCTCGAAGCGGCCTCCCGATACCTCGCCCCAGGCGTACGCCGACGATCTGACCACCGCCGAGATTCTGGCGCAGTCGCCGCCCGCCCGGGCGCGTCGGCCACGCAAGAGCGAGACCGCCAAGAGCCTCGGCGTCTACGACGCCGACGGGGACATCCTCGACCAGTACCTCTACGAGGTCAGCCGGACGCCCCTCCTGACCGCGCAGCAGGAAGTCGCCATCGCCAGGCGGGTGCGCGCCGGCGACGAGGAGGCGATGCAGGAGCTGGTCAAGCGGAATCTCCGCTTCGTCATCTCGGTGGCCAAGAAGTACCAGAACCGGGGCCTCGCCCTGACCGACCTGATCGGCGAAGGGAACGTCGGCCTGCTCACGGCCGCCCGGAAGTTCGATCCCGACCAGGGCGTCAAGTTCATCTCCTACGCCGTCTGGTGGATCCGCCAGTCCATCCTGGCCTCGCTGGCGCGGCAGGGGCGCACCGTGCGCGTGCCGCTCAACCGGACGGCGGACCTCTCGCGCATCGTGCGCACCGCCGAGACGCTCAGGCAGGAGCTCCGGCGGGAGCCCACGCCCGAGGAGATCGCCCACTCCACCGGGCTGTCGCTCGACGTGGTCCAGTCGCTCGCGGCCCTCAATACCGCCGAAGTCCGGCTCGACGCGCCGCTCGATCCCGAGGGCGATCGCTCGCTCATCGACCGCTTCATCGCCGACGACCAGGGCGACGCCGAGGAGCGGGCCATGGACCGCTTCCTGTCCGAGGAGATCGAGTCCGCGCTCCGCACCCTTCCCCCGCGCGACGCGAAGGTGCTCCGGCTCTACTTCGGCCTCGACGGCGGACGGGAGCACACGCTCGAGGAGATCGGCGGCATGCTTGGCGTCACCCGCGAGCGGGTGCGCCAGCTCCGCGACCGGGCGCTCAGGCGCCTGCGCGAGGGGGACGTGGGGCGGGCGCTGGCGAGTTTTGCGGCGTGACGGCGGCCGTGGGTCGTAAGTCGTAAGTCGTGAGTCGCTGGTCACCGGTCGCTACCCCCGCTGGAGCTTCGACTTATGACTCACGACTTACGACTCACGACTCACGACGGTTTCGTCGCCCACATCGGCCGCCGCAGCCTCGAGACGTTTCGCGCGCTGGCCGATGTCCGCACCTGGTCGCCATTGCTCGTGGGACAGATGCGGCGCCTGGGCGTCGATTCGGTGCCCATCGCGCTGTTCATCGCCGTCTTCACCGGCATCGTCCTCTCCCTCCTCTCCTCCTACATCTTTACCGGCACCGTTCCCCTCTACTTCGTGGGGGCGCTGGTCGGCAAGACCGTGATGATGGAGCTGGGCCCGGTGCTCACCGGCATGGCGCTGGCCGGCCGGGTCGGCGCGAGCATCGCCGCCGAGCTCGGCACCATGAAGGTCACCGAGCAGGTGGACGCGCTCGAGACGCTGGCGTACGACCGGAATGCCTATCTCATCGTCCCGCGGGTCCTCGCCGCCACGCTGATGTTCCCGGTGGTCACCGCGTTCGCCATGGGCGTGGGCGTCACCTCGGGGTGGATCACCGCCGTCAATCTGCTGGACCTCTCGACCCCCGAGTTCTTCAAGGGGCTCAAGCTGTTCTATCACTTCAAGGACATCTGGTTCGGGCTGGTCAAGAGCGCCAGCTTCGGCGCCGCGGTGGCCCTGATGGGCTGCCTCCAGGGGCTCGCCAGCAAGAGCGGCGCGCAG
>DASSBA010000195.1:0-11162 GCA_035699205.1 Gemmatimonadales bacterium
TGCGGCACGACGACGTCGCGGTCCTTGGTTTCTACCGCGCGCTGGGCACCGACGGCGCCGCCGATGACCCCGCCGATGATGGCGCCCTTGGTGCTGCCGCCGAGCACGCGGCCCACGATGGCGCCGGCCGCGGTGCCCGCGCCGACCTTGGCCACGTCCCCCGCACCCGTGCCGCGGCCCTGGAGCTGGGTCTTGACCCCCGAGATCGAAGCAGGCAGCGGCTGCGACGCGCCGTTGATGGCGATCGCGGTGGGCTTGAGCGTCAGGGTGCCGGTGGTGTCGCCCTTGTTCTCCGACTCGTGGATGGCCGTGACCTGAAGGGTGACCTTCGAGCCCGCCGGAATCACGACCTTGCCCGAGGCATCCTTCACGTCGCTGACCACCGACGCCGTCACCTCGTCGCCCACCTTGTTCTTGTTGGACCGGATCTCGGCGTCCGTGGTGGCGGTGAAGCTGGTGCCGGACGCCAGGCTGGCGGAGGCGGACGGGGCCGGCGCCGGTGCGGGGGCGGGCTGCGCGGCCGATGGCGCGGGGGCGGCCGGCTTGGGCGCCGGCGTTGCCGCGGGCTTCGGCGCGGGCCTGGCGGCCGGCTTCGGCGCGGCTGCGGCGGGCGGCGGTGTCGCCGCGACGGTCGCGGTATCCGCGCCCGGCTGATCGTTGAGCGTCGCGGTGGTGTCCACCGGCGCGAGCTGCAGGTCACGGTTCAGGCTGTCGGCGGAAGCGACATCCCGCCGGTCGCCCCGGCCGCATGCGGCAGCGGCCAGCAGTGTGAGCGCAGCGAGCATCGTTCTCGACATCGTTTCCTCCTCGTGGTGTGACTTGCCCGGGGTCCGCCGCTCGGTGACATTCCACCGGCCATGAACGAGCTGCGCCCCCTCCTGCCCTATCTGAGGCCCTACCGCCGCGATTACGCGATCGGCATGGGCCTCGTGATCGTTTCCAACTTTTTCACCACTCTCGGTCCCAAGTTCATCGAACGTGGCATCGACGCCCTCCGGAACGGGGCCGGGTTCCCGGCCGTCCGGGCCGCCGTGGTGCTGCTGCTCGCGTCGGCGGTGGCCGGCGGCGTGGCCCGGTATGGCATGCGCCAGCTCCTGAACAGCGGCAGCCGCCGGGTCGAGACCGATCTCCGGGACCACCTCTACCGACATTTGCAGCGGATGTCGGCCGAATTCTACGACCGGTTCCCCACCGGCGATGTGATGGCCCGCACGACCAACGACCTCCTGGCCGTCCGGATGGTGGCCGGGCCGGCCATGATGTATCTCGTTGATACTACCATCCGCGCCCTGCTGATTGCACCGGCCATGGTGGCCATCAGCCCCCGGCTCACGCTCATCGCCTTTGTCCCCCTGCTGGGGCTGCCGGTGGTCATGGTCTCCCTGGGCCAGCGCATCCATCGGCGCAGCCAGGCCATCCAGGAGCAGTTCAGCGATCTGACGACCCACGCGCATGAGAACCTCTCCGGCGTCCGGGTCGTGCGCGCGTACCGCCAGGAGCGGGCGGAGACGGCGCGCTTCCGGAGCCTCAGCGACGACTACCTGGCGCGCAACCTGAGCCTCGCACGGGTGCAGGGGCTGTTCTATCCGCTGCTCACCCTGCTCGGCGGCCTCAGCGCGCTGACCGTGCTGTACGCCGGGGGGCGCCTGATGATCCTGGGCACGGTGACCGTGGGCGAGTTCGTGGCGTTCGGGGTGTATCTCGCGATGCTGGTCTGGCCGATGATCGCCCTGGGCTGGGCGGTGAACCTGGTGCAGCGGGGCGCGGCCTCCATGGGCCGCATCAACCAGCTCTTCCGCGAGCAGCCGGCCATCACCGAGCCGGACCCGCGGATCGAGCTGCCGCCCGCGCATGGTGGGCGCGCGGTCGAGTTCCGCGGCGTCTGGTTTACCTACCCGGGCGCGCGGGAGCGCGGCGCGGTGCTCCAGGACATTTCGTTCCGGGTCGAGGCGGGGCGCTCGCTGGCGGTGGTCGGCGCGACGGGCTCGGGGAAATCCACGCTGGTGGACCTGCTGGTGCGGGCCTACGACCCCGACCGCGGGGCCGTCCTGATCGACGGGGTGGACATCCGCCGGCTGGCGCTCGCCGAACTACGAGGGGCGGTCGGCTTCGTGCCCCAGGAGACGTTCCTCTTCAGCGAGACGCTGCGCGAGAACGTCCTGCTCGGCGCACCGGACGACGGGCGGCTGGAGCGGGTGGCCGAGGTGGCGCAGCTCACCGAGGCGCTCCCGGCCCTCCCCGCCGGCTACGACACCATGCTCGGCGAGCGCGGGATCAATCTCTCGGGCGGCCAGAAGCAGCGCAGCGCCATTGCCCGCGCGCTGGCCCAGGACCCCCCGGTGTTCGTGCTCGACGACGCGCTGAGCGCGGTGGACGCCCAGACCGAGGCCAAAATCCTGCGGGCGCTCCGCGGGGCGCTGGCCGGGCGCACGAGCATCATCGTCTCCCACCGGCTCGCCGCCGTGCGGGAGGCGGACTGGATCCTCGTGCTCGACGAGGGCCGCATCGTCGAGCAGGGCACCCACGCCGAGCTGATCGCGCGGGGGGGCCGCTACTGGGAGCTGCTCCGGCGGCAGCAGCTGGAGGAGGAGCTGGAAGAAGAGGGGATCGCGACCCCGGCTCCGTGAGCGGGCGGAGATCCGATTCACCACGGAGGCACAGAGGGCAGGGAGAACACACGGAGAAAACAAATGTGATGTTGTCTCCGTGCACCTCTGTGCCCTCTGTGCCTTTGTGGTGCATCGGATGAACTAGATCTGCTCCCGAATGAACGCCGGCGTGAACTGCTGCAGCCACCCCGCCAGCCGGGTGAACTCGCCCGTCACCATCAGCACGCCCACGAAGATGAGCAGGACACCGCTCACCCGCATCACCCACGGCAGGTACCGCCGGAAGCGCTGGAACCACGACAGGAACGACTCGAGGGCGACCGCCGCGATCAGAAACGGCACCGCGAGCCCGGCGGAGTAGACGCCGAGGAGCAGCATCCCGCGGCTCACGTCCTGCGACGTGGCGGCGAGGCCGAGGATGCCGCCGAGCACCGGCCCGATGCAGGGCGTCCAGCCGGCGGCAAATGCCATCCCGACCAGGACCGAGCCGAGGTAGCCCACCGGCTTCCGCTCGACCTGCACCCGGCGCTCCTGGCCGAGCGCGCCCACCCGGATCACGCCCAGGCACACCAGCCCGAACGCGATGATGAGCACGCCCCCGATCCGCTGGAGCCACACCTGATAGAAGTTGAGCGCGCGGCCGAGGGCGGTGGCGCTGGCGCCAAGCAGGATGAAAATGAGCGAGAAGCCCAGGACGAAGAGCACCGCGTGCCCCAGCGCCGAGCGCCGGCGGGTGGTCACCTCGGGCAGCGACATGCCCGTGAGGAAGCCGATATAGGAGGGCACCAGCGGCAGCACGCAGGGCGACAGAAAGCTCAGGAGCCCCGCCGCGAAGGCGACGAACAGACCGAGGGTGGCGGGCTCGTTCACAGCGCGCCGAGCTCCCGCTGGCGGCAGTCGCGGCAGACGCCGTAGACCTCCACCCGGTGGCGCAGGGGCTGGAACCCGTGCTCGTCGGCGATGATGGGGAGCATGCGCTCGAGGGGCTCGTTCTGGAACTCCACGACGCGCCCGCAGCGCTCGCAGATGAGGTGCTCGTGGTGCGCCTGGGCCGGCATCGGCTCGTAGCGCTTGAACCCCTCGCCGAAGTCGTGCGCGCGGACGAGTCCGCTCTCGACCAGCACCTCGAGGGTGCGGTACACCGTGGCCATGCCCACGTGCTCGCCGCGCTCCTTCAGCGTCCGGCGGATGGCCTCGACCGAGGGATGGTCGTCGGAGAGAAAGACGATCCGGGCCACGAGGTCGCGCTGGCGGGTGACGGGCTGGCGGTGATCGCGGAGGTACCGGCGGAACCGATCGAGGAGGGCGGCACCCTCGCCGTTAGCGAGCCTGGGCATCGGCCGCGGCCGCGAACCATTCGTCCGCCGGCACCGGAACCGGCGGCTGGTCGTCGTCGATCCGGCGCTGGGCGTCCTGCAGGAGCTGCGTGAGGGCCTCCACCGGGCCGCTGCCGACCTCCTGAACCGAGGTCTCGAATTTCCCGCGGTCCTTCCCCTTCACCGCGAGGACGTAGCGCGCGGTGTAGATCCGGCGGCGGCCGCCGTCCACCCGCGAAAGCACCGCCGTGCCCCACTCGCGCCCTTCGTGGCGCAGCGCGCTGAACACCCACACCCCGTCCACCTCCGCGGGCGGAACCTGCGCCGCGACCGCCAGGGCCAGCCGGGTCCAGCCGGTGCCGCTCACGCCGCGCCCTGCTCCCAGCGCTCGGTGTAGAACCGGAGCACGTGCATGAAGTCCTGCGCGTTGGTCACCACGCCGTAGGCCTGGTGGGTGCCGCGATCCTTGAGCTTGTTGACCACGAATTCGGTCTGATCCACGCAGATGGTCATGAGCGGCGCGGGGGCGCCGTCCTCGTCGAGATAGAACGCCGGGAGCATGTTGCCCACCGCGATCGCGTGGAGAGCGGTGGCCACGAAGACGGCGCCGGTCGCCTTCACGGTGTGCTCGCGCATGGCGTCCTGTGCCTCGAGGGTGTCGGTGTACACGCCGGGAAGCGGGCCGTCATCGCGGATCGAACCGGCCAGGACATAGGGGATGTCGTTCGTCACCAGCGCGTGCATGATACCGCTCTTCAGCAGACCGGCCTCGACCGCCCGCCCGATCGAGCCCGCGGCCCGCACGCGGTTGATGGCGCGCATGTGGAGCCCGTGGCCGCCCTGGGTGGGGCGCCCGGTGTTGGTCATGCCCAGCGTGGTGCCGAAGATGGCCGCCTCGATGTCATGGACCGCGACCGCGTTCCCGGCGAGCACGGCCTGCACGTAGCCGTTCCGGATGAACCACTCGAAGTCCGCGCGCGCCCGGGAGTGGACCAGCGCGGGCCCGACGACCCAGACCAGGTAGCCGCCGCGCTGCTTCTGCTCGCCCACCCGCGCGGCCAGCTCCTCGTAGTTCACCGGCCGCTCGCGGCTCACCTCCGTCGACATGAAACGGAACTCGTTGGCCCCGTGGGCGCCGCCGAGGAAGCCTTCGGCGTGCACCACGATGCCCTCGGTGCCGTCCTCCGCCTCGCCCATGGCGATCAGCTCGCCCTGGCGGAGCCGCCGCGGCTCGATGGACTCGAGCCTGCCGTCCCGCTTCACCACGACGCAATCCATGCGCGGCCGGCTCGGCGCCACCCAGCCACCATCCACGTGGATGTACGTCGGCAGGTTGGAGGTGGAGAAAAAGCCCTCGGGGAGGACGCCGTCGGCCGGAAGCGGCGCGAAGCGCGCCGGCGGAGCGCCCGCGAAGGGCGGCAGCGAGAAATCGGGCAGTGTCGAGGGGGCGCCGGGCATACGGCGGAGGAAGGTAGAGGCGCGCTGCAGGGGAGACAAGCGGGGGTTAGAGTTTGGGTTGACGGCGCGCCGGCCGCGAGGCGACCGTGGCCGCGGTCAGGACTGGAGTGGGTGAGGAGACCCACGGAGGGCCGGATCTCCCCCACCGCTCCCCACCCGCTCCGGAGCGGCTGTCGGGGCAACAAGACGCAAGCTCACAAGGGCTTATGAGAGTGTCAACGGCCGGCACCCCCAGCGGCACGACCCCTGCTTCCTTGTTGATGGTCTCGGTGCGAGGAGAGCCGTGCCGGGTGATATCACCCACCGCGCTTCCACCCGCCTGCGGTACTCCGGCTCGAACAGCCCCGACGAACCCTCCCAACGCCCCGCTTTGCGGCGCGGTGATCGTCGAGGATACTCGAAAGGATACATCATGCGCAGGCCCCTGATCCTGAGTCTCGCGGCTCTCATGCTGGCCGGCGTCGCGGCGGCCCAGGTGCCCGCCCGGCCCGATACGGCGGCGCGGGACACCACCCGAGTCACCACGCTGCCGGAGATCGAGGTCACAGTCACCCGCACGCCCGAGCCCCTGGCCCGGGTGCCCTACGCGGTGGGGGTGCTGGACCGACAGGACATCCAGCGCGGCCAGCAGACGATCGGTCTGGACGAGGCGCTGAACAACATCCCGGGTGTGGTGGTCTCCAACCGGTACAACTTCTCGCTCGACCAGCGAATCTCCATCCGCGGATTCGGCTCACGCGCGAACTTCGGCGTCCGCGGCGTCAAGATCCTGCTCGACGGAATTCCCCAGACGCTACCCGACGGGCAGAGCCAGTTGACCAACGTCGACTTCTCGGACATCGGCCGTGCCGAGGTGCTGCGCGGCTCGAGCTCGTCGCTCTACGGCAACGCGGCGGGTGGCGTGGTGGCGCTCCAGACGGAGCCGGCCGCCCAAGCGCCATTCGCCCAGAGCGTGCGCGCCGAGGGGGGCGGCGGAGAGCGGGAGGGGGACGGGTTCTACAAGGTGCAGAGCTGGACCTCGGGACGGCTGGGCGACGCGAGCGGCACGCTCTCGATCAGCCGGTTCAAGGCGGATGGCTTCCGGCAGCACAGCGCGGCCGACATCCGGCAGCTCAACGCGGGCGTGGATTACGTCTTCTCGGGCACCACGCTGGGCACGCTCCGGTTCGGCGCCGCCGACAACCCGCAGGCGCAGAACCCGGGCGCGCTCACCCTCACCGAATATCTGGCCAACGCGGACTCCGCGGCCGCCAACAACATCCGCCGCGAGGCCGACAAGGACGTCAACCAGCAGCAGCTCTCGCTCGGGCTCCGGCACTTCGACGCCGGCGGCAACGAATACAACGTGACCGCTTTCGGGCTGCTGCGCGACCTGAAGAACCCGATCGCGGCGCCACCCCCCGGCGAGGCGGGGCCGACCGGCCCCACCATCGGCACGTACGTGGACATCGGCCGAGTGGTGGGCGGCGCCCGCGCATCCACTACCCAGCGCCTCGGCTCGATGCCGGCGTCGCCCCGGCTGAGCTTCGGCGCCGACATCCAGCGGATGCGGGACAACCGCAAGAACAACCGGTCCGTGGCGGGCGTGCCGACCGACAGCCTGCTGGTGGACCAGCAGGAGAAGATCACGGAGTTCGGGCCGTTCGCGCAGGTCCAATGGTCACCGCGCGAAGAGCTGCTGCTGAACGGCGGGCTGCGCTACGACTGGGTGAAGTTCGACGTGGCGGACCGCTTCCTGGCCGACGGCGTGGACAACAGCGGCGACCGCACCAACTCGGCGCTGAGCGGCCACGCGGGCGCGAGCTGGGCCTTCGGCGACCAGTTCGTCCCCTATGTGAACATCTCGACCTCATTCGAGACGCCCACCACCACCGAGCTGGTCAACCAGCCCAACGGCACCGGCGGATTCAACACGGAACTGAAGCCCCAACGGGCGGTGAACTACGAGATCGGAGCCCGCGGCCAGGCCACCCCGCGCGTCACCTACTCGGTGGCGCTGTTCCTCGGGCGGATCACGGACGCGATCGTGCAGCAGGAGGAGATCGGCGGCCGCGCGTTCTTCGTGAACGCGGGCAAGACCCACAACGACGGCGCCGAGGTGGGGCTGTCCGTCACCCCGATCGATGCGATCACACTGAGCGCGGCCTACACCTACGCGCACTACCGCTTTTCCGACTACACCGACGAGAGCGGCAACTCGCTCGATGGAAACAAGCTGCCCGGCGTGCCCGACCACTTCTGGCGCCTGGGCCTGCGGACCGTCCTCCCCTACGGCTTCTACGCCGATGCGGACCACACCCTGAGCTCGTCCATGGCCACGGACGACGCGAACACGCTGTTCGCGGACTCGTGGGGCGCGGGGGTCACCAACCTGCGGCTGGGTTGGTCGGGTAACGTGGGCGAGTGGAACGTGGCGCCGTTCCTCGGCCTCAACAATCTGTGGGACCGAAGGTATGTCGGGTCGGTGACGATCAACGGCACCTTCGGCCGCGTGTTCGAGCCGGCGCCGCGGCGGGTAGTGTATCTCGGGACGGAGATCGGGTATCGGACGCGGTAGGACGGAGGGACGGAAAGGCGGAACGGTGGAACGTCGCGTGCCGCCGGCACTGTCATCCCGAGCGGAGCGAGGGATCTAGCGGGGCCGAGTTCGAGCTCCGGGTTAGTAGATCCCTCGCTCCGCTCCGGATGACAGTGCCGGCCGACTCACCGCCTTTCTACCTTTCTACCTTTCAATCTTTCTACCTTTCCGTCCTTCCGTCCTTCCCTCACAACACCGCCACCGGATCCCGATCGATCACCACCCGCACATCCCCCGCCCGCGACAGCCGCTGCGCGGCGTAGCGGACGACGCGGCCCAGGACCTCGGAGCGGCCCTTGAGCAGCAGGTGCCAGCGCCAGCGATCCTTGATCCTGGCGAGCGGGCACGGCGCGGGGCCGAGCAGCGTCACCGGCAGTTCGTAGCGGGCCAGCAGCGCCCCACACCAGTCGGCCAGCTCGGCGGCATGGCGGCCGACTTCCCGCTCGTCCTTTCCCGACACCAGCAGGTTCACCAGGGCCGTCGCCGGCGGATAGGGCGGCGACTCACGCAGCGCGCGCTCCTCGCGCACGAACCCTTCCGTGTCGTGCGCGGCGGCCCGGACGAGCGCGTGGTGCGCCGGGTGCCGCGTCTGCACCAGCACCCGGCCGCCCCGGGGGCCCCGCCCTGCCCGCCCCGCCACCTGAGCCAGCAGCTGGAAGGTGCGCTCGGCCGAGCGGAAGTCGGGTAGATAGAGGCCGGTGTCCGCGTCCACCACTCCCACCAGCGTGACGTTCGGGAAGTCGAGCCCCTTGGCGATCATCTGGGTGCCCAGGAGCAGGTCCACCTCGCCCGATTCGACCGATGCGAGGATGCGCTGATGTGACCACTTGGTGCTCGTGGTATCGAGGTCCATCCGGGCCAGCCGCGCCCGCGGATAGCGCTCGGCCAGGAACCGCTCGAGCTGCTGGGTGCCGAAGCCGCGCATCTGCTGCACCGGGTTGGCGCACGCGCGGCAGGTGAAGGGGAGCGGCTCCTCGTGGCCGCAGTAGTGGCACCGGAGACCCGGCGGCGAGGTGTGCACCGTGAGCGAAATGCTGCACCGGGGGCACTGCCACACCTCACCGCAGTCCGGGCACTGGAGGAAGGCGGCGAACCCGCGCCGGTTCAAGAGCAGCAACGCCTGCTCCCCGCGGGCGAGGGTGCCGACGATGGCCGCGTCGAGCGCCTCCGACCAGGCCACCGCCCCGGTCCCCGCCGCTTTCGGCGCGACCCGCAGATCCACCAGCTCGACCGGCGGGAGCGGCCGCGCGCCGATGCGCTCCGGGAGCCTGAGCAGGCGCAGCTTCCGCTCGGCCAGCACCATGGTCTCGAGGGACGGCGTGGCGCTGCCGAGCACCAGGCTCGCGCCTTCGAGCCGCGCGCGCACCGCGGCCACGTCGCGCGCGTGGTAGCGCGGGGTCTCGCCGTTCTTGTAGCTCGTCTCGTGCTCCTCGTCGAGCACGATCATGCCCAGGTCCGCGACGGGCGCGAACACCGCCGAGCGTGCCCCGACCGCGACGCGGCGCTCGCCGCGGCGGAGGAGACGCCAGGCGTCGGCCCGCTCGCCGTCGGAGAGGGCGCTGTGGAGCACCGCCACCTGGTCGCCGAAGGCCCCGCGGAACCGGCTGACCGTCTGCGGCGTGAGCCCGATCTCGGGCACCAGCACGATGGCGCCGCGGCCCGCCGCGAGCGCCCGGCGGACGGCCTCCAGGTACACCAGCGTCTTGCCGCTGCCGGTGACGCCGAACAGCACCGCGCCCTCGCCCGGGCCGAGCGCCTCGACGGCGGCGAGCGCCGCCTGCTGATCGCCCGTGAGACGGGAGGGCGGCGGCACGGCCGGCAGGTCGGCGAAGGGGTCCCGCACCCGTTCCGCCTGCCCGATGTGCACCAGGCCACGCCGCTCCAGCGCCCGGAGCACCGCGGCCGTAAACCCGAGTTGTCCCGTCACGTGCCGGACCGTCGCACGCCCACCGAGCTGCTCGAGCGCCTCGTAGAGCCGGCGCTGCTTCGGCGCGCGGCGGAAGAGCGTGTCGCGCTCGAGCAGGGTCGGCGGCTCGCCGGCGAGCGATGCCACGCGCTCGGTCACCGCTCCGCCTTCGGTATCCGGCGGCTCGACCCGGAAGGTGACGGCACCCACCCGGGCGAGCCGGTCGAGCACGTCCCACACCGGCCGCCTGAGCGCGCGGGCGGCGGTGGCGACGGGCACCTCGCCGCCGCGCCGCTCGAGCCACGCGCCCACCTCGCCCGCGACGCCGCCGGGCAGCCGGGCGCCGCGCACCAGCGACGCGATGACCCGCGACTCGCCCCACATGCCCGCCGGCAGCATGCACTTGAGCGTCAGGCCGAGCGGCGCGCCGTAGTAGCCGGCGATCCAGCGCGCCGTCTCCAGCAGCCCGGCGGGAACCGCGGTCTCCGCGTCCGGCGCCGCGAGCACGTCGCGCGCCGCGGCCGCCGGCGGGGCGGCGTCGGCCTCGACGACGACGCCGATCAACTCGCGCCGGCGGACCGGGACGACGACCCGGGCGCCGGGTGTGACCCGGTCGCCCAGCGTCTCGGGGATGCGGTAGGTGTACGGAGCGGCGAGGGGGAGCGGGAGGGCGACCTGGGCGAAGCGGTCGGTCATCTCGCCCGGACGCCGAGCCCCGGCCCGTCCGGCAGCGTCACCTGCCCGCCGTCGATGCGCGCGCCGGTGAACGGGTCCCGGGACAGAAGCGCCGCGCCATCGAGGTCGACGATGTCCACCAGCGGCGTGAAGTGCGCGGCGGCCGTGATGCCGAGCGAGCTCTCGATCATGCAGCCGACCATCACCATCATGCCGTGCGCGCGCGCCACCGCGATCATCCGGAGCGCCTCGCGCAGGCTCCCGCACTTGGCCAGCTTGATGTTGATCCCGTCCACCGCGCCCACCAGCGGCGGGATGTCCTCGACCGTGCGGCAGCTCTCATCCGCGATGACGGGAATCGTGGCGCGGCGGGTGATCTCGGCCAGCCCGCCGATCTCGTGCGGAGGGAGCGGCTGCTCCAGCACCGTGATCCCGAACTCCTGGAGTACCGGCAGCATGGCGATGGCCCGCTTGACGGTCCAGCCGCAGTTCGCGTCCACCCGGATCTCCTTGTCGGTGATGCCGCGGATGGTGCGGAGGATCTCGACGTCCTCGTCGGTGCCGAGCTTGACCTTCAGGATGGGATACTCGGCCGCCTCCTCGACCTTGAGGCGGATCCG
>DASSBA010000196.1:0-3527 GCA_035699205.1 Gemmatimonadales bacterium
CAGGTCCGAGAGGATACCGGCCTTCTCGCACTTCTTCTTGAACCGCTTGAGCGCCCGCTCGAAGCTCTCGTCATCGTGGATGATGACTTCTGGCATTCGCTGTCTCACCCCTCTCGAGCCCGGTTAAGGGCAGGCATCGGAACAGGTTGGGGAATTTAGGGCAGGTATGGGGGCGGGGCAAGACGGACGGAAAGACGGAAGGACGGAAAGACGGAAGGTGGATTCCACTTCAGGGTGTGTCTCCCAAAGTGGGCCGCACGCGGCGGTAGAGCCCCCATAGCAGCTTTCCGACCTCCCCTCGCAATGCCTCCACGGCCTGCCCTTCCTCCGGTCGCATGATCCCAAGATCACGGCTCAAGAGCAGCAGATAGGTCAGCTCGGAGAACGACCCGAGGGCCATGTCGAGAAATCGGCCGAACTCCTTCCGGCCTCGCTTGGCAGCGCCCTCGGCGATATTCGCACAGATCGACACTGCCGCTCGCCGAGCTTGGGCGGTGAGGCCGTACAGCTCCCGGTTCGGCCAGGCGTCCGTGGCCCGGTACACCTCCAGCGTCAGCAGGTGGGAACACTGCCAGGCTTCCAATCTTTCGAAGGGCATCATCCTCCGACGATACTAGCCGTCCCCGAGATTACCTAACCAGTCAGCCGCACATGGCCACCTTTCACCGCAATTGCCGCCGCGCTCATCTAACTTTCCGTCTTTCCGTCTTTCCGTCTTTCCGTCTTTCCGTCTTTCCGTCTTTCCGTCCTTCCGTCCTACCCCGGCGGCCACCCCAGCTTCCTCCCCCCGAGCACATGCAGGTGCAAGTGGTCCACGCTCTGCCCCGCGTCCGGCCCAGTGTTGGTGACGATGCGGTACCCGCGCCCATCCAATCCCAGTTCGCCCGCCACCTCGGCCGAGAACGCGAGCAGCCGTCCCAGCAGCGCCTCCCCTTCCGGGCCGCCGGCGTTCCGCACCGCCGGCACGTGCCGGGTCGGGATGACCAGCACGTGCACCGGCGCCTTTGGGTCGGTGTCGTGAAACGCCACCACGTCCGGGGCGCGCTTGACGATTCTGGCCGGGATCTCCCCCGCCACCACCTTGCAGAACAGACAGTCAGCCATGAGTCCCCCGAAGCCTGGCAGTGGTCACTGCGGCGGCCGCGGCGAGCGCCGCGGTCTCGAACCGGAGCGTGTGCGGGCCCAGCGCCGTGGCCCGGTAGCCGGCACCGAGCAGCATACCGCGCTCGGCGGCGCTCAGGCCGCCTTCGGGGCCGATCACCAGGGTCACCGCCGCCCCGTCCAGCACCGGAGGCGGCGGTTGGCCCTCGGCGTCGGCAAGCCAGGTGTGCCCGGCGTATCCGCGAGCGGCAAAGTCGGCCAGGCTCGCCGGCGCCTCCAGGTCCAGCGCCCAGGCGGCGCCGCACTGCTTGGTGGCCTCGAGCGCCTGACGGCGCAATTTGGCCAGGTGGCTGTCGCGAAGACGAGTCGCGACGCCGCCGGTGCGCTCCGTCTCGAGCGGCACCACGCTCGTCGCGCCGAGCTCCACCGCCTTCTCCACCACCCAGGCGAACCGCTCGCGGTCTCCGGCCCCGATGCCGAGCCTGAGCTCCGCCGGCCGCGCCTGCCGCTCCACCGTGTCCACATCCACCAGCCACTCGCGTCCCGACACGGCCAGACGCCCGGTCCCGACCAGCCCCGCGCCGTCCCGGAGCGCCACCACATCGCCGGCTCGCGCGCGGCGGACGTGGAGGTGGTGCGCCTCACCCTCGCCCACGTGCTCGCGCCGACCGGCCATCGCGCCGTGCGGAACGAGCACCGTGATCACGGGCGTGCCGCCGCCACCGCCCACCAGTCCGCGTCCACCGCCTCGTCACGCGGCGCGAGGCCGGCCGCCGCGAGCGCGCCCCGGAATTCGCCCGCCTCCAACTCCTCCATTCCCGAAAAGACCGCGAGACCGCCGGGACGGAGCGCCGCGACGATGGCCGGGAGCAGCCGGGTGTTCACGCTGCGGAGGATGTTCGACAGGAGCAGATCGGCGGGGCCCAGCAGCGGGCCGAGGTCGCCCGCATCACCTTCGATGAACTCGACCACGCGGGCGACGCCGTTCCGGTCGGCGTTACGGCGGGCGACGGGAATGGCTTCGGCATCGTTCTCGATGCCGACCGCGCGACCGGCTCCGAGCTTCGCGGCGGCGATGGCCAGGATCCCGCTGCCGCTCCCAAGATCGAGCACGTGGTCACCGGGGCTGAGGTGCCGCTCGAGCAGCGTGAGCGCCGCGCGGGTGGAGCCGTGCTCCCCGCTGCCGAACGCCGACTCCGGGTCGAGCACCACCGTGGGGCCGTCCGGCGCTCCCGGCAGTTCGATCCAGGACGGCACCACGGTGAGCCGCCCGATCCGCCGGGCGCCGAGCCCGGCGCGCCAGCGGGTGGACCAGTCCACCGGCTCGAGTGGCCGGCGCGACGTCTCGACCGCTCGCTCGCCGGCGGCGGCGAGCGCCGCCACCAGCTGCTCGGCCGCCCGCTCGTCTTCCGCGAAAGTGACGAGCGTGCCATCCGGGCGCTCTTCGACCGCCTGTCCCGTGCGCGCGACAAGCCAGGCACCCACGCGCTCGCGGCGCGTGGGATCCGGCCGCACGTCGATGGCCCACCAGGTCATGCGCCGAGCGCTTCCTTGAGCTTGGACCAGAAACCGGGCGACCGCTTGGGCGCCTCCCCCTCCAGCGCCGCGAGCTCGCGGAACAGCCGCTCCTGCTCGGCCGTCAGCCGCTCGGGGGTCCACACGTGCACCCGCACGATCAGGTCGCCTTTGCCGTTCTGGCCCAGGACGGGCAGCCCGCGCCCACGCAGCCGGACGATCGTTTCGGGCTGGGTCCCGGGTTGTACCCGGATCTCCTCGTCACCGTACGGGGTGGGCACCGCGAAGTCGCCACCGAGCGCCGCCTGGGAGAAGGAGAGCGCGAGATCGAAGATCAGGTCGTCGCCCTGGCGCTCGAACCGCTCGTCCTCCTTGATGTCGAGCATGACCAGCAGGTCGCCCGCGGGTCCGTTGCGCGGGCCGGCGGCCCCCTGGCCGCGCAGCGTCAGGTAGTTGTTGCCCGAGACGCCCGCGGGGATGTCCACCGTGACCGTCCGCTCGGCCCGCACCCGGCCCTCGCCGCGGCACACCTCGCAGGGCTCCAGCACCACGACCCCCTCGCCGGCGCAGGTGGGGCACGGGGACACCGACACGAACTGCCCGAACATGCTGCGTGCCGCCCGCCGGACCTCGCCGCTGCCGCCGCAGGTGGTGCAGGTGGCCGGGCGGCTGCCCGGCTTGGCCCCGCTGCCCTCGCACACGCTGCACCGGCCCGGCGCCTTGAATCGAACGGTTTTCTTCACGCCGGTGGCGACCTCGGCCAGGCCGAGCTTGACGGTGACCCGCACGTCCTGGCCGCGCCGCGCATCGGCCCGCGGGCGGCCGCCGCCGAACAGCGACTCGAAGCCGGCCATCCCGCCGAAGTCGCGCATGAAGATGTTGAGCGCCTCGCTCAGGTCCACGTGGTGGAA
>DASSBA010000197.1:0-5824 GCA_035699205.1 Gemmatimonadales bacterium
CGGGATGGCGGGGCGCCGGGTCGACGAGCAGCTCGAAGCCGAAGAGCGGCGCCGCCCAGGGCGGTGCATCGGCGGCCAGCGGACCGCCTTCGCCGACGACCCGCCCTTCGCGGTCCCGGACCACCCAGGCCTGCCCTTCAACCTGCACCTCGGCCCGAGGAATCGCCAGAGCGACGGCCGCCTCCAGCCGGCCTTTCAGGTCCCAGACGTCGAACGCCGTCTCGCCGGTGCCGGTCCAGTGCGCGGGCTCGCGCCGGCCGGTGAGCACGGCGGCCACCCGGCGCTCTTCCGTGGGGCGCCGGCCGGGTCCGCCGTCGGCGAACGCGGTGCCGATCTCGAACAGCCGCACGTCGGCCACGTGATTGGCCCAGTTGGCTTCGACCAGTCGGACCAGCCCCGGCAGCAGCCGCCGGCGAAGCCACGCCTCGTCCGCCGCGAGCGGGTTGAGCAGCCGGACGCTGTCCGGGCCGCCGGCGGGTCCCATCGGGAGGCTGACGACCTCGTAGAACCCCTCGGCCGCGAGCCCGCGGCGGAGCATCGCGGCCACCGCCTCCTCGGGCGCGTCGGCCAGGTTGCCGAGCCGGAACGGCCGGAGCTCCGAGGGAAAGCTGTCGTAGCCGTGCAGCCGGGCGATCTCCTCGATCAGGTCGATCTCGCGCTGCAGATCGGGCCGCCAGCCCGGCACGTCCACCGCGATGCGTCCGTCCTCCGGCTTGCTCACGACGGTGGCCCCGATGGCCACGAGGTGCCGCTCGAGCTCGTGCCAGGACAGCTCGACGCCGAGCACCTGGGCCACGCGCGCCGGCCGCAGGAAAATGCGGGGCGGGTGCGCCGGCGCCGGCCACAGATCGAGCGGCGGCTCGGCCAGCTCGCCGCCCGCCGTGGCGAGCACCAGCTCGATGCAGCGGCGCATCGCGGCCTCGCCGCCCCAGAGGTCGATGCCGCGCTCGAACCGGTGACTCGCCTCGGTGCTCAGGTTGAGCGCGCGACGGGCCCGCCGGGTGCGGCCGGGATCCCACCAGGCGGCCTCGAGCAGGAGGTCGCGGGTGGCGGCGCTCACCTCGGTGCCGGCGCCGCCCATCACGCCCGCGATCCCGACGACGCCTTCGGCGTCGGCGATCGCCACCATGTCGGGGGTGAGCGGGCGCTCGACGCCGTCGAGGGTGGTCAGCTGCTCGCCGGCGCGCGCACGGCGCACGATCAGACGCCCGCCGCGGAGCAGCGCGAGATCGTACGCGTGCATCGGCTGGTTCAGCTCGAACATCACGTAGTTCGTGGCGTCCACGACGTTGTTGATCGAGCGCACGCCCACCGACTCGAGCCGGCGGCGCAGCCATTCGGGCGACGGACGCACCGTGGCGCCCCGGATGACGGCCGCGTGGAACCGGGGGCAGGACTCGGCGTCCTCGATGGCGACGCGGAGACCGGCCACGGTCTCTGCTGCGCCGGCTCGGCGGGCGGGTGGCACGTCGATCCCGGCCGCACCCGGGATCTCGGGCAGCCGGAACGGCGCGCCGTAGGACGCGGAGAGCTCGCGGGCCATGCCCTTGTGACCGAGGAGGTCGGGACGGTTGGGGGTGACGTCCACGACGAGCCGGTAATCGGCCAGCGGGACTGCCGCGAGGAACGGCGTGCCCGGCGCGGCGCCGGTATCGAGCTCGAGGATGCCGTCGTACTCCTGGCCGAGGCCGAGCTCGCGGGCGGAGCAGAGCATGCCCTCGGAGACTTCGCCGCGGAGCTTGGCCTTCTCCAGCTTCATGGGCGCGCCGCCCTTGCCATGCGGCACGGTGGCGCCCACGCGGGCGAACGGGTACTTCCGGCCCGTCGTCACGTTGGGCGCGCCGCAGACCACAGTGAGACGCCGGTCGGAGCCGTCGTTGACGGTGGCGACGCGGAGCCGGTCGGCGTTCGGGTGTGGGCGCACGTCCTCCACGAGGGCGACGACGATGTCCGAGAGATCCGCGTGCAACGGCTCGACGGCGTCCACCGGCGCGCCGAGCATCGCGAGGCGCGCGGTCACGTCCGCGGGGTCGAGCTCGCGGCGGAGGAAGTCCTGCAGCCAGCGGAGGGAGATGTTCATGCGGTGGTGGCCGGGAGCGTCGACCCGCGCGATCGCGTCGCCTCACGCATCGTCATTCCCCGCGTCATTCCCTCCGACGCCCGATCCCCTCACGTCGGTCCTCGCCGCCCGCCCCACCTGCTCCAGAAACCGCATGTCCCCCCCGAGCAGCAGCCGGATGTCCGGCACGCCGTAGCGCAGCAGCGCGATCCGGTGCGGCCCCATCCCGAACGCCCAACCGGTATACCGCTCCGCGTCGAGCTCGCAGTTCTCGAGCACCGCCGGATGCACCATGCCGCAACCGAGGATCTCCATCCACCCCGTGTCCTTGCACGCGGGGCAGCCGCGGCCGTGGCAGAGCTGACACTCGACGTCCATCTCGGCCGACGGTTCGGTGAACGGGAAGAACGACGGGCGGAACCGGGTCCGCGTGGCGGGCGAAAAGAACCGGTGGGCGAAGTGGGTGAGCGTGGCCTTGAGGTCCACGAACGAGACGCCCTCGTCCACCGCGAGCCCCTCGATCTGGGAGAACGCGGGAAGGTGCGAGGCATCGATGGCGTCGTTCCGGTACACCATGCCCGGGATTACCACGCGCACCGGCGGGGGCGAGGCCAGCAGGGTGCGGACCTGCACCGGCGAGGTGTGGGTGCGGAGCAGCAGCCGACCGCCCGGCTCGCCATCGGCGGGCGGGGCGTCGAGGTACAGCGTATCGTGCATGTCCATCGCCGGATGATCGGCGGGGAAGTTGAGCGCGAGGAAGTTGTACCACTCGGTCTCCACCTCGGGCCCGGTGGCCACCGCGAAGCCCAGCTCGCGGAAGATCCCCACGATCTCGTCCACCACCTTCGTCACCGGATGCTCCGCGCCCACCCAACGCCCGCGGCCGGGCATGGTGAGGTCCACGCCGGCGGCTTCGCGGCGGCGGCGCTCCGCCTCGAGCGCCTCGACGCGTGCGCCGAATGCCGCCTCGAAGCGGCCCTTGAGCTGATTCACCGCCGCGCCGTAGCGCCGTCGCTCGTCCACGGGAAGCGCGGACACGGACTTGAGCGCCGCCGTGAGCAGCCCGCCCTTCCGGCCGAGCACCGCGATCTGCTCGGCGTCGAGGGCCGCGGCCTCGAGGGCGGGAATGGCCTCCAGGCGGGGGAGCAGCGCGTCGAGATCGGGATAGCCCGTCGATGCCATGGCCACCGGGGCGGAGTCAGAGGGGATCATTGCTCGTTGTCACCCCGCTACGCGAATGGGGCCGCCCGCCGAGCGCGAACGGCCCCATTCGGGCGGAGACGGACGCGCGACAGGCCGCGCCGGGACGGTCTCGCGTGCTACTGGTTGTTCTTCGCCACTTCGGCCAGGCGCCCGAATGCGTCGGCATCCCGCACGGCGAGGTCGGCGAGCACCTTCCGGTTGATCTCGACGCCGCCCTTCTTGAGCCCCGCCACGAGCCGGCTGTAGCTCAGGCCGTGGATCCGGGCGGCGGCATTGATCCGGGTGATCCAGAGCGCGCGGAACTCGGACTTCTTCTTGCGCCGGTCCCGGTAGGCATACCGCATGGCGCGCTCGGCCGTTTCCTTGGCCGACTTGTACAGCTTGCTGCGGCCGCCGCGGGCGCCCTTGGCCGCCTCCATGATCTTCTTCTTCCGGGCGTGGTGGGCGACACCGTTCTTGACGCGAGGCATGGTCGCTCCTTAGGCCTGGAGAAGACGGCTGACGCGCGGGAAGTCGGCCGAGCTCACCAGGTCACCCTGCTTGAGCCGGTTCTTCCGCTTCCGCGTCTTCTTGGTCAGGATGTGGCTGTGGTTGGCATGCCAGCGCTTCAGCTTGCCAGTCCCAGTCTTCTTGAAGCGCTTCATCGCGGCGCGCTTGGTCTTCTGTTTCGGCATCGGGCTCCCCAAGTGGGGACGGAGGCTCCGTCTCTCCGTCTCTCCGTCCTACTTCGGCGCGATGACCATCGTCATGTTGCGCCCTTCCAGCTTCGCGTCCATCTCCACCTTCCCGACATCCGCCAGGCTGGTGGCCACGCGGTCCAGCACCGCTCGGCCCAGATCGAGGTGGGCGATCTGCCGGCCGCGGAACATCATCGTCACCTTCACCTTGTTCCCGTCCCCGAGGAACTCCCGGGCATGACGGGTCTTGAAGTCGAAATCGTGATCGTCGATGCCGGGCCGGTACTTCACTTCCTTGAGCTGAATGACGTGCTGTTTCTTCTTGGCCGCCCGGGCCGCCTTGGCCTCTTCGAACTTGAACTTCCCGTAGTCCATGATCTTGACGACGGGCGGGCGCGCCGTCGGCGCCACTTCCACGAGGTCCAACCCGCGGTCCTGTGCCGCCGCGAGGGCCTCTTCGATGGGCAGCACGCCCAATTGCTCGCCGGTATCCGTGATCACCCGCACCGGACTGATGCGGATCATGCGATTGACGCGAACTCGCTTTTCGCGGTCGTTCGAGGACAGTGGGCGCGCCTCCAGGCCAACAAGATGAAACGGGCACCCTCGCGAACTGCCGGGTGCCCGTGATGCCGAATGCCGTGGCCGCCTGACGGCTGCCATCGGTGGCGGTGCCGGGACCCGGGTGCGCTGCGGCATCGGGCCGGCAGGCTGAGGGTGGGGGAGATCTCCTCCCCGCTTCTAGGAACGGGGGAAAGTAGCGGGGGGAGTGGGGGGTGTCAACTCAGTCGTAAGGCGTGGGTCGTGAGTCGTGGGTCCAGGAACCCCACTGGCGGCCGAGGGGGCTCGCCCGGCACCCTCCGCGTACGACCCACGACTCACGACTCACGACCCACGACCGCCCCAGCCACCTCCACCACCTCCCGCAGCGCGATTCCCTTCCCTTCCGCCACCGGCACGCCCGACGCGATCGCCGGGTCGTGCTCGAACACCAGCCGCCAGCCGCCCTCCACCGCGTCCCGGAGCAGCGCCCGCTTGCTCTCGAGCGTCCGGAGCGGCTCCAGATCGTATCCCATGATCCAGGGGAGCGGGAGATGGGCCGTCGTGGGGATCAGATCGGCGATGAACGCGGCCGTCTCTCCGCCGTCGCGCAGCAGCACCGCCTGATGGAACGGCACATGTCCCGGGGTCAGGCGGACCGATATCCCCGGCAGCACGTCGACGTCGCCCTCGATCAGGCGCCACCGGTCCGCCGCGGCGATGGGCTCGAAGTTGGGAGGGAGGTAGCTCGCCCGGGTCCGCTCGTTGGCCCGCCGGGCGAACTCGAGCTCGCCCCGCTGGACGACGTAGGTCGCGTCGGGAAAGGCGGGACGGACGTGGCGGCGGGGATCGTTCTCCAGCTCGGGATCGATCGTAGTGTTCCCCCCGGCATGATCGAAGTGCAGGTGGGTGTTGATGACCCAGCGCACATCGCGCGGCAGGAACCCGGCGGAGGCGAGCGCGTCCTCGAGCTGGGTGGCCCCCTCCAGCCCCGCATTCTCGACCCCGTAGATGTCGAGGAACTTGGATTCTTCCTTGTTGCCGAGCGCGGTATCGATCAGCACCAACCCATCGGGATGCTCGACCAGGAGGCAGCGCATGGCCAGCACGATGCGGTTCCGCTCGTCGGGAGGCACCCGCCTGGCCCACATGGTCCGCGGGACGACGCCGAACATGGCCCCGCCGTCGAGCCGCTGGGTGCCGCCCTCGAGCGTGTGGCAGCGGAGCCCGCCGACCTGGAACGAGCGGGAGAGCGTCATGCCGGCCCCTCGGGCGCGCTGTCGGCGCGCGGCTCGGTCGGGGCGGCGCGCCGCTTCCGCCGCGTGCCGGTGCGCCGGAGCGCGAT
>DASSBA010000198.1:0-4917 GCA_035699205.1 Gemmatimonadales bacterium
TGCATCCGGGAGCTCGCGCTCGATCCGGCGCGGGTGAACATCTACGGCGGCGCGATCGCCCTCGGGCACCCGCTGGGCGCGAGCGGCGCCCGGATCCTGACGACGCTGGTGCACGCGCTCCGGCGCACCGGCGGGCGGTACGGCCTGGCGACGATGTGCATCGGAGTGGGACAGGGGATCGCGATGGTGGTGGAGGCGGAGGCTTGAGCTTTCGTCGGCCGCCGCGCAGATTGTCGTCACCCCCGCCCCGCCCCGTCCGAATCACAGGAGCACGTCATGCACCGCTCGCCCCGCGCGTTCCTCCTGGTCGCGTGTGTTCTCTCCCTGGGCTGCTACCACGCGACCGTGGAGACGGGAGCCCCGCCCTCACCGGAGGTCATCGACAAATCGTTCGCGTCGGGATGGATCTACGGGTTGGTGCCACCGAGCACCGTCTCCACTGCCGCCAGGTGCCCGAACGGGCCCGCGAAGGTCGAGACCAGGCTCAGCTTCGTGAACCAGCTCGTCAGCTTTCTGACGCTGGGGATCTACACCCCGATGCAGATTACCGTGACATGCGCCGCGAGCAAGACCGCGGCGGCGGGCGCCGGGTGAGGGAGCGTATCATCTGAGCATTTCGGTGAGCACCCGCCCCTGCGCGCCGCCCGGGGACACCAGCCCGAGCAGCGCCGAGAGAGTCGGCGCGATATCCGCCACGTCGGCGGGACCCTGGTGCACGCCGGGCGCGATGCCGCGGCCGAACCAGAGCAGCGGCACCTCCTGGTCGTAGCGCCAGCCGCTGCCGTGATCCGCGCCGGTCGTCCCGTTGTCCGCCAGCCAGTACGGCTCCAATTGATAGTAGATGTCTCCGCTCCGCGCCGGATGGAATGAGCGGACCGGGCCGCTCTCGATGCCGGCTTCCCGTTGGCGCGTGAGCTCGGTGCCGGTCAGCACCTCGTGCACGCCCGCCATCCCCTGCACCGCCGCTTGCGCCACCCGCTCCGCGTCCTCCAGCGGTGCGTGCCTGGCCGCGAGCGCCGCGCGGTTGAGATAGATCATCGGCGATTGGTGGTACGCGATCCACCCGGGTGCCGGGGCCGGGCCGTACCGGGCCGCCAGCGCCCGGTTCACCGCGGCATCGAAAACCGCCGGGTCCAGCCGCCCGGCGTTCGCGCCGGGGTGGATCCGCCGCAGCACCTCGGGCATCGGCCCCACGCCGTGGTCGGCGGTCAGCACCATGACCACGTTCGCGAGGCCGACCCTCCGGTCGAGAAATTCGAACAGCCGCCGGAGCGTGCGGTCGAGCCGCACGGTCACATCCATCACCTCGTGGCTTTCCGGCCCGTAGGCATGGCCCACCCGGTCGTTGGCCGAGAAGCTGATCCCCAGCAGGTCCGGCACCGTGTCCCGGCCGAGCCCTTCGGCGCTGACGGCGCGCATGGCGAACTCCGCCACCACGTCGTTGAGAAAGGGCGAGCGGTCGAACGCCTTGCTATCGGCGATCGGGTGCGGGAAGATGCGCCCCAGGCCAGCGGCGTCGGTTTCGGCGGGCTCGTCGTCGGGCCCCATGGCCGCGTACGCGGCGGCCGGCAGGGCACGATCCCACCTGGTCCCGAAGTATCCGCTGATGGGCCCGGAGGCGTTGAACTCCCGGGCCCACGCGGGAAGGTCGCGGCGGTAGTAGGTCGAGGTGACGAACAGCGTGTCCACGATCCAGTACGCCGCGTCCGCCAGGTGGCCGCCGAGCATGATGGCCGAGCGATCCTTGGCGGAGACGGTAACGACCCGACTCCGCCCGCCGGTGCCCAGCTTGAGCACGTCTCCTACCGTGGCGCCGAACAGGTTCCGGGGGGAGCGGCCCGGCGCGGCCGAGCCCAGCAGGCTGACCGTGGTATCATCCGCGCAGTAAGTCTCGCGGCCCGTCCGCGCATCGTACCAGTCGTTCGCGATGATGCCATTCACCATGCCGTAGCTGCCGGTGAGGATCACGGCGTGGCCGGGACAAGTGGACGTGGTGGCGTGCTCGTAGCGCGCCTCGGCGAAGCTCGCGCCGCGCTGGAGGAAGAGGTTGAAGCCGCCCGGCCCGAAGTACGGCCGGAACCGGTCCATGTAGTCGGCGCGAAGCTGGTCCACCGCGATGGCGACCACGAGGCGCGGCCGAACCCGAGGCGCGGCCTGCGCCGCCACAGCGGGTGCGAGCGCGAGCACGGCCGCGAGGGCGCCGCTCAGGGCAATCGGGTTCATCTACTCCTCCGCTCTCCGCTCGAACTCCGCCCGCGCTTCCGCCAGCATCTCCAGGACCTCGCGGCGCTCGTCCGCCGTGTTCCAGTCGCGGCTGGCTTCGGTCGCCACGCGCAGCCGGTCGATCCACGCGATGAAGTACTCGGCGTCCGCTTTCGACCGCGCCGGGCGGGTGCCCACGGTGAGATACACCGGGCTGGTGGTCGCATACGGGTAGAGATCGAGCACCGGGTAGAGTGCGCCATCACTCCGGGCGCGCAGCAGGATCCAGCCGCTTCGCTCGACGGGGACCGTCACCGTCGTGTCCGCCGAGCGCCGCTCGCCCGCCAGCGGAATCTCCCGCGGCTCGCCGTTCATCACCAGCTCGAGATGGTCGACCGCCACATTCGAGCGGAGGCGCACCCGGACGGCGAGCCTGCCGCCCGCGGGTGGAAGCCGCACCTCGTCGCCCAGGCCGCGGCCGTTGACGGTGAGCTCGAGCAGCGGTCCGTTGGTGGCGAAGCTGCGGCCGGCCCGGAGCGAATCCAGCAGCCGGCGCTCGTCCAGCGGCGTGCCGGTGCGCACGTAGACCCGGTTCATGCCCACCGGTCCGCGCAGCGAGGCGAAGTTGGCCATCGCGTCGGTACCGGCGCCGGCCGGCAGGCGGAAGCCGCAGTTGAGGATGCGGTACCACACGTGCGCCGTGGCCATCGGATCGTCCACGAATCCGAGCGCTTCGTAGTAGTCCACCTTGCCAAGGGCGACATCCACCGGAAACTCGGCGGTGAGCGGACGGGTGGTGTCGGCGGGGTCGGGGTCGCTGTCGAACGGATGCACGTAGCCGATGACCGCCCCCTCGGCGCGGGCCAGGTCCGCGACGGCGGCGTTGGTGGGCGCGAGACTGGCCGCGGCGGTGCCGGCATAGCCGGAGTAGCCCGGCAGCAGGACGTGGTCGCGCAGGCCCAGCAGGCCCAGGTGGCCCCAGACGCTGGTGTGGTACTCCTGGGCGTGCACGATGATCGTGCCCGAGGTGGAGACGGGATCGCGGCCCACGGGGTAGCCGATGTCGGGGAAGCGGCCCTCCTTGTTCACGATGAGGTTCTCGATCAGGTCGAGGTCCTCGGCCCGCGCCTGGAAGGCCAGGCGGTGCGGGGTGTTCCGGTAGGCGCCGCCGTAGTTCATGTGCACGTGCAGGTCGGCGCCGTGCCAGCCACGCGCGGCGAGATCGCCGAGGGGGCGGAGCGTGACCCGTACCGTTGTGTCGAACCGGGCGCGGACCTCCACCGTCCGGCGCTCGACCCGGGTCTCGGGCCCGCGGGAGAGCTCCAGCTCGTAGCGCCCCGCAGGAAGGGTGAGCACGTCCCGTCCGGACGTATGGAAGTAGCCGTACTCGAACCGCCGCTCCCGCCGGTCGAAACCGTCGTCGGCATGGCGCCACGCGCTGTCGGGCGCAAAGCTGCGCCCGTCCGGACCGGTCACGCTCACGCGCGCGGGCAGCGCGCGGCCCCGCGGATCGACGACGGCGACGTGCAGCCGTCCCACGGGCGAGCGGTACACCCGGCGGTCCGCGCGCACCTGCGTCCGCCGGCCGCCGGGCACGTCCACGATCCAGAGCGACGTGTTGCCAGCCTCGTTCGATACGTAGGCGATGCGCCGCCCATCGGGCGACCAGCGCGGCGCCGTGGCGTCGAACTCGCCGTAGGTGAGCTGCAGCGGGTTGGCCCCGTCCGGCGGCATCAGCCAGAGCTGGTTCCACTGCCGGCCGAGGTAGGAGCTGTAGACGACGCGCCGCCCGTCGCGGCTCCAATCGGGCCGGCCCTTCCAGTTGGTCTCCTCGCCCCGGATCTCGCGAGGCGTGCCGCCCGGCCGCGCCGGCATCCGCCAGAAGGTGCCGGCGCCCCAGATGTGCCCGCGGTTCGTGATGACGATCAGCTCACGCCCGTCCGGCGACCAGGTGGGCGACAGGTACTGATCGATCGCGTTGTAGTAGTACCGCGGCAGCCCGCTCTCGTGGTCCTCGCTGATCCGCTCGATCCGCTCCGCCCGTCCGTCGGGCGTGACCGTGGCGGTGAAGACATGCCACCGCCCCTGATACCGGGTCGAGGTAAACGCGATGCGGCGGCCGTCGGGCGACCAGCGCGGCTCGAGGTTCACGGCCGCTTCGCCCACGAGCGGGGTGGAGGCCCCGGTGGACGGGTCGAGCAGCCGGAGCTCGATGGCGTCGTCGCGGTACGAGGCGTAGACGATCCGGCGCCCGTCGGGAGACCAGTCCGGCTGGTAATCGTATCCGGGCCCGTCGGTCAGCTGGCGCGCCTCGGTGGTTCCCACGCGCTGGCGCCAGAGCGTGCCCTGCATCGAATAGACGAGCTCGGCCCCGTCCGGCGACCAGGCCACGGCGCTCGGCCCGCTGGTGACCTGCGGGATGAACATTTCGCGGTAGTAATAGGGATGGCGAACCTTCACCTGCTGCAGGACCGGCGCGCGCTGCGCCACCAGCGGCGCGGCGGCGCCGAACAGCAACACCGCGGCGAGCGCGGCCGAACGGAGTGGACTCACCGGCGGCCCCGCCAGTAGATGACCAGACCCATCACTACGAAGAAGCCGGCGCCGCCGACCACCTTGAGCCGGAAGATCCACGGGTCGGTGGTGCCCGACGGCGGGACGGTGGCGATCAGCATCGCGAACAGCGTGAGCGCGAGGCCCGCCAGGCCGATCACC
>DASSBA010000199.1:0-3936 GCA_035699205.1 Gemmatimonadales bacterium
CCTCGAGCGTGTGGCAGCGGAGCCCGCCGACCTGGAACGAGCGGGAGAGCGTCATGCCGGCCCCTCGGGCGCGCTGTCGGCGCGCGGCTCGGTCGGGGCGGCGCGCCGCTTCCGCCGCGTGCCGGTGCGCCGGAGCGCGATGGCGGCCAGGTCCTGCAGGGTGGCCGCGCCCTCCTCGCGCGCCAGACGGAGGAGGTGCTGGAGCAGGTCGGCCGTCACCAGGGCGTCTCCCGCCGCGCGATGCCGCGCGGGATTTGCGAACCCGAAGTGCTGCGTCAGGTTGTCGAGCCCGCACGAACGGACGCCCTTGACCAGCCGGCGCGCCAGCCGCACGGTGCAGAGCTGCGGGCCGTCGAGCGCGATGTCCCTGGCCCGCCGGATCTCGGCGCTCACGAAGCTCCAGTCGAATCGCGCGTTGTGGGCCACGAACACCCGGCCCGCGAGCGCCGCGAGGACATGGTCGGCCACTTCGGCGAAGCACGGCGCCTGGCGGACCATGTCGTTGGTGATCCGGGTGATGGCGCAGATCGCCGGCGGAATGGGCCGGCCGGGGTTGATCAGGGAGTCGAACACCACCTCGCGCCGGCTCCCGTGCACCACGACGACCGCAATCTCGGTGATCCGGTCGGTGGCGCCCGCACGCATCCCCGTGGTCTCCACGTCCACCACGGCGAACGCGCATTCCTCGAGCAGCGGCGACCCCTGGGCCTCCGGCACCAGTCCCCAGCGCCCGTCGGCGAGCTGCCGGACCCGCGGATCGGCGCCCAGGAGCGCGATCGCGATCCGCTCGCACACCGTCTCCGGCGCACCCGGCAGGCCGAGCACCTGATGGCAGAGGAGGGCGGCCGGGTGCGGTCCGCCGCGGAGCGTCTCCAGCACCCGGTCGATCAGCGTGCTCTCCGGGTGCGCCGACAGTCCGATCACAGCGGTGCCCGCCGGAGCGGCAGCGACATGCAGCGCGGACCACCGCCCCCCCGGGCGAGCTCGGTTCCCTCGATGGTGATCACGGTCCGGTGCTTGGCCTCGGTCCAGTCGTCAAAGGCGAGGAAATTGACGGCGGGCACGACCCGGAAGCCGGCCGACTGCAGCTCGCACAGCGTCTGGTCGTTGCGACGGTAGCTGATGATGGTGCCGGGGCGGACCGCCAGGAAGTTGCAGGCGGAGCTCCACTGCTCCCGCTCCTGGCTGGTGCGGTGCTGACCGCCGGCGAACACCGCCTCCAGCGGCAGGTTGACCTCGCGGAGCGCGTCGAAGAAGCTCGGCATCTCCCGCACCCCCTCCTCGCCCTTGCGGCGGTGGAGCACGGCCTGCCGCTCGGGGCCCACGAAGAAGGGCGGGTAGATGACGCAGAGCTCGCGGTCCACCTGGGTGAAGATCATGTCCAGGTGGATGGCCGTCGGCGCCTTGGGCATGATGACCACGATCACGTCGGTCACCGCGCCGTGGGCGAACACCGTGTCGCACAGCTCGTCGAGCGCCGCGGGCGAGCTCCGCTCGCTGAACCCGACGACCAGCAGATCGGGGCGCAGGTAGTGGACGTCGCCCCCCTCGAGGGTATAGTTGCTCCGCCGCTCCTCCGAGCCGTCGTACAGCAGCCCGTCGTTGGCCAGCTCCGGGTGGAAGGTGAACAGCGCCTTGATGAGCAGCTCCTCGGTCCACCGGACGTCGTACCGCATGGCCCCCACCACCGCCCGCCGCCCGATCACCATCCCGATGTCGCGCGGGAAGAACAGGTTGGGGAGCGGTGGAAAGGCGAACCCCTCCTCGTTGAGCGCCCGGGCGATCGGCCCGCTCTCCTCCCGCGTCCCCTCGATGAGCATGTCCACGATCTGCCCCGGCGGCAGGGTGCCGAGCCGCTGGCCCAGGGCATCGGAAGAGAGCACGTCCATCGTCTTGGTGATCAGGAAGTCGCGCGCATCCGCCTGCGCCAGGATCTCGGCCAGCAGTTCGCGCACCTGGAACACCTTCGCGAACCGCCGCAGCACCGAGACGAACTGCCGGTGCTCCCGCTGGGCGATCTCCAGGTCGATGATGTCGTCGTAGAGGTAGTCTTCGCGGTTCCCGGGGGTTACCGCCTCCAGCTCGGGGCCGGGCGTGTGCACCAATACCGTCTGCAGTTGGCCGATTTCGGAGGTGACGTCGACGGACATACGAGAAACTAGGCGATCGGAGTCGGGTGGGGCTAGGGGGAAGGAGGGAAGGACGGAAAGGTGGAAGGGTAGAAAGGCGGAAAGGCGGTCCTTTCTACCTTTCTACCTTTCCACCTTTCCACCTTTCCGTCACTCCTTGCGATACCCCGCCCCCCGAAGCACCCGTCCCGGCAGCGCTCCCGTGGCCTGCCCGTCCGCGATGACCGGAATCCCGTTCACCAGCACCCACCGCATCCCCACGGAGAGCTGGTTGGGCCTCGCGAACGTGGCGCGGTCGCGGACGCTGTCGGGATCGAAGACCACCACGTCCGCCCACATGCCGGCCTTGAGCACGCCGCGGTCGCCCAGACGCATCCGCTGGGCGGGGAGCGAGCTGAACTTGCGGATGGCGTCTTCGAGCGTGAGCCGGCGCTCCTCGCGGACGTACTTCCGGAGAATCCGCGGGAAGGTGCCGTACGCCCGCGGGTGCGGATGCTCCTTGCCCAGGAGTCCGTCGGGCGCGGTGCCCTGCGAGTCGTTATCGATGGAAACCCACGGCTGTTTGAGCGCGAGCGCGACGTCCGGCTCCGACATCCCGAAGACCGCCACGTAGGTGTAGCCCGCGTCCTCGACCAGGAGGTCCAGCAGGGTCTCGATGGCATCCGTGTGACGGAGCGCGGCGACCTGCGCCAGAGTCTTGCCCATGTAGGGCTCCAGCGCCGGATTCTGGACCACGCCGATGATCACCGCGGACGGCCCCGAAATCTCCTGCCACTCGTTGTCCCACGCGGTGCTGGGCGTGAGCATCTCCCGGCGGATCCGGCGGCGTGCCGCCGGGTCCCTGAGCCGCTCGACCAGTTTCGCCGTGCCGCCGTCGTGCGCCCAGGGCGGCACGAACGCCGACATCGAGTTGAACCATGCCGGGTAGGCGTACGTGTCGGCTGCGACGTCAATGCCGGCCCGCCGGGCCGAATCGATCCGGGCGATGACGTGCGGCATCCTGCCCCAGTTGTGCTTGCCGGCCACCTTGAGATGCCAGATCTCGACCGGGATTCCCGCCTCGCGGCCGATCCGGAACGTCTCGTCGAGGGCGGCGTCGATGCGGTCGCCCTCGGAGCGCATGTGGGTGGCGTACAGCCCGCCGAGCTTCGCGGCTTCCGCGGCCAGTGCCACCAGCTCGTCGGTCCCGGCATACGGCGCGGGCGGATACTGGAGCGCCGTCGAGACTCCCACCGCACCGTCCCGCATCGCCTCCCGCACCAGCGTCTTCATCCGGTCGAGCTCCGCGGGCGTCGGGGTCCGGTCGCCGTCGCCCAGTACCATCCGCCGCACCTGGGTCGCCCCCACATAACTGGCCAGGTTGATGCCGATTCCCTGCTTCTCCAGCCGGGCGAAATACTCGCCGAGCGTTCGCCAGTCCGGAGTGATGCCGTAGTGCTCGTAGCTGGAGCGATCGGCCGCGATGATCGAGTCGTCCAGCGGCCCGGCGGAGCCGCCCTCGCCGGTGATCTCGGTCGTGATTCCCTGAAAGATCTTGGACGGGAGCCGCGGGTCGACCAGGATGCTCATCTCGGACTGGCCGAGCATGTCGATGAACCCCGGCGCCACCACCATTCCCGACGCGTCCACCGTCTGCCGCGCCGCCCCGTCCAGCGTGCCGATCGCGACGATCCGGCCGCCCCGGATGCCCACATCCCCGGCGTACCAGGGCGAGCCGGTCCCGTCGATGATCCGGCCGTTCCGGATCAGGACATCGTACACCTCTTCCTGGGCGGCGAGCGCCACCGGGACGGAGGCGAGCAGGAGG
>DASSBA010000200.1:0-25675 GCA_035699205.1 Gemmatimonadales bacterium
GGTCGGGAAGCGGACCAGTCCCTCGACCGCCGCGCGGAACCCGCCGCGGCGTGATCCGCGGTCCCAGTGATCGGCCAGCGTGAGCGCGAGGCCCGCCTCCGCATCGCCGCGGAAGCTCACCTTCGATTCGCCGGTGCGGATCGCGATCGGTCCCGCGGGGTCGCCGATGACGCCGAGGAGGTCGTCACGCGTCGCGGCGGCATCCGGGAGCGCCACGCCGGTGACGAATCCCGTGACGCCGAAATCGGTGGCGAGCGTCGTCTGCAGATCGGCGACCCGCGAGCCGATGACGGCGCCCGCGGCGCTCGTGACCGTGGGCACGAACGGCGAAGCGGTAACCGGGTCGGCGAGCAGCCCGAACAGGTCGGAGCGGAGCGCGCTTCCGGCCTCGAGCGTGGCCTGCGCCCTCGCCTTGAGCGCCGGATCGCCGTCGAAATCGCCGGCGGCGATCCGGCCGCTCAGCGTCGCGAGCGAGGCGTCCAGCTCCTGGAAGAAGCCCGCCTCCTCGGCGGCGCCCGGGTTGGCGCCCGCGTTGGCGGTGGTGGCATCGAGCTGGATGGCGTTCTGCACCCGCGCCTGCACCAGCGGGACGCTGCCGAACACGGTGAGTGATCGGGTGAGCCCCAGCGCCAGGCCGAGGCTCCCGCGGCCGACATCGGCCTCCGCGTCGGTGGTGACTGTGCCTAGATTGAGCCGGAAGTCCGGCAGACCGGTGATCCGGCCGATGCGCGCGTCCGCGTCGCTCAGCGAAGGGAAGAGGTCGCTGCCGGCGGCGGGGCTGGAAAGGTCCGCGCCGAGCGGTTCGCGCGCGCCGCCGCGCCAGCGCTGGTTCCAGCTCTCCAGCGCGCCGTCGAGGTCCACCCGGAGAACGCCGGCGGGAACGCCGACCGGCGCGAGTTGCGCGCGGAGCGCCGACGGCACGAGCAGGCAGGCCAGCACCGCCAGCCGGCGCACGCAATGCCCCACAGTCCCTCCCGAGAGAAGCCGTCCGCCGTGCACACGATGTCGTCCGCGAGACTCGCAACTTCGCTGTTCGCCACGAGCTTTGCCAGCCGGCCCGCGGTCGCCGCCTCCGCACCGGGGCGGGTGAATCTCATCGGGGAGCATACCGATTACAACGGCGGCCCGGTGCTGCCCGTGGCGCTCGAGCGCCGCACCGCCGTGGCGGCGGCGCGCTCGCCCGGCTGGAGCATGGTGACCGCTCTCGACCCCCGGGTGCACCGGCTCGATCTGGACGGCCCGCTCCGGGGTGACTGGACCGACTATGTCGTCGGGGTCGCGCGCGCTCTGCGGGCCCGGGGCCTCGCGCCCGCCGGAGCGCGGGTGGCGGTTGCCGGCACCGTGCCGGTGGGCGCCGGACTCTCGTCCTCGGCCGCGCTCACGGTGGCGGCCGCGCGCGCGCTGAGTCTCCTGGCCGGGCGCTCGCTGGGCGCGGCCGACCTGGTCGACGTGGCGTTCCACGCCGAATTCGACCAGGTGGGCGTACGCTGCGGTCGCATGGATCAGACGATCGCCGCCCATGCGGCGCGAGGCACGGCGCTCCTGTTCGAGACCGGAACCGGCGGCCTGGAGCGGGTGCCGTTCGCGGGCCGCCTCTGGATCGTGGAGACGGGAGTGTCCCACCGGCTCACCGGCGGCGCGCTGAACGAGCGCCGCCACCAATGCGAACAGGCGCTGGAATTGTGCCGCGCCTGGCGTCCCGGGCTCCGCTTCCTGGCGCAGCTCGCGCCAGCCGATCTGCCCGAGGTTGCCCGCCGCCTGCCGCCGCCGCTCGTGCCTCGCGTGCGCCATGTCGTCACCGAAACGGCCCGCACGCGCGCCGCGGCCCTCGCGCTGGCCGCCGGCGACCTGGCTGCGACCGGCGGCCTCCTGGTGGAGGGCCACGAGTCGCTCCGGCAGGACTACCGGTCGACGGTGCCCGAAGCGGACTTCCTGGTCGAGCGCGCGGTGGCGCACGGCGCGTTCGGTGCCCGGCTCACCGGCGCCGGGTGGGGTGGCGCCGTCGTGGTGCTTGCGCCGCCGGGGCGGGAGACGCGGATCCTGGCGCAGACGAGCCGCGACTTCGCCGATCGCTTCGGGCGCGTGCCGGAGGCGTGGAGCACGCGGGCGTCGGGTGGCGTCAAGCGGGAGGCGGTCCCCGCCGCCATCGGCTAGATTCCGGGGGCCGTCCCACCCGGGTGGCGAAACTGGTAGACGCTCGAGACTTAAAATCTCCTGGGACCTCGTCCCGTGTGGGTTCGAATCCCACCCCGGGTACTGTACTGTGACCCACCTCACGCGCCGCCGCGGCCCCGCGGCGTACCTTGCCTGCACGGCCCACCTGTCCGAGTGACGCTCAACCGCGAGGCCCCTGGAAGTGGCTACTCCGTTTCCCGCCCCCGGCACCACCATCCTCGTCGTGGACGACGAGCGCGTCACCCGGCGTGTCGCCTACCGCATCCTGAGCGAGGAGGGCTATCGCGTCTTCGAGGCGGCGAGCGCCGAGGAAGCCATGTCGGTGCTCGAGATGGCCTATCGCTACATCAACCTGGTGGTGCTCGACGTGGTGATGCCGGTGGTGGACGGCGTCGAGCTCGGCCAGGAGATCCTCGCGCGGTGGCCGTCCCTCCGGCTGCTCTACATGTCCGCCCATCCCGCCGAAGTCCTCACCGTGCATGGTCTCCGGAACCTGCAGGTGCGCTTTCTCGCCAAGCCGTTCACGCATGGCGAACTCCTCGCCAAGGTCCAGCAGGCGCTCGAACGTCGGCGCGTGTCCCGGGACTCGGCCGAGATCCCGGAGGAATCGGAGCTCCCGCCGTCATAGCGCCGGTCGTGCGCCACGTCACGGTCGGCTTTCGCGCCACGGATCATCTTCTACATACCTTCCGCCCGGATGCGCGATGCCGTCCGTGTACGATCTGCATCTTCGATCCACCTCGCTCCGCGCTCCGCCCACCACGCCGCCTCGTGCCGCGGGCGCCCCGGCGCGCTCCGGCGAGAGCCTGGGCGAGCGCCGGCTGCGGCTTCTCCGTGACGGCTCCCGCAAGCAGGGCGCCCGCCGGGAGCCGATGGGCGAATAACCACTGGCGAACATGTGCTGCGCGCCCGGCGCGGTTCGCAGCGGACTGGCCGCCGCCCCGTCAACGGGGGGGTGCCGCGAAGGGACCTCGCACGGGCGGGGCGGTGGAGTCGGGAACACCCGCGGTATCGGACGCAGTGGGAGCGCCGCGTGCCGGCGCCGGGGCGGTCGGAGTCGTCTCCGGAACGGGCTCGACCGCCGCCGGTGGGCACGGGGCCGGCGAGACTCGCGTGACGGGATCCGCACGAATCAGCCGGTCGGCCACCACCGTGAGCGCCGGAGCGTCGGCGGACAGTCGAACGTACTCCTCCCCACCCGCGGCGGTCGGGCCGGCGAGCGTGCCGCCCACGGCCTTTGCCGCCGCGACCTTCTCCGGGCCGGAAGTCCCGGCGCGGAAGACCACGGCGAGCAGCCCGGGCGCCAGCGAACCGGCGGGCGCACCCGCGCACGCGCGCATGAGGGTGGTGTCGGGCGGCGAGAGGTTGACCACGAGCGGCCCGGTGGAAACCGCCGTATCGGCGCGCGGTCCGTCGCCAGCGACAGCCCGGACGCCGGCGGAGTCGCTCCGCACGCTGCCGGCACTGTCCCCGGCCGGCCGTCCCGAGTCCGGAGCCGTGGGCCGGGCGGGATAGACCCCGGTCGCGGCGCTCGCCGCGGAGTCGGCGGCGGTCTGCGCGAGGGCGGGTCCCGCGCTCGGGAATGCAAGCACGGCCGCCGCGACCGCCGCGTGAATGGGTCGAGCGTTCATGCGCGTCTTCCTTTCACCGGCCTCATTCATTCTGACCTCCGACCCTCCGAGCCCGGGGCAGGTCGCAATGCCGGGCGGTGCGTCGAACCGGCGCAGCAGTCGCTCGCAGGGCCCGCACGGTCCAGTACGCTCTCATCCTCCGCTCGCCTCCGTTCCTGCCTCACCCACGAGCGCCTCGCGCGCGGCGGCGACTCGCGCGCGCTCGACCAGCGCGTGCTGGGCGATCGCGCGGGTCTCCAGCAGGCCGTACTCGCGTCCGGCGAGCCTTGGCTCGTCGCGTGCCACCTCGGCGAGCGCACGCCAGAGCCCCGCCTTGCCCTGAATGCCGAGGGCGAGCGACTCCAGCCCCTCGAGCCGCGCCAGCGCCGGGTGCTCCCGCGCGGCGAGGGCCAGCTTGACCCGGGCCGCCTTCTCGGTGAGCCACGCCGCCGCGCGCTTGAGCGTGCTCTCATCGGCTTCCAGCCGGGCGAGGAGTTCACGCAGGGTTTCCTGATCCTGGCTGATGTCCCGATGGAGTCCGAGGAGCGTCTGCTCCAGCGGCCGGCCGTGCTCGTGCGCGGTAAGACTCTCGATCAGCTCGAGCGCCGCCACCGAGCCGGCGAGGTGGTCGTTCAGATAGACGGCGAGCGCGTCGTTGGCCATGGTGCCTCCGCGCTCAGGTCGCGGGCGGGGTGCGGAGTCCGCGGACGATCTTGAGCGTCGTGATGAGCTGCCCGGTGTGCCGGGCGGTGTGCTCGGCGGCATGGGCGAGCAGGCCGAGCGCCGTGGCAGGGAGCGCCGCGCGTCCGACCGGACGGATCTCGCCCAGCGAGTCGGGCGGAGTACGGCGGAGCTGCTCGAGCGCCCGGTCGATCGCGGCATCGGCGCCCGCCGCCAGCTCGGCGATCGTCGCGCCCGGCTCGCCTTCGAGGCGGAGCGCGGCGAGCTGCTCCGGGGTCAGTCGCTCGCCTCGTGCGTAGGTGAGCAGCCGGTCGAGGCTCCCGGCCAGGTGCCGGAGATGGAACCCGGCCGAGGCGGCCCCGCCGGGGCGGGCCCAGAGATCGGTCGGGTCCGCGCCATCCACGGCGGCGGCGATGTCCTCGCGGGCCTGGATGAGCGCGTGGGCCGCCGGCATGAGTGGGGGCGGAACGTCGGGCAGGGGGCCGCGGAGCCAGGCCTCGGGTCGGGACGGCTGGGTCATGGCTGGAATCTAACGGCGGGTATAGGAGGAGGTGGTCCGAGGACGGCATCGTGCTGCGGACCAGGCCGAGCGTGCTCTCCGCCGCACTCGCTCGAGCACGTCGGCGCGGCGGCATCCCATGTCGCGCCCGGGAATAAGTTCGTAGCTTGTCACTGGTCGCTTGCGGCTCAGCAGTCTGTCCTCAGACCGACCCGGCGAGGCTCCAAGGTGGCTCCCAAGACGCGCTTCTGGAATGCGGTGCTGGTGGTGCTGTCCGGCGGCAATCTGGCGGCCGTCTGGTTCGCGGCGCAGCCGGGCGAACCCTGGCATGCAACCGTCCACGCGGGTCTAGCGCTGGGGTTCGGGCTCTGGGCGCAGAGCCGGATCCGGCATGAGCTGCCGGAGCTGCGGACGGGCGCCCTCGATCCGGGGAGCGAGGTGGAGATCGCGGCCCTTCGGGACGAGGCCGGGGAAGTGCGACGGGAGTTGGGCGAGCTGCAGGAGCGGCTCGATTTTGCGGAGCGGTTACTCAGTCAAGCGCGCGAGGGAGAGCGGCCTCCCGGCCGTCGGGAGACGTAGCGGTGGGGCGGCCGGCCCGCTACATCCCCGACGTGGCGCCGAGCCGGCCGCAACCGTAGACTGGAGCATCCCTCCCGTCGGAGCGTGCCATGGCTACCCTCCATGATCTACTCGCGCTGAAAGGCCACGAAGTGATCGCGGTTTGCCCAGCGGACACCGTCCTGCATGCGGCTGACCTCATGAACGGACGAAACATCGGCGGCGTGGTCGTGCTCGATGGTGACCAGCTGGCCGGCATCTTCACCGAGCGGGACGTGCTGCGGCGGGTCGTGGCGCCCGGGCTCGATCCGGCGACCACTCGAGTGGCCGCCGTGATGAGCGCCCCCGTGATCACCTGCCCACCCGAGTTGAGCATCGACGACTGCGCTGCGCTGATGACGAGCCAGGGCGTCCGGCATGTACCGGTGCAAGATGCGACTGGATTGCGGGGCGTGGTGACGATCCGGGACGTCCTCGCGCACAAGGTGAGCGAGCAGCAGGCCACGCTGGAGCAGATGAACCATTACATCTTCGATCTGCGCTGAGGCCCTGGGCGGGGGCCAGAGGGACCTCATGCATTTTGATCTCGAGGTGTCGACGGATGTGCTCGGGCGGACGCCCGCCGTCCTGGGCGAGCTGCTCGGCGGACTGGCCGAGCCATGGGTCCGGGGCACCGAAGGGCCCGAGACATTCAGCCCCTTCGATGTGGTCGGGCACCTCATCGACGGCGAGGAGACCGACTGGATCCCGCGCGCGCGGATCATCCTCGCACGAGGCGCGGACCCCCGCTTCGAGCCCTATGACCGATTCCGGCACCGGGCCAGGAACGCGACCCGCTCGCTGAGCTCGCTGCTCGCCGAATTCGCCCGGCTGCGGGCCGCCAATGTGGAGCTGCTCCGCTCCTGGGAGCTGACGCCGGCCGAGCTGGAACTCCCGGGCACTCATCCGACCCTCGGGCGCGTTACCCTCCGCCAGCTGCTCGCCGCCTGGGTGGTTCATGATCTGGGGCACCTGGCCCAGGTCGCGCGCGTGCTGGCCAAGCAGTATCGGGAAGCGGTGGGACCCTGGGTGCCTTTCATGCCCGTGCTGACGGACCACGACGTGCCGCGCTCGTGAGCGGGTCCTGTCGGAGCGTGCTGCGCCATCTCTTCGTCGGTGCGGTCGCTGCATCGGTCGCCTGCCGCCCCGAACCCGCGACACTTCGCCGGGCGGCCGCGGCGCGGGATACGACCTTTGCCGGTGTCCAGGCGCGGGGGCAGGTCGCCATGGGCGTCGACCAGTACACCTCCACGCACATCTTCGAATCGCTCGCCGATGGCGGCCGGATCGTGCTTCAGCGGGACGCGGCCGACAGTGCGGGGACGGCAACGATCCGGACGCACCTGCAGCAGATCGCTCGCGCATTTGCGACCGGGGACTTTCGGCTCCCCGCCGCCGGTTGATCCGGTACTTCATGGACACGCTTCCGCGAGGCGGCATGGTGCGGCTGCAAACCACCGACTCGGCCGCGGTGCGGGCGATCCACGCGTTTCTCGCCTTCCAGCGCGGCGATCACCATGCGGCAGGGCATTGAAGGCGCCCCGAGTCACCCCGAGCGAGGTGCGCGGCTCGGGACCCGGGGAGCGCGATCGCCGAGATCGAAATCGCCGGTTACCTTGGGGAGGTAGGCGGGCCGACCGCCGGCGAATCGAGCGAGGTCACCCCTGAGCGTAGAGATCCGGATCCTGGGCCGCGAGGACGAGGCCGTGCTGGCGCACGTCGCTCCCGGCGTGTTCGACCACGACGTCGATCCCGCGCTGACCCGGGAATTCCTGCAGGACGCACGGCACCACCTCGCGGTCGCCCTCGAGGCAGGCTCGGTCGTCGGCTTCGCCTCCGCCGTGCACTATGTCCATCCCGACAAGCCGGCGGAGCTCTGGATCAACGAGGTGGGCGTCGCGCCGTCGCACCAGCGGCGGGGTCTTGGCCGGCTGCTCCTGCGCGCGCTGTTCACGCGCGGGCGCGAGCTCGGCTGCCGCGAGGCGTGGGTGCTCACGAGCGCGGCCAATGGGCCCGCGGTCCGGCTCTACGAAGCCGTCGGCGGCACCGACATGGCGGACCCTCCCGTGATGTTCACCTTTCGGCTCGGCGGGGACACGCCGGGGTGAAGGTGCCCCGCGCATCCCCGGCTCTTCCCACCACTGGAGCATTTCATGACCCGCCCCGACTTGAATCCGGACGACCTGCTGGCCCGGCTGACCCGACTCGAGCACCGGCAGCGCTTCCCGCGGCCGCTGGGCGCGCTGGCATTGATCGCCGGCGCGGCGGCGCTGGTCGCCTTCGCCGCGGATGCTCCGGGAGCGATCCAGGCCCAGCGCGTGGAGTTGGTGAACTCGCAGGGAGTCCGCCAGGCCACCCTCGCGGCCGACAGCGCGGGAGTCGTGCTGACGCTGCTCGATGACCGCGGCCGGGTGGTGGCGGCCCTCCGGTTGAACGGGGACCCCCGGGTGGCCGTGCTCAGCGCGTCCGGCCACGAGGTGGCCAGTCTGGGCGCGCCGCGGCCCCAGCATCTGGACCAGTAGGACGAGCTCGATGGGCCCCGCACGGCTCGAGGCGTTCAGCGACGGCGTACTGGCCATCATCATCACCATCATGGTGCTGGAGCTGAAGGTGCCGCACGGAGTCGAGCCGGCCGCGCTGCGCCCGTTGATCCCCGTGTTCCTGAGCTACGTGCTGAGCTTCGTCTACCTGGGCATCTACTGGAACAACCATCATCACATGCTGTACGTCACCAAGCGGGTGAACGGCACCATCCTGTGGGCCAACCTGCACCTGCTGTTCTGGCTGTCGCTGGTGCCGTTCGTCACCGGCTGGATGGGGGAGAACCACTTCGCACCAGCCCCGACGGCGCTCTATGGGGTGGTGCTGCTCCTGGCCGCGATCGCCTACGAGATCCTGCAGCGCGCGATCGTCACCCAGCAGGGCCCCGAGTCGGCACTGGCGGCGGCGGTCGGACGCGATTGGAAGGGGAAGCTCTCGCCGCTATGCTACGCTATCGCGATCCCGGCGGCGTTCCTGCGCGAATGGATCGCGGGTGCCATATACGTGTTCGTGGCCCTGGTGTGGCTGGTTCCCGATCGGCGCATCGAGCGAAAGCTCCCGCACGGCGCGGAGGAGTCCCCCACGCGCTCGGGAATTGCCTGATCGGGGCCGCAGCCACCAGGAGGAATCGGATGGCAACCGTCAGCGTGCGCTACATCGTCGACGACGTCGACGAGGCAATCGCATTCTATACCGGGCAGCTCGGCTTCCACCTGGACATGCATCCGGCTCCGCCCTTCGCGATGCTCTCGCGCGGCGACCTGCGGCTGCTGCTGAGCGCGCCCACCGGCCCCGGCGGAGGTGCCCAGCCGATGCCCGACGGACGAAGGCCCGAGCCCGGCGGCTGGAACCGCATCCAGCTCGAGGTGAGCGATCTGGCCGGTGAGGTCGAGGCACTGCGCAGAGCCGGGGCACGCTTCCGCAACGACATCGTTACCGGCGTCGGGGGCAGGCAGATCCTGCTGGAGGATCCGGCCGGCAATCCGATCGAGCTGTTCGAGCCGCGGCCGAGTTGACCTGCCATCAAGGGGCGCCATCGTGACGCAGACGTTCTCGTGACCGGCGGCACGCCCGAGATCCCGGCGCTGTTCCGCCGATTGACGCTCGGGGTTTACGTGGTGGGCGTCGCCAGCGCCGGCGAGCGGGATGGCTTCACCGCCGCCTGGGTCATGCAGGTGTCGTTCGAGCCGATGCTGCTGGCGCTGAGCATCAACCCGGCCAACGCTTCGTATCCGCTCCTCCGGGGTGGCGGCGGGTTCGTGGTGAACGTGCTGAAGCGGGGACAGCTCGATCTCGCCCGGCGGTTCGGCACCCGGTCCGGAAGGGACGTGGACAAGCTGGTCGGCCTGCGCTGGCGGCCGGGGCACAATGGCGCGCCCATCCTGGAGGAGGCGCTCGCATACCTGGACTGCGCATTGGTCGGGAACACGCGAAGCGGCGACCACGAGCTGGTGCTGGGTCGCGTCGTCGACGGCCTGATCCTGGATCGCGCGTCACAACCGCTGGCCTATGCCGACACGGGCGACATGGATGGCAGTGGCGCCCTCTATCCCACGCAGTTCTGATCCGGGGCGAGGCATGATGCCGTCCACCCGCAGGCAACGAGATGAGCTCCTGGCGCTCCCCGGCATCGGGCCGAGCCTCGCCCGCGATCTCCGAGAGCTCGGCCGACGTGCGCTTTCGACGGTGGTCGCGCTGAGCCGGGGTGGATCATGCTTCAACTAGTCTCGCTGGTCGGCGCGTTGCTCATTCTCCTCCCCTTCGCCGGCAGTCAATTGGGAAAGCTCCCACCGGACACGGCGGCCTACCAGCTCATGAACCTGATCGGCTCCGCCATGCTCACGGTGGTCGCCGTGATCGGCCGGCAGTACGGGTTCATTCTGCTGGAGGGGACCTGGGCGCTTGTGAGCGTGGTCGGGTTGACGCGGCTCGGCGCTCGCCGGAAGCTCGCCGCCCGGCCGCCCGGCTGACCGGCGGACGCTCTGTCGCATCGGGCGCAGGCGGCCCCCACCCTGGAGGTCATGACAACCAGATGACGCCCGCCGTGCATGTGCTTGTCTTCGACGGCTTCGCCGATTGGGAGCCGGCCTTCGCCCTGGCCGAGCTTCGTCGCTCCGGCGGGCTGGACGTGGTGACGCTCGGTTTCAGCTCGGCACCGGTGCGGTCGATGGGCGGGCTGCGCGTCGTGCCGGATCGATCCCTCAGCGACGCGGATCCGGCGACCGTCCGGCTCCTCATTCTGCCGGGCGGTGATCTGTGGGAGGGCGAGTATCCGCGGGGGGAACTCGAGGCGGTCCTCACGACGCTGCACCAGGCTGGAGTACCGGTCGCCGCGATCTGTGGGGCAACCGTTGCCCTCGCCCGGGCAGGGTGGCTGGACGATCACGCACACACCAGTAATGAGCTCGGCTATCTCGAACGCCTGGTTCCGGAGTATGCGGGGGCGTCACGATATGTCGACGCGCTGGCCGTTCGGGACCGCGGCCTCATTACGGCGAGCGGGGTAGGGCCGACGGAGTTTGCCCGGGAGATTTTCGAGGAGTTGCAGATCTTCAGCGCGGCCGAGCGGCCGGTATGGTACCATCTCTTCAAGCACGGGCGGTTGCCCGAGCCGGCTGCCTGACGCCAGGTCGAGAAGTGCCATGGCCAGCGGCGAGCGAGGCCGCGTCCGTGAGCCAGACCACAGGTGAGGCGCTCGCGGTGGTCGCAGTCCGGCGGCAGCATGACTTCTCCGGCTGGGACGGGATCGGAGGGCAGGACGGAACATCGACCGACCCGGGCCGAGGTCGCGGCGGCGGCAGGCCGAGCGGTTCCGGACCTCATCGCCCGGGGACTGACCATACTTTTCTGCGGGATCAACCCCGGACTCTACTCGGCGGCCACCGGTCACCACTTCGCCCGTCCGGGGAACCGCTTCTGGCCGGCCCTGCACGCGAGCGGCTTCACCGACCGCCTGCTGCGACCCTGGGAGGAGCGGCTCCTGCTCACCCACGGCCTCGGCATCACGAATCTCGTGGCGCGGGCGACGGCCACGGCGGCCGAGCTGAGCGCGGACGAGCTGCGCCTGGGCCGGCAGCGGTTGGCGCGAAAGCTCCGCCGCTACCGGCCGGCCTGCCTCGCCGTACTCGGGATCGGCGCGTTCCGCTCGGCCTTCCAGCGCCCTCGGGCCCGGATGGGGCGCCAGCCGGAGCCGACGGCGGCAACGGAAGTCTGGGTGCTGCCCAATCCGAGCGGACTGAACGCGAGCCATCAGCTCCCCGACCTGGCGGCGGCGTTCACGGAGGTCCGGCGATTCGCCTCGGGGCTCCGGCCCACTCCGATCGTCGCTGGCAGCCGACCGCCACGTTAGCGTGTCATCACCCATCAAGCAGTGGAGGCATCATGGCAGCAGCCAAGCTGGTCGTGCTCTACCCGACTCCGCGCGACTCGGCGGCCTTCGAGCGAGCGTATCGCGACGAGCATTCACCAATGGTGACCCCGGCGAATTTCAAGGGCATGACGAAATTCGTCGCCTCCAGGATTACCGGTACGGCTGACGGCGGGGCGGCTCCGTACGCTCGCATCGCCGAGCTGCACTTCCCGTCCCTCCAGACGCTGCAGGCGGCCGCCTCGGCCGAACCGGCGCAGCGCGCGGTGGCGCACGCCATCTCGATCTCGAGCGGGGGAGCGCCGGTCTTCCTGATTGCGGAGGAGGAGACCACGACGTTCTAGGCGACCGGAGGGCGTGTGGACGTTCGCGTATGGACGATCGGGCATTCGACGCGCACCGCCGAAGAATTCCTCGCGCTCCTCGTCGAGTACGGCATCGAGGCGGTGGCGGACGTGCGCCGGCACCCCGGCTCACGCCGCCTGCCGCAGTTCGGAAGCGCGGAGCTGGCCGCGGGCCTCCGCGCCCATGGACTGGAGTACCTCTGGCTCCCGCAGCTGGGGGGCCGGCGGCGCCCGTTGCCCGACTCCGCCAACACGGCGTGGCGCAACCTCAGTTTTCGGGGATACGCCGATTACCTGGAGACCGAGCCGTTTGCGGAGGGCCTCGTCGAGCTGGTGAGCCTGGCCTGCGGAGTCCGGACCGCGGTCATGTGCGCGGAGGCGGTGTGGTGGCGCTGCCACCGGGGGCTCATCGCCGACGTACTCCGTTGGCTCGGCTTCGACGTCATTCACATACTCGGCCCCCGATCTGCCGTGGGGCACCCGTACACGTCGGCGGCCACGGTTCGCGGCGGCCGTCTCAGCTACGGCGGTCCGGGAATCAGGAGGACCGGCCCACCATGAAGCTGCCGGTCAGCGTCCTGCCCTTGTACGTGGTCGGGCGGGCATCAAAGGTCCCCTTGAGCGAGTCGCCCTTGAAGTGAACGACGCCGCGGGTGACCACTTGCTCGTCGAGCACGTTGCTCGGGTGCGGCGCCGACTCGAAGATGAAGGCGGTGTCGGAGGTCCAGACGACGTTGACGGGGAAGGACGGCTGCCGCCGCACCGACATGGTGCCTTCGACCCCGCCGTCCGAGGCCGCGCTCCAGGTCAGCTTCACCGGCTCGGAGGCCTTCGACAGGGAACTGGTGCGGTGGCCGGTCCAGGTGCCGCTGATTCGGGCCGCCAGGGCGCTGTCGGTGGGAGCGGTGAGCGGGGCCGTCGCGCGCGCGGGTGTGCCGGAAGCCGCCAACGCGACCGCTGCCGCGGTGCTCAGGCCGGCGAAAAGAACGAGCTGCATGCGACCCTCCAGGAAATATGGGTACCCATACGATGCACGGGGCCGGGCGATGGTCGCGGCCCCCGAACCTTGATCCGGCGACGAGACCCCGTAGAGTCCACCTCATGAACCAGAACGCGGGGAAGACCTCCGGCGAGCAGCAACGTCTGGCCGAGCGGGTGCGTGCCGCCCTGGTGCACGCGGCGCTCGACGCGTACGAGGATGCCGCGGTCCGGGGGCTCTGCTGCGAGGGCGCCTGGGAGGTGGCGGTGGCCGCGATGCGGGGACTCGACCTCGGCCCGCACACCACGGCTGCACCTCTACCTGAGCCGTAGGCACCGGGGTGCGCAAGGTGAAGTGCCCCGGGGGGTGGATGACCCCGGCGGGCTGCCGCCGCCACCTGCGGCCTGCGCTGGCGCCGGCGCGGCGTGTCGGCCACTCTTCGAGGGTGGGCGGCGCCGGGCCGCCCCGGCTCGAGGAGGGCCCCATGGCTCAGTGTGAAGTCTGCGGCAACGACTACTATCTCTCCTTCCAGGTCGTCGCGGCGGGCCAGACGCATACGTTCGACAGCTTCGAGTGTGCCATCCACCGCCTGGCCCCGATCTGCAGCCATTGCGGCTGCAGGATTCTCGGCCACGGAATCGAGGCCAAGGACACGTTCTACTGTTGCGCGCATTGCGCACGCCACGAGGGCGTGACGGCCGTCGCGGATCACGCCTGAGCCGTGGGGCTCATTCGGCTGATCTCACTGCGGGTCGGCCGGCCGAAGACCTACGTGATTCCGGGGGCCGACGACCCGGCGCACGAAGTCTTCACCAGCGCCATCGGCAAGGCGCCGGTGTCCGGACCCGTCCGGCTCGGGACACGGGGGCTCGCGGCCGATGAAGTCGCGGACCACCGGGCGCACGGCGGTCCCGAGCAGGCGGTGCTCGCCTATGCGGCCGAGCATTACCCGCTCTGGCGCGCGGAGTGGGGCCGTGCCGAAGTGCCGATAGGCAGCTTTGGCGAGAACCTGACCATCACCGGCGCGGACGAGGAAACGGTCTGCCTGGGCGATCAGTGGAGGATCGGCGACGCGCTGCTCGAGGTCAGCAAGCCACGGAGCCCATGCAACCGCCTCGCCTGGCATAATCGGCGGGACGACCTGGTCCAGCGCGTCCGCCTCACCGGCCGGTCCGGCTGGTACCTCCGCGTCCTCACCGAGGGGACGCTCGAATCCGGCGCGCAGGTCGCCGTGGTCGCGCATCCGCACCCCGATCTGAGCGTGCGCCGGGCCGCGCTCGCGATGGCCAACCGCCAACGGGACCCGCACGAGGCAAGGCTGCTGGTGCGGTGCCCCGCTCTGGCAGCGGACTGGCGGTACCGCCTGGCAAAGGAAGGGTTCCTTCGGACGGGCCGCGGGGGGTCTACACTGTGAAATCCCGGGCAGGTACCGGGACGTCCACCTGCCGCAGTCGGCGCTCGGTTCGGCCTGAGCCGCGGCGTCCGGCACCACCAGAACAGGAGATCGATCCATGCAGCTCGTCCTTACCGATCGGGAGCCCGAGACGCTCCGCGAGCTTTTCGAGGCCTACCTGCCGGAGCTCAAACGCGAGATCGCGCGGACCGAGCAGCACGACCTGCGGCACACGCTGGTGAGGCGGCAGGAGCTCGCGGAGCGTCTCCTGGACCAGCTCCAGCGTGGGTGAGGCCGATGGCGATGGTGAAGGGCTGACATGACCTGGGAGATCGCATGGGCCGAGGCCGCGGCGGCGCGCCGGTTCGTCGAGCGCCTGTCCACGCTGGGAAGCGCCGAATTGCGTCCGGCGGTCCCGCCCATCCTCGACCGGGATCCCTATCTGAGCGCCTGGTCGAACGTCGAGGCGGCGCTCGGCAACGCACCGCAGCCGGACCGGAGCCGCGTGCAGTCGCTTCTCGTGGAGCTCGACGCACGCCTGGAATCCCTGCGGTTGCCGCCGGGCCTGCGCGAGGCGGCCCGGCGCGCTGTCCGGGCGCTCCTCGCCCGCCGCTGGCTGCTCACTGACGAGAGTCTCGCCTTCGTCTATGAGCCGTTCGAGACGATGGTGCCGCTCAACTCGCTGGAAGCGTGAATGCCGGGCCACCGGCGGGCGCCGCCCCTTTCGGCGCGCCGGTGCGGAAGGTAGGCTGAAAGGCACTCCGGATCGAATGCATCCCGGCGCCAACCCTTGCGGAGGAGGCAATTCCGTGTCGCCCAGCGTGCAGGACGAGCTCTCCAGGATGCGCACCATCCTCCAGGGATTGGAGACCCGCCTCGAGGCGGGGGAGGTGGCTCCGGAGGGCCTGCCCGAGTTCAAGAGCCTGGTGGACGAGATCCGGCTGCGGGTCTGGAGTCTCCTGACCGCTGCCGGGACCGAAGAGCCGCGGGCCGTCGCTGAGCGCTTTCGGCTCAGGCGCGCGGCCGAGATGTGCCGCTCGCTGACGCACGAGCTGAGCGCGGGATCGGTGGGATCGGGATATCCGGAGTGGCCCGACGTGCAGCAGGCCGCGGCGCAACTGCAGGCCACCATCGCCGACCGCACGGGGCAGGCCGCCTGACCGCGCCGGGGGTCACGACCGAGGGGGTCCGAGCGGCCGGCGGTCCGATCATCCGTCGGGCGGCCATCCAGGATGCCGTTCGGCTCGCGGAGCTCAGCAGCGCCCTGGGATACCCCGCTGCAGCGGAGACGATCACGGCGCGTCTCGAGCGTCTGCTGCAGCGTGCCGACGACGTCATCTTCGTGGCCGAGGTACCTGCCAGCCGCGTCGTCGGGTGGCTCCACGGCGCGGAGCAGGAGCTGCTCGAGTCCGGACGGCGGTGCGAGATCCTGGGACTGGTCGTGGACGCGGCGCACCGCGGGCGGGGCATCGGCCGGCTGCTCGTGGCCGCCGTCGAGACCTGGGCGGGAGCGCGCGGGCTCGCGCTCGTGGCGGTGCGGAGCAACGTGAAGCGGTCCGAGTCCCATCCCTTCTACGAACGGCTGGGCTACGTGAAGGTCAAGACCCAGCACGCCTACCGCAAGCGGCTATCGGAGCCGGCTTCATGACCACCGGCCGCAGCGGACCGCCGGCGTGGCTCACCAGCGTCGAAATGCTGGGCACGACGGCGGTCGTCCTGATGATCGGGGCCATGGTGCTGTGGTACAAGGCGGCCGTGCGGGAGCCGCGCCTGGGGTTCACCATCGGCAGCGGCGTGCTCGTCTACGCGGTCTGCCTGGTGGCCTTCGGCCGGCGGTCGGCGCCGCTCGCGGTGTGGCCGTTCGTGCTGGCGGGGTTGTGCGCGGGTGTGGCCGCGGAACTCGTCAATGCGCAGTTTCTGCTGACGCGCGAATCGGCAGCCGCCGGCCTGACCGGCGGCGCGATCGGAGTGGCCCAATGGGCGGCGCTCCGGACCTGGCTGCGCCTGACCGGGAGCCCCGCGGTTTGAGGCGGGGCGGCATGAAGCGGAGGATCGTGGGATTTCATCAGGACGACGAGCACCACTGGGTCGCGGAACTCGAGTGCGGGCATACCCAGCACGTGCGCCACGATCCGCCCTGGCAGGTCCGGCCGTGGGTCACCACGCCGGAAGGTCGGGCGGGGCGCCTCGGCACGACGCTCGACTGCAGGCGGTGCGCCGAGGGCACGTAGTCGGACAACCAGCCGGAGGGCTTCCCGATATGATTCGCAAACTCGCCTCGGGGGCGTACCGCCTCTATTCCAGGAAGAAGGATCCCCGAACCGGCAAACGACGCAATCTCGGCACCTTCAAGACTCGGGCGGCGGCCGAAAAGCATGAGCGAGCGGTGCAGTACTACAAGCACCGCGGCTGATGACCGGACCATGCCCACCGGCCGGCACACCACGGGCAGGGCCGGGGTCGTCCCCGGCAGCGTCAAGGCCGCGGCCGCGCTCTTTGTCGTGTACGGAGCCAGCGCGTTTCTGAACGCCGCCGTGATCCTGCGGAGCGCAGGATGGACATCACCGCCCGGCCTGATCCGCGCGCTCGTGCATCTCGTGGGGGCGGGCCTGATTGCCTGGGGCCTCCTCCGCGGCGCTCGCTGGGCCTGGGTACTCGGGTTGGTGCTGGGGATCTTCTGGCTCGCCACCGGTGCCGTCACGATGCTCGTGGTCCAGAGCGGCGATCTCTACTGGCTCCCGCCCAGCGGCTTTCAACTCCTGGTCGCGGCCTCGCTCGTCTGCCTGGGCGTGGCGGTTGCCTTGTTGCTCACGCCGGCGGCGCGCACAGCGTTTCGGCGGGCTGCCGTCTGACGCTGCCACTTGCGCGACTTCCGGGCGTGGTGGGCGCTCTTCGTCTTTTTCGCGGTACTGAGCGTGCTCGTCCTCCAGCACGGATATCGCCGATGGCGGCGCCTGCGGGAGCTGCTGCCGCCGGGCACCGCGGTGGACCAGGACCGGCTGACCAGACACCGGCGGCGCGAAGGGTGGCGCCTGGTGTGCATGGCCGCGAGCCTGGTGGTCATGACGGGGCTGGTGTTCGCCGGCGTGATGGGCGCGCCGCGGGGGCTGCTGCTCACGCTTCGAATCCTCGCCGTGGCGTGCGTGGCGGCGGTCGTGGTGCTGAGCGTACGACGATGACGGGCACCAGCGGCCACCTACTGGGCCGGGATCACCCAGCTCAGCTCGTCGCCCGGCGCGACCGAGAGCAGGTCGCTGGAGGTGGGCTCCCCGCCGAGCGAGGGGCGGGCCTCGAAGCGGACCAGGCCCGCGCCGGCGCTGAGTGCGGGCGAGATGGCAAACCGCGTCGTCTCGTTCGCGGGCGCGAAGCCGAGCCGGGTGGGCGGCTGGTCCCGCCGCCGCAGATAGACGTCCATCGTCAGGGAGGACCGGTTGTCCACGATCACGGTGGCTCCGGTCGGCGTGTCGGGCGACGGATTGGACGCGCACGCGGCCGCCGTCATCACACTGAGGAGCAGGGCGGGGAGCCGGAATACGTGCATGCATCACCTCGTGTGCGAGCTTCGCGAATATTAAGCCCCCCGCGCCCGCGCTGATCCGGAGCCCCCGATGCGAGCCCTGGTGATCGCGTTCACCCTCATCAGCCTCACCTGTTTCGTCCTCGCCGCCCGCGCGTGGCGAGGCGAGGAGGTGTCCACGCCGGTGCGCACCGAGCGCAGCCGGGGACGGGGCGGGCTGATCCTGATGGGGATCTCGCTGCTGTCGTTCGCCGGCCTGTGGCTGGGCGCCGAAGCGTTCGGCTGGGGGCGGGACCGCGCCCTCTGGGTGGGACTCGGAGCATTCCTCGCCCTCGCGACCGTCGCCCGCCCCTGGTGGTTCTGGGAGAACTACAAGGCGCGCTGGCTCCGCGGCCTCATCGGCGACGAGGCCACCGCATTCGTGTATCTCCTGGTTTCCGGGATCATGGTCTGGGTCGGCATGTTCACGGACTGGCACTTCGGCCGGCAGTAAAGGAACGGGCCCATGCACTACCTGCTCTTCTACGATGTGGTGGACGACTACCTGACTCGGCGTCAGGCACATCGGGCCGCCCACCTGTCTCACGCCCGGGCGTACGTCGAGCGCGGCGAGCTCGTGCTTGGCGGCGCGCTTGCCGACCCCGTGGACGCCGCCGTGCTGCTGTTCCAGGGGGACCGTCCCGGGGCGGCAGAGCGGTTCGCGGCCGACGATCCATACGTGCGGCACGGCCTGGTGCGGCATTGGCGGGTGCGACCGTGGACCACCGTGGTCGGCGCGCAGGCGGCGACGCCGCTTCCGCCGGATGTTCCGGCCTCGTGAGCGCCGGCGCGCTGCGGCTGACCTACATCGGCGGTCCGACGGCCGCGGCTCGCGCGTTCGGCGATGCGCTCATCATCCCGCTGCACTTCGAGGGCTGGGCGCACTTCTCCGAATCGCGGGACGACCTCGACCAGGCGTTCGCGGCGGCGGGTCTCTCCGCGCGGCTGCGGTGGCCGGTGCCCGGCCAACCGCTCAGCCTGCCGTGCGGCTGACCGCGCGGGCCTCGGATACATGCCGCTCCGCGTCGAGTTGCGACCGCCCGTCGCGGGCGACGAGACCGCCTGGTGCGCCCTCATCGGAGCCAGCCGGGATGCGTTCGCCGGATGGTTCGACAGCCCGGCCACCCCCGTGGCCTTCGCCCGGTACCTCGAGCGGAGCCGGTCGCCGTCAGCCGCCTGCCGGCTGATCCGGCGCCGCGACGATGATGCGCTGATCGGCGCGGTCAACCTGACCGAGATCGTGCGCGGGGTGTTCCAGAGCGGGTACCTGGGGTACTACATTGGCGCGCCCTACCAGGGTCAGGGCTACATGACCGAAGCGCTGGGGCTGATGCTCCGGTTGGCGTTCGGCGGGCTGCGGCTGCACCGCATCGAAGCCAACATCCAGCCGGGCAACACGGCGTCCCTGGCGCTCATCCGGCGGGCCGGCTTCCGGCGCGAGGGATGCTCGACCCGGTACCTGAAGGTGGGAGGACGCTGGCGGGACCACGAGCGCTGGGCCCTCCTGCTGGAGGACTGGCGCATTCACCGGAGGCGCCACCGATCATGATCGTCGTCACTACACCGAGCCTCGAGGGCCGCAAGATCACCCGGTACATCGGCCTCGTCAGCGGCGAGGCGATCCTCGGCGCCAACATTTTCCGCGACTTCTTCGCCGGCATCCGCGACGTCGTCGGCGGACGGTCCGCCGCGTACGAGGAGGAGCTGCGGAAAGCCAAGCAGCTCGCCCTCGAGGAGATGCAGGATCAGGCCCGGCGTCTGGGCGGCAATGCCGTCGTCGGGGTGGATCTCGACTATGAAACCATCAGCATGGGTTCGGGTGGCGGAATGCTCATGGTGAGCGCGAGCGGCACGGCCGTGGTCGTGGAGTAGTCCCGCGGTGACGGAGGCCGAGGCGCAGGAGTTCGCGCTCGAATGGATCGCGGCGTGGAACAGCCACGATCTCGAGCGCATTCTCGGTCACTATGCCGAAGACGTCGAGGTGACGTCTCCGCTGGTGGAGTCCGTGCTCGGGCCGGGCCGGGTGACCGTGCGGGGCAAGGCGGGCCTGCGAGCCTACTGGGGCACGGCACTCGACCGGTATCCGGAGCTGCGATTCACGCTGTATCGCGCGTACGCCGGGGTCCGGAGCGTCGTGCTGCACTATCATAGCGTGCAGGGACTCGTTGGCGCGGAGTGCATGGAGCTCGACGACTCGGGGCAGGTGAGTCGAGTCCTCGCTCACTACGCGTTGGGCCCGGATCCCGCCGCGGCGTAGGCGACACCCAGGTCCGGCGGCGCGCGAAGCGTCTGCAGCACGACGCAGTAGCGCTCCGTCAGCTTGAGCAGGCTGGCGAGCTGCTCGGCTCCGGCATCGGTGTCCAGGTCGAACTCCAGCCGGATCGCGCGGAACCCGACGGGAACCTCCTTGCTCACGCCAAGGGTCCCACGGAAGTCGAGATCGCCCTGGGCGCGAACCGTGCCCCCACGGACTGGAATCCCGAGCGAGGTCGCCACGGCCCGCAGCGTCACGCCGGCGCAGGCGACGAGCGCCTGCAGCAGCAGGTCGCCCGAGCATGCGAGCTGTCCGGTGCCGCCGGTGGCGGGGTGGAGCCCTGCCTCCACGAGGGCTCGACCGGTCTCGACGTGGCAGCTCACCGCCGTGTCATCGAGCTGCGCCGTGGCCCGGAGCGTCACCAGCGCCGCGTCGGGATCGCGGCGGTACTCGTCCTTCAGGGGGGACTGCAGGGCTCGCAGCTCTTCGGCTCGCACGGTCACGACTCCATCGTAGGTGGAGTCGAACGCTAGACCGGAGTTCCGGGATCGCCAAGGCCGTCGCGACGCCGCTCGGCGAGGAGGCATGCAGATGAGCGGGATTGGACCAACCTGGATCCTGGAGCAGTGGCCCCGGCTCCGCGGCGGACAAGCGCCGGCCGAATTCGAGAGCACGTCCGCCCCGGATACCACCGTGGCCTTCGCGAACGCAACCCGCGATTGTCCGCGGCGCATCCGCTACCGCCGGGTCGTCTGCGCGTGAGCCCGCGCGCCGACGCACTCCGCCCCGTCGAGCAGGCCATCGACGTGTTCGCGCAGTTCGAGCGCGTGACCGGGCACTGGTCGCCCAAGGTGATCGCGCAGGTCAACGACCAGTATGTCAAGGTCGCCAAGCTGCTGGGCGAGATGGCCTGGCACCACCACGCGGAGGAGGACGAGCTGTTCTGGGTGCTCCGTGGCCGCCTGCGGCTCGAATTCCGCGACCACGTCGTCGAGCTCGGGCCGGGCGAGTGCTGCGTGGTGCCCCGAGGCGTGGAGCACCATCCGGTCTGCGGGGAGGAGTGCTGGATCGTCCTCATCGAAACCGCCACCACGCGGCACACCGGCAACCTCACGACACCCCAGACTTGCTCGATCGAGGACCAGTTGAGCTGAGGCTACGGCTGCACCTTCGGTGCGACCGTTGAATCCAGGACGGCCTTGGGCCCTGGAGTGGTGGTGCCTCCCGCCACGGCATAGATGATCCACGCGACGATGATGAGGACCAACACCCCGATTCCGTAGCGGAACAGACCCCGCGGAGCACCGCGGTTCGCCATATCGACCCCCAGGAGGTAGTGCGCGGGAAGCCCTTCCTCGCATAGGATACGTGGTCTCCCGCGCCCGGCCGTAACGACCGTCACCATTCGGGGTGGGATGCTGCTCAAAGCCGCCGCCCGCCGCGCTCGGCTTCCGCCACCTCGGGAGGTATCGGTTCCGCGGACTGCCCGCGACCCTTGAGGTCGACCCCGACCCGATGTACGATCGCCAGGGTGCGCATCTTCTCGAAGCGGTTCGAGGTGCCCGCGGACGCGATCGACCGCGCCGGCTAGGCCTCCGCGAGGCGGGCCTCCGGCGGGAGTCGCACTGGATCACCGACCGCTTCGTGAACCGCGTCGTCATATTGGACCGGGAGTGGGTCGCATGAACGAAGAGATGACGTCCACGGCGTTCACCCTGGACGGCTACCGCGTGGTGCAGTCGCTCGGGGTGGTCCGCGGCGTGACGGTCCGCTCCCGGTCGCTGGTCGGGACCATCGGCGCCAAGCTCGAGACCCTCATCGGCGGTCACATCTCGATGCTGACGACCCTGTGCGAGCGGGCGCGGTCCGACGCGTTCGACATCCTCCTGGCCCATGCGCAACGGCGCGGCGCCAACGCCGTCATCGGCGTGCGGTACGACGCGACCGAGATCATGTCGGGGGTCACCGAAGTGCTCTGCTACGGGACCGCCGTGGTGGTCGAGCCGATCGAACCGCAGAGCTGACACCCTTTCCCTGGAGCTTCCGAGTCCAATGGACAATCCGGCAATCGTGCATCTGCTTCGCCTCGTTCACGTCCTGGGCGGGGTTCTGTGGGTCGGCACCGTCGTCTTCCTCGCCGGCTTCCTTCTGCCGAGCGTGCGCGCGGCGGGCCCGGCGGGCGGGCCGATCATGCAGCAGCTCGTCCAGGCGCGCCGCCTGCCGCTGTGGCTGATGGGAGTCGCCATCCTCACGGTGCTCTCCGGGATCGGGCTCTACTGGCGGGATTCGGCGGGCTTCACCTCGGCCTGGCTCGCCTCGGGCCAGGCGCAGGTCTTCGGACTGGGCGGCGTGCTGGCGCTGAGCGCGGTCATCCTCGGCATGGCCGTGAACAGCCCGGCAGGAAAGCAGCTCGGCGAGTTGACGGCGCGACTCCACGCGGCCGGCCGGCCCCCGGCGCCCGACGAGGTTGCCACGCTCGAGGCCCTCCAGCGCAAGCTCGCGCGCGCCACGACCGTGGCGGCCGTGCTCCTCGTGCTCGCCGCCGCCGCCATGGCGGTCGCGCGGTACGTCCCGTGAGGGCACGGGAGCCATGACGCACCTGCGCACGGTCCCCGCACTCACGCTCGACGGTGCCAGGGCCATGGCCGTCGCGGCCGAGCGCTTCGCAGCCGAGCGCGGCTGGACGGTCGCCGTGGCGGTGGTGGACGCCGGCGGCGGGCTGATCCTGTTCCACTGCCTCGACGGTACCCAGGCGGGCAGCCGCGAGATCTCGGTCCTGAAGGCGCGTACGGCGGCGTTGCTGCACCGGCCCACCAAGGCGCTGGAAGACGGGATCGTCGGCGGGCGCATGGCACTGCTCACGATTCCGGGTCTGATAGGGCTCGAAGGCGGCGTCCCGATCCGGGTGGACGGCACGGTAGTCGGGGCCATCGGCGTGAGCGGGATGGCGTCGTCCCAGGACGGCGAGGTCGCCGCCGTCGGGCTCGCGGCGCTGGGGAGCTGACCATGCCGCTGCTCGGCGGACGATCCTGGGAGGAGTGGATCGCGCAGTATGGGCAGAGCCACCAGCACCCGGTGAACCGGCTCTGCCATACCCTCGGCATCCCCCTGATCGCGCTCTCGATTCCGCTGCTGGTCGCGGCCGTCTTCGTCCGCGGGCTCCGGCTGCCGGCGGTGGCGCTGTTCGTGACCGGGTGGGTATTCCAGTTCGTGGGCCACGCCGTGGAGGGAAAGCCGCCCGAGTTCTTCCACGACTGGCGCTTCCTCCTGGTCGGCCTTCGCTGGTGGGTGGCGAAAGTCCGGGGCCGCGCCTGATCATGAGCCTGGAGATGCGCGCCCATTGCGAGCGGTGTCGTACCGGCCTGGCTCACGCAGACCTCGCGTTCATCTGCAGCCACGAGTGCACCTTCTGCCCCGCCTGCACCGTGCAGCTCGGCCAGCGCTGTCCCAATTGCGGGGGCGAGCTCGTCCGCCGTCCGCGGCGCGCCGAGGCCTAGCATGCAGCGCCGGGGGTGCCTCCTGCCGGCGCTGGTAGCCTCCGCCCTCGCGCTGGGTGCGCCGCCCGGGGCGGCCGCGCAGGCGGGGGGCAGCCTGGCCGCGGTGGACCGGTACCTGCGCGATGAAGTGCGGCGCGAGCGGATCCCCGGGCTCTCGGTCGCGGTGCTCCGGAACGACCGCCTGCTGCTGGCCCGCGGCTACGGATTCGCCGACGTCGAGGACCGGGCCCCAGCGACCGACAGCACGGTGTATCAATCGGGCTCGCTCGGCAAGCAGTTCACCGCGGCGCTCGTGCTCCAGCTCGCCGACAGCGGCCGGCTCCGGCTCGACGACCCGATCCGCCGCTTCCTGCCCGAGGGACCCGCGGCGTGGGACTCGGTCACCATACGACACCTGCTCACCCACACGTCGGGGATCCCCGACTACACCGACAGCGTGGTGGATCTGCGGCGGGACTACACCGAAGACCAGCTCGTCCGCCTCGCGGCCGGCCTGCCGCTGCAGTTCCGGCCGGGCGACCGCTGGAGTTACAGCAACACCGGCTACGTGCTGCTCGGCGTGATCATCCACCGCGTCTCCGGCGAATTCTATGGCGACCGGCTCCGGGAGCGTGTGTTCGATCCGCTCGGGATGCGTACCGCACGCGTGATCTCGGAGGCCGCCATCGTACCGCACCGCGCGGACGGCTACCGGCTGGTCCAGGGCGAGCTCGCGCACCAGGAGTGGGTCTCGCCCTCGCTCAACACCACGGCCGATGGCTCACTCTACCTCACCGTCCACGACCTGGCGCGCTGGGCCGTCGGACTCGACACCCGGCGGGTGCTGAGCGCGGCTGACCTCGAAGCCGCGTGGACCCCAGTGCGGCTGAATGACGGAGGCAGCTATCCGTACGGCTTCGGCTGGATGCTCGACCGGCTGCGCGGCCGCCGCCGGATCGGCCACACCGGTTCGTGGCAGGGCTTCCGCACGAGCCTGCAGCGATTCCCCGACGCGGGCCTCACGGTCATCGTCCTGGCGAACCTCGAGCAGGCCAAGCCGTACGCCATCTCGCTCGCCGTCGCCGGGATTCTGGAGCCGTCGCTGACGCCGCCGCACCGACTCGCCCGCCGACTGCCCGGCCCGACACCGCCGATCCCGGCCGACAGCCTGCTCCACCGGATCGCCGAAGGCCGGGAGGGAGACGGCGCGACGCCGGCGCTGCGCCGGTTCCTGTCGGCAACCGAACGCACACGCTGGGGCGAGGTCGTATCCACGGGCACGGACTGGATCCCGCTCGGATGCGACCAGATTGCCGGGCAGGGGATCACGTTGCTGGGCGCGTCGGTGGCCCGCGTCTGCTACACCCGGGCGCACGGCGCCGACGGTGACCGACTCGTAAGCGTCCAATACACCGACGGCTGGCGGGCGGCGCACCTGGACGAGTACGGGTTCTGAGGCCCCGCACCGGGAGGGAGTGGTCCCTTGTTCCAGATCCTGTGGCAGTTCGACGTCGCGGACGGGCAGGCCGGCGCCTGAGCGGGCCCGGTGCCCTAGCGCCGCCCCTTGCGGCGCTCGGGCCCACGGTAGGACTCGTCGTGGTGATGCCGCCGCTCGATGGCAGCATCGCCGACCGTCTCGTCGGCGCGGGGCGGGGCGTCAGGGTGTGACGCGGGATGGCGGCCGTGGGCGCCGGCGTCGCCGGCTCCGCCCATTCCGGACTCCGGCAGCGCATCGGATGGATCGGTGGGGCGGCGGGACTGCGGCATGCGGGCCTCGCTCGAATGGGCCGGGGCCTTTTCCCCGGCGTGCCGCAACCTAGGCAGCGGGGACCGGCGAGCGCGTAGGATGGGGATCACATCGCGCTGCAGCCACGACGTCCGCGGGGCGGGCTAGAAGACGGGAGTGGTGTCCATCGGCACGCGGTCGCCCTGCCAGGTGGCCCAGGTGAGCGGGCAGGGGTCGCCGAAGGGTGGATCGGGATGGCCCGAGCGCTCGAGCAGATCGTGCAGCATCTCGTGCCGGACCACCATCTCGTTCATCAGCCATTGCTCGGCGATGAAAACCTCGTGCCCCGGCTCCCAGTGCCCCGCGCACCGGCCGCTGGCGCAGGGAAAGCTGTGGCCGGTCACGACAGACCACTTGACCCGATCGAAGTTCCCGCGGAGACCCGAGCACGCCTCCGTCTTCGCCCACCACTCGCGG
>DASSBA010000201.1:0-2988 GCA_035699205.1 Gemmatimonadales bacterium
CCGTCGCGCCCGCGGCGGCCCCCGTCCCTCCCATGGTCAGCCTCGGGAGCCGGGGCCGCGCGCTCCTCCTCATGGCCGTGGTGCTCTGCCTCATCGCCGCCCTGCTCGCGGTCTGGCTCTGAACGACCCCGCCGAGGCACCGCTCGGCACGCGGCTCGGGTGGCTGGCGGCGCTCTCGTTCGCGTCCGGGGTTCCCTACTTCTTCTTCACCGAAACGGTGCCGGTCTGGCTGGCCGCGTCGGGGATGAGCCTCGCCGGAATCGGGCTCGCCTCCGGTGCGTCCCTCCCGTGGGTGCTCAAATTCCTCTGGGCGCCCCTGGTGGACCGGCTCGGAAGCCGGCGGCTGTGGATCCGGGTGTGCCTCGGGTTACTGGCCGTGACCACGGCCGTCCTGGCCGGCGCGGACCCGGCGCGTCACGCCGGCCAGCTCACGCTGCTCCTCCTCTTCTACGTGACGCTTTCGGCGACGCAGGACATCGCGATCGACGCGTACACCATCGAGACCACCCACGGGCGCGAGCTCGGCGTCGCCAACTCGGTCCGGATCGGCGCCTACCGCGGCGCGAGCTTCGTCTCGAGCGCGCTGCTGGTGTGGGTGGCAGCCCGGTACGGCTGGCGCGCGGCGTTCATCGCGGGCGCGGGACTGTTCGCGGCGCTCGCCGCGACGACCCTGGTGCTGCCGTCGCCCCGGCGCGAGACCAGGCCGCCGACCCTCGCCGAGCCGATCCGCGCGCTGCTGGCGCGGCCGGGGATCTGGAGCGTGGTCCTGTTCGCCCTGCTGTTCAAGCTCGACATCTCGGCGATGGATCCGATGACCAAGCCGTTCTGGGTGGCGAGCGGCTTCTCGCTCGACCAGATCGCCGCGCTCACCACGGGCCGGCTGCTGGCGACGCTGGCGGGCGCCGCGCTGGGCGGCGTGATCGCGACCCGCATCGGGATCTTCCACGGGCTCTGGTCGCTCGGGCTGGTCCAGTTGCTGTCGAGCCTGGGCTACGCGGGGGCCGCGGCGGCGGACGCGGGCAAGGGCCCGATCACGGCGGCGGCACTGTTCGAGAACTTCGCGGCGGGACTGGGGACGGCGGCGTTCCTCGCTTTTCTCATGTCGGTCTGCCAGCGCCGCTACGCCGCTACCCAGTTCGCGCTGCTGAGCGCCGTCTTCGCGCTGAGCCGCTGGGCCGCGGGGCTCCTGTCCGGTGTGCTGGCGGAGCGGCTGGGGTTCGAGGCGTATTTCTTTTTGACCTTTCTGATGGGGATCCCGGCGTTCGGGCTGTTGCCGCGGGTGCGGCACGCGGGGGTGGAGGAGTGAGGGAGAGACGGAAGGACGGAAGGACGGAAAGGTAGAAAGGCGGAAAGGTGGAAAGGCGGAAAGGCGGAAAGGCGCGTGCCGCCGGGACTGTCATCTGACAAATGGCAGATGTCCGGACTGACAGCACCGGCTGTCCAATCAGCGAAGCCTCCGCCCCAGCCACCGCCCCACCGCCTCCTGCATCAGCCGCTGCCGGTGCCACGCGAGCAGCACCGGCGCGTCGCTGGGGAGCTCGGGGAGCAGGCGCGGGTGCCCGAAGAGCACGATCAGGTCCGCATCCGGCGCGGCGCTCGCGAGCGCCGCCCGCGACTCGGGCCCGAATCCCGAGCGCCCCTTCCACGCGCGTGGCTCGGCGAAGGCGAGCACCACGCGCGAGCCGCCGCCGTAGCGCGCGACCCGCCCCTCCCCAAGCAGCCGCCGGGTCCAGTCGGTCGGGCCGGGCGGGTAGGGGCCACCGACGTCGTCGTCCACGACCAGCAGATCGAGCGGGCCATGCAACTTCGGGGCGGCGCCGCGCAGCATGCCCTGCTCCAGCAGCGCGTCCGCCAGCGCGTCGGCGGACTCGAACGGACCGCGGGTGACCGGTGGCGTGGGCCTGGTGGCGGCGCTCAGCGCGCGCGCGTATCGCCGGAGCGCCTCCGCCAGCCGCGCCGGCGCGAGCGAGCCGCTCGCGAGCGCCTGCTGGAGCGCGTCGCGCACTCGGCGCGCGTCGTTGGGATAGAGCAGCAGATCGACGCCGGCCTGGACGGCCTCGACGGCGGCGTCCGACTCCCGCCGTCCCACCAGCGCCGCGTCCATGATCAGCGCATCGGTCACCACCACCCCGTCGTAGCCCAGCCGGCCGCGCAGTTCGGCCATGATCGCGCGCGAGAGCGTGGCCGGAAGACCCGAGGGGTCCAAGGCCGGATAGGAGACGTGCGCGGTCATTACCGAGGCGACTCCGCTCTCGACCGCGATGGCGAACGGGAGGAGATCGGCGTCGCGCAGCGTCTCCGCGTCCGCTCCGACGACCGGGAGCGCGATGTGCGAGTCCACCGTGGTGCGTCCGTGCCCCGGGAAATGCTTGGCGCAGGCGAGCGCGCCCGCGGCCTGACACCCCTCGATCCAACTTCGCACCAGGCTGGCCACCCGGTCGGGATCGTCACCGAACGCGCGGGTCTGGACGATGGGGTTGTCGGGGAGCACGTCGAGGTCCGCGACCGGCGCGAAGACCCAGTTGATCCCGACGGCGCGCGCCTCCTGCGCCGTCACCGCTCCGGCCCAGCGCACGACCGCCGCGTCTCCGAGCGAGGCGAGCGCGAGCGGCGGCGGGAACTGGGTGAGTCCGGCCACCTGCTGCCCCGCCCCCCGCTCGAGGTCGCCGGCGATGAGCAGCGGCCGGCCCGCGCGGCGCAGCAGGTCGGCGGTGAGCCGGCGGACCGACTCGACGGCGCCGCCGAATACGATGAACCCGCCGACGCCGAGGTCGAGCGCGTCGGCGATGCGCGCGGCCTCGTGCCCGAAGCCGCCCTCGGCGTCGGCCCGGAGCGCGGGCAGGATGAGCCGGCCGGAGTCGAGCCCGTCGGCGCCGGAGCTCATGCGGGAGTGACCGAGCCGAGGACGCGGGAGCCGCTCGCGCCGGTGGCGGCGGGGACGTTGCCGGGTTGCCCGCGGAGCGTGAGGTATCCCAGCAGCGCGAAGGC
>DASSBA010000202.1:0-7471 GCA_035699205.1 Gemmatimonadales bacterium
CCTACGACTTACGACTCACGACCCACGACTCCCGTGCGGCGACAGCGCGCACAGCCGGGCCTGCAGCGTGGCCCGTCCGTTCCACTCGTTCGATTCGAGCCGGAACGCCGCGTCCACCAGGCCCTCCCCCAGCCACGGCACCCGGTCCGCCCACTGGAACCCGATGGCGCTCAGCCGGGTGGTTCCATCGTCGAGCATGCCCTTCAGGTGCCCGTTGCCCACGCGCGAGCGGCCGGTGAAGCGCACTCCCCGCGCGCCGAAAACCGGGCTCGCGTTCCCGGACCCGCACGGCTCCAGATACCGGCACATCCGCTCCAGCTCGCCGGTGGCCTCGTGCAGCCCGAGCTCCAGGTCCACCCGCTGCTCGGGCCCGAGATCGTCGGGGCCGAGCGTGCCCCGCACGACCTCGGCGAACCGCTCGCGAAACTCCTCGAGCCGGTCACGCCGGATGGTGAGTCCGGCCGCCATCTGATGGCCGCCGTAGCGCTCGAGCAGGTCGCCGCAGGCCAGCAGCGCCGCATGGAGGTCGAACCGCGAGATGCTCCGGCCCGAACCCTTGCCCACGTCGCCGTCGAACGCGATCAGGAATGCCGGCCGCCCGTACCGCTCGACCACCCGCGACGCGACGATCCCCACCACGCCCGGGTGCCAGCCGTCGCCGGCGAGCACGAGGCCCGCATCGCGCTCGGGGTCGCCCGCCTGCTCCACCTGCGCCAGCGCCTCCTCGAGCATGCGGTGATCGAGCGACTGCCGCTCGACGTTCAGCCTCTCGAGGCGGTGGGCGAGCTCGGCGGCCTCCGCCGGATCGTCGGTGAGCAGGAGCCGGAGCCCTTCCGCGGCGTCACCGATGCGGCCGGCGGCGTTGAGCCGCGGCCCCAGGATGTACCCCATGTGCGCGGCCCGCAGCTCGCGGCCGCAGAGCCCGCACGCCTCGATCAGCGCGCGGAGCCCGGCCCAGCGGCTGGCCGCGAGCAGGCGGAGCCCGTGCCGGACGAGGATCCGGTTCTCGCCGGCGAGCGGCACCACGTCGGCCACCGTGGCCAGCGCCACGAGATCGAGCAGGTGATAGGGCAGGTTGGGCGGGAGGCCCAGCGCGGGGACCAGCGCCTGCACCAGCTTGAACGCGATCCCGGTGCCGCAGAGGACACGGGCGCCGGAGGTATCGTCGGCGCGCTGCGGATCCACGACGGCAATGGCCGGCGGAAGCTCGGGGCCCGGAAGATGGTGATCGGTGACCACCACACCGATGCCGGCGGCCCACGCGGCCCGGACCGTGTCCACCGCGGTGATGCCGCAGTCGCAGGTGACCACGAGCGAGGCCCCGATCTGCTGCGCCATGGCGAGTCCGGCCGGGCCGAAGTCGTACCCGTCGCGCAGGCGGTGCGGCACGAAGCCGGTGACGTCCGCACCGGCCGCGCGGAGCGCGCGGGTCAGGAGCGCCGTGGCGCACTGGCCGTCGACGTCGTAGTCGCCGTGCACCAGGATGGTGCCACCGGCCCGCACCGTGGACCCGATGGCGTCCACCGCCTCCGCCATGCCCGCCAGGGCGGCGGGATCGGAGAGATCGGACACCGCCGGGCGGAGGAACCGGCGGGCGGACTCCTCGGCTCCCTGGCCCCGCTGGACCAGCAGCGCGGCGAGCGCGGCGGGGATGCCGAGTTGCGCGGCGAGGCGGCCGACGACATCGGGATCGGGCCGCGGGGTCACCACCCAGCGGAGGGCCGGAGCCGGGAAGACGCTCACCATGAGAGCATACCCCCACCACCGCCGCTCACGCCGACCCTGCCGTCTCCGACGGGTACAGGATCGCGCCGCATCCCTCGCAGCCGTCCACGACGGCCCCGCTGCGAATCTGGCTCCGGCGATTGAGCGGGATGGAGGTGTGGCACGCGCTGCAGTGCCCGCCGACGAGCGGCACCACGACATCCCGTGCGCGCGAGCGCCGGAGCCGGTTATAGCGCGTCCGCAGCGGCTTGTCGATCTGCTCCGCGCTCGCCTCGCGCTCGCGGATCGCCGCGTCGCGCTCGGCCTCGAGCGCGTGCCGGCGCTCTTCCAGCCGGGCGCGCTCCGGCGCCTGCTCCAGGTCCGCGGCCGCCACCCTGGCCTCCTCCTCGCTGGCCTTCCGCTCGAGCCCGGTGACCGCCTCGGCGCTCCGCACCCAGTCGCTCTCCTCCTTGGCCATCACCGACCGGGCCAGCTCGAGCTCGGCCATGAGCGTCGACGCTTCCTTCGGGTTCCGCACCGTCTCCAGCCGCTGCACCCGGCGGTCCTGGAGAACGCGGTAGCTGTCCACCTTGGCCTCGAGCTCGTCGCGCCGGCGTGCCCCGTCGGAAGCCGCGCGGCGGGCGGCGTCGAGCGCGTCACGGGCGTGCTGGATGGCCTGGTCGAGCACGCCCACCTCGCCGGCGAGCTCCCTGAGGCGCCGCTCGACGTCCGCGATCGCCGTGTCCTTGGATTGAAGATCGAGAAGCTTTACCAGATCAGCGTGCATCGACGTCGCCTTTTCGAATCGAGCGTTTCAATAATTCCTCGGGCAGCCGCGTGACGATCTCCCGGGTGAGTCGCGCGCGCTCCAGCACGAGCGCGTCGAAATCCTCGGGCGTCATCACCCGGTCCTGCTGCCGGATCCGGCGGTTGAGCGCCGCCAGCTGCCGGCGGAGCGGGCGGACCTCGAGCGTGCGGCAGGCGTCCACGTACGTCCGGTCCGGGTCGGGAACGCCGTATTTCGCCTCGATGCTGTCGAGCCACGCATACGCACGCCGCGCTCCCGGCGAGAGCTGTTCCAAGAATAGGGTGGACCCGGCGTTTTCGGGACTGCGGCGCAGCGCCTCGTACACCTCCCGCAATTCGTCCGTCTCGAACCACTCCACCGGTACCTCCGCGGCAGCGCGGTCGAGCCAGCCGCGATCCCTGATCAGCACCCGCAGGAGGTCCCGCTCCGCGGAATCGATGGTTCGCGGCGGTCTGGCGCTCTCGCCGCGCTCTGGATGACCCGGGGACGTACGGCGGCTCACGTCGCCGTCGGCTTGGGTCCCGGCACGCCGCACGACCGGTGCAGGCCCCGGCTCGGGTCGGTCGGCCACCTGCTGGACGAGCGTCTCCCGGCTCACGCCGGTCCGCTGGGAGACCTCCTTCAGGTAGAGATCGCGGGTGATCGGATCGGCGGCGGCACGGATGGTGGGCAGCAGCCGGTCGAGCGCTTCGCGCTGGTGGTCCACACCCTCGAACCAGCCCTTCTGCTCGAGGAGCTGGAGCTTCCGGTCCAGCAGGTCCACCGCGTCCCCCAGGACCGGCTCCAGCGCCTCGGCACCGCCCCGGCGCACCAGGGTGTCGGGATCCTCGCCGGCGGGCATGGTCGCCACGCGGACGCGGACGGCGTGCCGCAGCAGCTCGTCCCCGGCGCGGAAGGTGGCGCGCAGGCCGGCCTGGTCGCTGTCATAGAGCAGCGTGGCGGCGGGAGCGAAGCGGCGGAGGAGGGTGGCCTGGTCGGAGGTAAGCGCGGTACCCAGCGGCGCCACCACGTGCTCGATTCCCGCGAGCACCAGCCGGAGCACGTCGAAATAGCCCTCCACCAGGATGACGAACTCCTCCCGGCGGATGGCGCCCTTGGCCTGGTGCAGGTTGTACAGCTGGCGGCCCTTGTGGAAGATCGCGTTCTCGGGGGAGTTGAGGTACTTCGGCTCGCCCGGGCCGAGCAACCGGCCGCCGAAGCCGGCGACGCGGCCGCGCAGATCGTGGATGGGAAAGAGCAGCCGGCTCCGGAACCGGGGGATGACGTTGCCGTCGTCGCGCACGGCGGCCAGCCCGGCCTCGACCAGCACCTTCTGCTCGATCCCGAGCTGGGCCATGGCGGCCAGGAAGGTCCGCCCCGGCGGCGCGTGGCCCAGGCCGTGGAGCGCGGCGGTCTCGAGTGACACCTCGCGCCCTTCGAGATACTCGCGCGCGCCGGCGGCCTCGGGGGACTCGAGAAGCTGCCGGGTGAACCAGTCCTGCGCCACCGCCACCGCGCCGAAGAGGGGCTCCAGCGGGTCCGGCCCCGCCCGCTCGGTGCGCTCGGGGATGACGATCCCGACCCGGCGGGCCGCCTCGCGCACCGCGGTCGGGTAGTCCATCCCGACCCGCTTCATGAACCAGGAGAACACGTCACCGCTCTCGTGGCAGACGAAGCAGTAGTAGCGGCCCTTCTTCGGGATGACCGCGAAGTTCCGGTGGGTGCCGCCATGGAATGGGCACGGGCCCCGGTAGTCGGACCCGGTACGCTTCAACTCGACCGACTCCCCGATGATCCCGACCAGGTCGGCGGCATCGCGCACCTGATCGATGATCTCGTCGGGGATCATGCTCACGCCGAGAACTCCACGATCGTCACGCCGGTCCCGCCCTGGTTGCGCGGGGCGAAGCCGAACCGCGCCACGCGCCGGTCACCCGCGACGACCCGGCGCACCCGCTCCCGCACGACCCCGGTCCCCATCCCATGAATGATGCGCAGGTATGGCTGCTCCGCCAGCACGGCCGCGTCGACGGCGGCGATCGTGGCCGTCTCGGCTTCGTCACCGGTGTAGCCGCGGAGATCGATTTCGAGGGGCGACGGCTCGGACGGAGACGGAGAGAGGGAGGGACGGAGGGACGGAGAGGTTGCGCCGCCCGTGGTCCGGGTAGCCTGATCGGGATCCACCAGCATCTTCATGGCGCCCATGGCCACGACGAGCTTGTCGTCGGCGCGAATCTCGAGCACCTGCCCCGCCCCGCCGCTCGCCAGCCGCACCCGATCCCCCACCGCAATCGCGCCGCCCCTCTCCGTCACTCCGTCACTCCGTCCCTCCGTCCGCTCGAGCTCCTCCCCCTGCTCCCGGATCCCTTGCTCCACCCGGCGTCTCGCCTCCCGTGCCGCCGCGTGGTCCGCGGCGCTCCGGGCAGCGCCGAGCGCCTCCTCCACCCGCTGGCGCGCGTCGAGCAGATAGGCCCGCGCCTGCTGCCGGCCGGCACGCTCGGCTTCCTTCTCGCGGCGCTTGAGCTCGGCCTCGCGTGCCGTTTGTGTGTCCTGCTGCGCCGCGAGCCGCGCCTGCAGCGCGTCGAGCTCGACCGAGCGCTCGGCGAGCTCCGCCTGGGCCGCTCCCAGCTCGCGCCGCCGCTCCTCGACCGCCGCAAGCAACGCGTCGAGACTCCGCTCCGCGTCGGGCACGCGAGCCTCGGCGTCGGCCAGGATCCCGGGCGCCACGCCCAGCCGCCGCGCGATGGCCAGGCCGTAGGAGCGGCCGGGCACGCCCTTGAGGAACCGGTAGGTCGGAGTGAGCGTCGCCGCGTCGAACTGGAGCGACGCGTTCACCACGCCCGGCGTGTGGCTGGCGACGTCCTTGAGCGAGCCCAGGTGGGTGGTGGCGAGGGTCAGCGTCCCCCGGCCCGTCAGCGAGACGAGCGTCGCCGCGGCCAGCGCCGCGCCCTCGGCCGGATCGGTGCCGCTCCCGAGCTCGTCGAGCAGGACGAGCGTGCCCTCGTCGGATTGGTCGAGGATCCGCCGCAGCATCCGGACGTGCGCGCTGAAGGTCGAAAGGCTCGCGGCGATGCTCTGGCGGTCGCCGATGTCGGCGTAGTACCGCCGGAACACCGGCAGGCGGCTCCCCGCGCCCACCGGCGGCACGATCCCGCTCTGGGCCAGCGCCGCGGCGAGACCGACCGCCTTGAGCAGCACGGTCTTGCCGCCGGTGTTGGGGCCGCTGATGAGCAGCGTCCGCTCACCGGCGGGGAGCTCGAGCTCGAACGGCACCACCGGCTCGGCGCGCGCGAGCAGGAGCGGGTGGCGGCCGTTGACGACCACGAGGTCCGCGGGCGCGGGGGACATCTGGGGGACCTCTCCGTCCACCGCGACCGCATAGCGCGCGCGGGCCACGAGATCGTCCACCGCCACGCACATCTCCACCAGCTCCCGCAGCCCCGTCAGCTCGGGTCGGAGGAGGTCGGTCAACTCACGCAGGACACGCAGCGCCTCGCGCTCCTCCTCCACCTCCGCTTCACGCAGCGCATTGCCGAGCTCGATGGCTTCCGCGGGCTCGATGAACAGCGTACCCGCGCTGCCGCTCTCGTCGTGCACGATGCCGCCCGGCCGGCCGCGGGCGTCGCGGCGCACCGGAATCACATAGCGGCCGCCGCGGACCGTGACCGACGCATCGCCGGGGGCGACACTGGCGTCGAGGCCGCGCAGCATGGCTTCGAGCTTCCGGATGAGACGGTGCCGAGCGGCGTGGACCTCCCGCCGCGCGGCGGCCAGGCGGGGGCTTGCCGTGTCGAGCAGGGAGCCCTCGGGATCCAGCGATTGCTCCAGCCGGCGCTCGAGCGCCTTGTCGGGAAGCGGCCGTGCCAGCGCGGCGGCCAGCGGCGCCGTCTCGATGACTCGCCGGAGATCGGCCTGCACCAGCCGCGCGGCCACGAGCACCCGGTGCAGCCTGGCCAGCTCGGCCCCCTCGAGCACGCTCCCCTCGATCCGGAGCCGCCCGAGCGCGGGGCCCACGTCCGGGATCGGTTCGGCCAGGAGAGCATCGCCCCGGCGAAACAGCGATGCCACCTCGCCCGCGCGCGCCAGCTCCCCCGCGATCCAGGCGAGGTCGTCGCTCGGACCGCGCGCCCGCACCCGCGCCGCGCCCAGCGGGCCGACCGCGCGCGCCGCGACCAGCTCGAGCACCTCCGCGAACTCGATGGTCTCGAGCGCGTCGGCGCTCTGCTCCGGCGCCAAAGGCGACGGGGTGCCGCCCTGCATGTGGGCCGGCACCCCGAAAGGATTCACGGAAAGCGACTGCGCCATCACCCCGCCTGCAGCTCCTCGCGCACGATCTGGTTGATCAGCTTGCCCTCGGCCCGGCCGCGGAATTTCGGCAGGACCTGGCCCATCACCTTGCCCAGGTCCGTCGCGCCGCCGGCGATGGCGGCGCGCACCGCGCTCCGGATTTCCCCGGGGTCCACGGCCGGCGGCAGAAACTCCTCCAGGACCTGAATCTGCGACCGCTCGACCTGGGCCAGCTCCGGGCGATTGGCGGCCGTGTACTGCTCGGCCGATTCCCGGCGGGTCTTGATGCCCTTCCGCAGCACCTCGAGCACGTCATCGTCGCCGACCGGCCGGCGGAGCTCGATCTCGCGGTTCTTCAAGTTGGCCAGGATCGTCCCGAGCACGAGCGTCCGATCCTTGTCCTGCGCCTTGCGGGAGGCGTTCATTGCCGCCCGCAAGGCCTGGCCCAGGCTAGACCCGGACGACACGGGGTCCACGGCGAGTCTTGCGGACCGCGGCGTTCATCTTCCGCTTCCGCTTCTCGCTCGGTTTCTCGAAGTGCCGGTGCTTCCGCAGGTCCGAGAGGATACCGGCCTTCTCGCACTTCTTCTTGAACCGCTTGAGCGCCCGCTCGAAGCTCTCGTCATCGTGGATGATGACTTCTGGCATTCGCTGTCTCACCCCTCTCGAGCCCGGTTAAGGGCAGGCATCGGA
>DASSBA010000203.1:0-1683 GCA_035699205.1 Gemmatimonadales bacterium
GCTGACGCGGTCGATGCGCGTGGTCTGGGCATCGGCGAACGTCACCAGGCGGCCCGAGATGGCCGCGAGGTCCTGCACGCTCTTCTGCAGGTTCTTGAGCGCGGTGCTGTCGAACGCCTGGCTGATCCGCTGGGTGACCACTCCGACGTCGCCCGCGATGCGGCTGGCCTGCGCGGTGAGCTGGCCGATGTCAGGCAGTGTCGCGCCGGGCCACGCGTCGCCGCCCGCGCGGTCCGACTCGGCCAGCGCGGCGCGCACGTTCGGATCCGACGGGGGCTGGTCGTAGGGCACGATGTTGGCGCTCCACTCGCCGAACAGGCTGGCCGACGCGGAGATGACCGCGGGCTTGGCGGGCAGCTCGACGTCCCGGTCGATGCTGAGCTCGGTCTCGACCCATTCGTCCGCGACCAGCCGGATCGCCTCCACCCGGCCCACCCGGACTCCGCGCAGGGTGACCGGCGCGCCCACCCCGAGGCCGCCGACGGTGCGGAAGCGGGCCTGGGCGTTGACCTGCTTCTGGTTGACGTCGGTCTCGCTCAGCCACAGCGCGCCGGCCACCACCAGCGCCAGGGCCAGCAGCACCGCCAGCCCGACCGCGAACTCATTCGTACGCCTCATGCCGGGGACCTCCGCGCGGCCGCGGGCGATGTCTCGCCGGGCCGGCCCTCGATGAACTGCCGGACCACCGGGTCGTCGGTGGCCTGGATCTCGGCCCGCGTGCCGACCTGCCGGATCCGGCCCTCGTAGAGCATCGCGATCCGGTCGCCGACGCAGAACGCGCTCCGCATGTCGTGCGTGACGACGAGCCCGGTCACGCCGAGATCGCGAGTGCGCACCATGAGCTGGTCCATGACGGCTGAGGTGACCGGGTCGAGTCCGGACGTGGGCTCGTCATACAGAATGTAGCGCGGCTTGAGCGCGATGGCGCGCGCGATGCCGGCGCGCTTGCGCATCCCGCCGCTCAGCTCGGCCGGGTAGCGGCCTTCCGTGCCCGACAGCTCGACCACGGCGAGGCTCTCCTCGATCCGGCGCGCGATCTCCGCGGGACCGTGGCCGCGCCGGGTCAGTCCGAGCGCGATGTTCTCCGCCACGGTCATCGAGTCGAACAGGGCCGCGAACTGGAAGACGTAGCCGATCCGGCCACGCAGCTCGGACAGCTCCTCGCGGCTCATCTCTCCGACCAGGTCGCCGTCCACCGCCACCGTTCCCGCGTCCGGCTCGATCAATCCGACGATGCACTTGAGCGTGACGCTCTTGCCGGAGCCGGAGTAGCCGATGACCACGGTGTTCTGGCCGTCGGGCACGTCGAGCGACAGGCCGTCGAGGACATGCTGCGCGCCGAAGGACTTCGTCAGGCCGTCGAGGACGATCATGCGTCCGCAGCGACGGCCGTCCCCGACCCACGGCTCATCCCCGCCCTCTCCGTCGCTCCGTCCCTCCGCCCCTCCGTCCTCAAAGCAGCACCAGCGCCCAGAATGCATCCAGCACCAGGATCGCCTCGCAGCCGAGCACGACGGCGCGGGTGGTGGACTGACCCACGCCCTGCGCGCCGCTCTTGCTGGCGAGCCCCTGGAGGCAGCCCATCAGGGCCACCGCGGCGCCGAAGCTGGCGCTCTTGACCAGCCCGAACCAGATGTCCTTGAAGTGATAGAACAGCTTGAGCCCCTTGAAGAACTCGGGGGT
>DASSBA010000204.1:0-18434 GCA_035699205.1 Gemmatimonadales bacterium
GTTCCTCCCCGACCCGGCCTCCGACGCGGCGGCCGCGGCCACCCGGCGGCTGCCGCGCGGCGGCGTCGCGGTCGGCCAGAACACCCGGTTCTACCCGGGCGAGGAGGCGAACGACCCCGCCCTCGCCGAACGGTTCGCGGCGCTGGGCGACTTCTACGTGAACGACGCGTTCGGCTCGGCGCACCGCGCCCATGCCAGCACGGAGGCGGTGGCGCGGATCCTCAAGCCGGCCGTCTCGGGATTTCTCATGCAGCAGGAGCTCCGCTATCTCGGCGAGGCGCTGCACCACCCGAAGCCCCCCTTCGTGGCGGTGCTCGGCGGCGCCAAGATCAGCGGCAAGATCGATCTCATCGAGGCGCTGCTGCCCCGCGTGGACGCCATCCTGCTCGGCGGCGCGATGGCGTGCACGTTCTTCCGGGCCCTGGGGCTGGAGACCGGCACGTCGCTGGTGGAGGAGGACCGGCTCGACCTGGCGCGCCGGCTCATGGCCAAGGCCGGCGACAAGCTGGTGCTCCCTTCCGGCGCGGTGATTGCCCAGCGGCTCGAGCCGGGGGTCGAAACCCGCGCGGTGCTGCGCGACGCGATCCCGCCGGGATGGGCGGTGTACGACATCGACCCCGCGACCGAGCGGGCGTTCGCCGAGCGGATCGGGCGCGCGAAGACGGCGGTGTGGAACGGGCCGATGGGCGTATTCGAGACCCCGCCGTTCGATCACGGCACGCTGGCGGTGGCGCGCGCGATGGCCGACGCCACGTCGAAGGGTGCCACGACCGTCGTCGGCGGCGGCGACTCGGCGGCCGCGGTGGCCCAGGCCGGCCTCACCGACCGGATCACCCACGTGTCCACCGGCGGCGGGGCGTCGCTCGAATTCCTCGAAGGCAAGGAGCTGCCCGGCGTCGCCGCGCTCGACGAGGCCTGAGCCGATGACCACCCGCCCGCTGATCTACGCCGCCAACTGGAAGATGAATCACGGCCCCGCCGCCGCGCGGGCGTTCATCGAGCGGTTCCTGGGGCTCACCTCGCCGGTGGCCGATCGGGCCCTCTGGTTCTTCCCGCCGGCGGTGTCGCTCGCCGCCGTGGGCGACGCGGTGCGGTCCCGGCCGGACATCGTGATCGGCGCGCAGAACGTGCACTGGGAGCCCAGAGGGGCCTGCACCGGAGAGCTGTCGGTCGCGATGATCCGGGAGACCGGTGCGGCGGCGGTGCTCGTCGGCCATTCGGAGCGGCGGCACCTGTTCGGCGAGACCGACGAGCAGGTCGCGCGGAAGACGACGGCCGCGCTCAAGGGCGGGCTCATGCCGCTCGTCTGCCTGGGCGAGACGCTGGCGGAGCGGGAGGGCGGACGCACCGAGGCGGTCATCCTGCGCCAGCTTGCACCGGTGCTCGAGCGGGTCTCCGCGGACGACTGGGCGCGGCTGGTCATCGCCTACGAGCCCGTCTGGGCCATCGGCACCGGCCGGACCGCCACGCCCGACGACGCCGCCCAGGTCCACGAGCTCATCCGGTTCACCATCCGCCGCCGGGGCATCCCGGACCGGGTCCGTATCCTTTACGGTGGCAGCGTCACCACCGGCAACGTGCTCGCGCTGCTCGCGCGGCCCGAGGTGGATGGTGTCCTGGTGGGCGGCGCCAGCCTGGACGCGGACGGATGGGCGGAGCTGGTGGGATTGGGCGCCGGCTGACCTCCGCGCTGTCCCCGGTGCCGCTGGCCTTCCGTTTGGCGGCCCCCTAGCTTTGAGCCACCCCCCTCAGGAGCAGGCGATCGATCTCCAGCAACGGCTCCAGGCCGCGGTCGGCGCTCAGTACCGCATCCTGAGGGAGCTGGGCGGCGGCGGCATGAGCCGGGTCTTTCTGGCCGAGGAAGTCCGGCTCGGGAGACAGGTCGTGCTCAAGCTCCTCCCGCCGGAGATGGGCGCCGCCGTCAATGTCGAGCGGTTCGAGCGCGAGATCCAGCTCGCCGCCCGGTTGCAGCACCCGCACATCGTGCCGCTCCTCACCGCCGGAGCCTCCGGCGATCTCCTGTACTACGTCATGCCGTTCATCTCGGGCGAATCGCTCCGGATCAAGCTCGCCCGCGAAGGCGAGCTGCCGGTGGTGGACGCCGTGCGCGTGCTCCGCGAGGCGATCGACGCGCTGGCGTACGCGCACCGGAACGGCGTGGTGCACCGGGACATCAAACCGGACAACATTCTGCTGTCCGAAGGGCACGCGGTGGTGACCGACTTCGGCGTGGCCAAGGCGGTGAGCGCCTCCAGTGGGGGCTCGTCGCTCACGTCGCTCGGCGTGGCGCTCGGCACCCCGGCCTACATGGCGCCGGAGCAGGCCGTCGCCGATCCGCACGTGGACCATCGCGCCGACATCTACGCCGTGGGCGCGCTCGCCTACGAGATGCTCGCGGGCCGCCCGCCGTTCACCGCCCCGACGGCGCAGGCGATGCTCGCCGCCCAGATCACCCAGGTGCCCGAGCCCGTGGCGCAGCACCGCCGGACGATCCCGCCCGCGCTCAACGCTGTCGTCATGCGCTGCCTCGAGAAGCGGCCGGCGGACCGCTGGCAGACCGCGGCCGAGATCCTGCCGCAGCTCGACGCGATGAGCACGCCGAGCGGCGGGACGGCGCCGGTCACCGCAGCCACGGTCATCTCCACCGGCACCGAGAAGGCGATCCGGCGGGGACATCCGGCGCGGGTCGTGGCGCTCTTCGCTCTGGCCTCGCTGATCGTGATCGGGATCGTGTGGACCGCCGTTCAGCGCCTGGGGCTGCCCGACTGGGTGCTGTACGGTGCCGTCGCGCTGCTGCTGGCCGGGCTCCCCGTCATGCTGATGACCGGCCTCCGCGAGCGGGAGCGCGCCGTCGCACGGACGACGGGACTGCGGGTACCGCCCCCAGCCGGCGGGTTCGCGCGGCTGTTCACCTGGCGACACGCGCTGCTCGGCGGCGCCCTCGGCTTCGTCGGCCTTGCCCTCGTGGCGGCGGGCTACACCGCCATGCGCGTGATGGGAGTCGGACCCGTAGGCACACTGGTCGCTTCGGGGGTACTGAAGGATCGCGAGCCGCTCGTGCTCGCCGACTTCGAGAACCGGAGCGCGGACTCCACGCTGGGGCCGTCGCTGACCGAGGCGCTCCGAGTGGACCTGAGCCAGTCCCCCACGGTGCGGCTCATCGACGCCTCCGCCATCTCCGACGCGCTCCGGCGGATGGAGCGGCCGGGCAGCTCGGCGCTGCCCGTCGTGCTCGCGCGCGAGCTGGCGCAGCGGGAAGGCATCAAGGGCGTGGTGACCGGGCAGATCGATCCCGTGGGCAGGGGATACGTGCTGTCCGCCAGCCTCGTCAACGCCTCGGACGGCCGCGTGCTGACGGCGTCGCGGGAGACGGCGCGAGGCGAAGACGAGCTGCTCGGCGCCATCGACCGGTTGTCGAAGCGGCTCCGCGAGCGGGTGGGCGAGTCGCTCGTCTCCATCCGCGGAAATCCGCCGCTCGAGCAGGTGACCACGGGGTCGCTGTCCGCGCTCCGGAAATATTCCGAGGCGCTCCGGCTGGAGGAGGAGGGCAAGCCCGAGGCCGCCGTCCCGCTCCTGCAGGAGGCGGTCACGCTCGACACCGGCTTCGCGATGGCCTACCGGAAGCTGGCCGTCATCTTCGGCAATATGGGCGGAAACGACGCCGCCCAGGCGGCCGCCGCGTCACGCGCCTTTGCCCACCGGGACCGGCTGCCCGAGCTGGAAGGCGACCTCACCGCCGGGTACTACTACCAGTGGGTGGACTACGATGCGACCAAGACCGTCGCGGCCTACCGCGCGGCACTGGCCGTGGACCCCGACAACACCGTGGCGCTCAACAATCTCTCCGTCGCGCTGCAGTCGACCCGGCAGTGGGCGGCGGGAGAGAGCCTGGCCGTTCGCGCGATGAGCCTCGGGCACAGCGCTGCCTTCTTCGAGAACGCGCTGCAGGCCCAGGTTGCCCAGGGGCACTTTGACGCGGCCGCGGCCACGCTGTCCCGCTATGCGGGGGTGGCCCCGGCGAGTCCCTTTCTGCTCGAAGACCGGGCCTTGGTGGCCATGGCGCGCGGTGACTATGCGGCAGGCGTCCGCCTGCTGACCGAGCTCCGCGCGGCCCAGTCGGCGAGTCCCGGCTGGCAGGCCAACACGAGCCTGGAGTTGGCGCACGTGAGCCGCCTCACCGGTAAGCTGCGGGACGCCGAGCGATACCTGCGCGCCAACATGGACGAAAACGAGCGGCGGGGCGCGCTGGGCGAGTACCTGGGGGGCGCCGCGGAGCTCGGGCTGCTGGACCTCGACTTCCGCGGCCGCGCCGATTCCGGGCTGGCGAAGCTCGACGCCGCGCTCGCCCGGCATCCCCTGGGCCGGATGCCCGCGCTGGACCGGCCGTACCCGCTACTGATCATGGCCTACGCCAGACTCGGGCGGCCCGAGCTGGCCCGGCGCCTGACCCGTGAGTTCGAAGCCTCGGTCCCGGAAGGACTGCGCCGGGGCAACCGCTTCGCGCCCCTGGCCGCCGGCGCGCTGGCCGAGGCGGAGCACCGTCCGGCGGAGGCCGCCGCCGCCTACCGCGCCTGGCGCGATGTCTTCGGGGAGTGCAGCGCGTGCGGCTTCTTCGACATGGCGCGGATGGCGGACCAGGCGGGGCAAATCGACTCGGCCATCGCGCTGTACGATCGGGGCGTCACCACGCCTGGGCTCCGCCGCTTCAACCTCGACGCGTTCGAGCTCGCCCCGGCGCTCAAGCGCTCCGGCGAGCTCTACGAGGCCAAGGGCGATCGCGCGAAGGCCTCGGAGCGCTACCGCAGCTTCGTCGAGCTCTGGAAGGACGCGGACCCCGAGCTCCAGCCGGGCGTCCGCGAGGTGCGCGCCCGGCTGGCTCGCCTGTCCACGGAGCCGGGGACCTGACCCGACCGAGAGCCGTGCTCGAGGATCGCGAGCTCCTGGCCCGGCTCGTCGCTTTCGATACGACCAGCTCCGCGAGCAACCTTCCGCTGGTCGACTTTCTGTGCGACTATCTCGAGCGACCAGGCCTGCGCATCGCGCGGAACGATTCCGACGACCGACACAAGACGAACCTGATCGTGAGCGCGGGGCCCGAGGTTGCCGACCGCGCCGGCCTCGTGCTCTCCGGGCACACGGACGTGGTTCCCGCCGAGGAGCCCGAGTGGCAATCGGACCCGTTCACCATGACCGACGCGGGGGATCGCTACCTCGGCCGCGGCACCGCCGACATGAAGGGTTTTCTGGCGCTCGCGGCCAACCGGATGGCCGCGGCCGACATCTCCACGCTCCGCCGCCCGCTGTGCCTGGTCTTTACCTACGATGAAGAGGTGGGAACGCTCGGCGCGCGGCACTTTTCCGAGAGCTTCGCCGGGGCAGGGCGGCTCCCGCGCGATGTCGTCATCGGCGAGCCGACCAGCCTCCGCGTCGTCCGCGCGCACAAGGGAATGCTGCGGCTCCGGCTCGGCTTCCGCGGGCAGGCGGCGCACTCGGGCTACCCGCACCTGGGCCGGAGCGCCATCGAGCCCGCGGCGCGCGCCATCGTGGCGCTCGCGGCACTCCGGCGCGAGCTGGAAGCCGAGCGGCCGCCCCACGCCGAGCAGTTCCCCGAGGTGCCGTTCGCCGCGCTCAACGTCGGCACGGTCTCGGGCGGCAGCGCGGCCAACGTGATCCCCGACCGGTGCGACGTCCAGCTCGGCATCCGGCTCCTGCCGGGGATGTCCGCCGCGGCCATGGCGGAGCGCGTGGCCGCGGCGGTCCGGGCGTCAGTGGACGAGCCGTTCGTGCTCGAGGAGATCAGCGAGAGCCCGGCGATGATCACTGACGACGACGTCCCGATCCACCGCGCGTTGTGCGACACGGTTGGGCAACGCGGGTCGCACAGCGTGATGTTCGCCACGGACGCCGGCTGGCTCCAGCGCGCCGGCTTCGATTGCGTGCTGTTCGGGCCGGGTAGCATCGAGGTCGCGCACCGGCCGAACGAGTTCCTCCCGGTGGCGGAGTTTCTCCGTGCCGGCGAGGTGCTCGACGCGCTGATCGACCGTCGCTGCGTGCGGCCATGAGCCCGGTGCTGGCGGCGGAGCTGACCTGGACGGGCACCGGGTTCGCGCCGAACATCCAGGTTCTGGTGGACGCCGAGGGCCGGATCGAGGACGTGGGGACTCTCGGGCGCGCCGATGCGAGCCGGTTGCCGGGCACCGCGCTGCTGCCGGGTTTCGTCGACGCGCATTCCCATGCGTTTCAGCGCGGCCTGCGCGGGCTGGGCGAGGCGTTCCCCACGGGCGCCGGCAGCTTCTGGAGCTGGCGCGAGGCGATGTACGCGCTGGTGGAGTCGCTCGATCGCGAGACGATGCGCCGGCTCTCCGCGCGGGCGTTCGCCGAGATGCGCGACGCGGGCATCACGACCGTCGGCGAATTTCACTACCTCCATCACGAGCGCGAGGGCGACTTCGCGCTGGACGAGGCCGTAGTCGAGGCCGCGGCCGACGCGGGCATCCGGCTGGTGCTGCTGTACAGCTACTACGCCACCGGCGCCCCGAACCGGCCGCTGGAGGGCGCCCAGCGCCGGTTCGCCACGCCCACACTCGACGGATTCTGGCGACAGGTGGACCGGATCGCTGGTGTGCTGGCGCCGGACACCCAGACGATGGGCGTCGCTCCGCACAGCATTCGCGCGGCGAGCCCGACGGAGATCGGGCTGCTCCACCAGGAGGCGCGGCGGCGCGGGCTCCCGGTGCACGTGCACGTGGAGGAGCAGCGTCGCGAGATCGGCGAGTCGCTCGCCGCGTACGGGCAGGCGCCCATGGCAGCGATTCTGGAGGCGGTGAACGGTGGCGCCTTCACCGCGGTCCACTGCACGCACACGGCCGGCCAGGACATGGAGCGGTTCCTCGCCTCGGGGGGAATCGTCTGCCTGTGCCCGCTCACCGAAGGGAACCTGGGCGATGGCATCCCGCGGCTCGCGTGGGCGCACGGCACGGGTGGCAGGCTCGCGCTGGGCACGGACAGCAACAACCGGCTGGCGATGCTGGAGGAAATGCGCTGGCTCGAGTACGGGCAGCGGTTGCGGGGCGAGTGCCGCGGCGCGCTGCCGGATCGGGTGGGGAACGTGGCACCGGCGCTGCTGCAGGCGGCAACCACCGGCGGGGCGGCGGCGCTGGGCATCCCGGCGGGGCGGATCGCCCGGGGCTGCTGGGCGGATCTCGTCGCGGTGGACCTGAGAGCCCCGGCGCTCGCCGAAGTGCCGCGCGAGCGGCTGCGGGAGGCGCTGGTGTGCGGGGCGGGGACCGAGGTGATCGCGGGGACGTATGTGGGGGGGAGGTGGCGGGCGGTGAGCGGTGAGCGGTGAGCGGTGGCGGGTGGTGACCGGGGCGAGCGTTGGCCAGGGCGCTGTCATCTCGAGCGCAGCGAGGGATCTACTCAGCGTCGCTCGAACCCGGCCGAGCAGGATCCCTCGCTGCGCGCGGGATGACAGTGGTGGACTCGGCGCGACCCCGATGCGCCGACAAGTGACTCCGCGGTGATACCAGTGTTTCCGATGTCCTCCTGCGCCTCCTGATCTCTCTACGGCCCCGATGCCCGAGCTTCCCGACATCGCCGTCTACCTCGACTGCCTGGCCCCGCGGGTGCTCGGGCAGCCGCTCGAGCGGCTGTTGATTCGGAACCCGTTCGTCCTGCGCTCGGTGTCGCCGGCGCCGGCGGAGCTGGAGGGGACGCGGGTCGTCGGCCTGCGGCGGATGGGCAAGCGCATCGTGCTCGGGCTCGAGGGGGAGCGGTTCGTCGTCATCCACCTCATGATCGCGGGACGGCTCCTGTGGCGTCCCGCGGGCGCCAGGACGCCCGCTAAGTCGGCGCTGGCCGCGCTCGAGTTTCCGACCGGCGTCCTGCTCCTGACCGAAGCCGGCAGCACCCGCCGCGCCTCCATGCACCTGGTGTCCGGCGAAGAGGCGCTCCTGGCATTCGACCGCGGCGGGCTCGAGGTGCTCGAGGCCGGTCGCGTCGCGTTCGCGGAGCGGCTCGTGGCGGAAAACCACACGCTCAAGCGCGCGCTGACCGACCCGCGCATCTTCAGCGGGATCGGCAACGCCTACTCGGACGAGATTCTGCATCGCGCACGGCTCTCGCCGCTCGCGCACACCCGCAAACTCGACGCCGGCGCGATCGACCGGCTGTTCGCGGCCACCCAGTCCACGCTCCGGGAATGGACCGCGCGGCTCCGCGCCGAAGTGGGTGCGGGCTTCCCCGACAAGGTGACCGCGTTCCGGGAAGGGATGGCGGTGCACGGCCGGTACGGCGAGCCGTGCCCCGACTGCGGGGCGCCGGTGCAGCGGATCCGCTACGCGGCCAACGAGACCGACTACTGCGCCCGCTGCCAGACCGGCGGCCGGCTGCTGGCCGACCGGGCGCTGTCCCGCATCCTGCGCGACGACTGGCCACGTTCGATCGACGAGGTGGAGTAACCCGCCCATGGGCTCAACCAGTCCGTCCATCCCGCCGGCTCGTCCGACGGCCGTACGCTGGAACATCTGCGCGCTGCTCACCGTCGCGAGCTTCGTCGCGTACCTGCTGCGGACCAACATGAGCGTCGCCGGAGCGCCGATGGCCGCGGACCTCGGCCTGACGCCGGTGCAGCTCGGCGTGATCCTCGGCGGGTTCGCGTGGGGCTACGCGATCTTTCAGTTCCCCGGGGGCGTCTTCGGCGACCGGATCGGGCCGCGGCGCGCGCTCGCGGGGATGGCGCTGCTGTGGGGAGTGCTCAATCTGCTGGTCGGGCTGATTCCCGCGGGCGCGGCGCTCTCGACGACCGCGGTCCTGCTCGTGCTGCTCGCGCTCCGGTTCCTGATGGGCGCCGCGCAGGCGCCGCTCTTCCCGGTCATCGGTGGCGGCACGACGTGCAACTGGTTTCCGAGGTCGGGGTGGGCACTCCCCAATTCGCTGCAGAACGCCGGGCTCACCTTCGGCAGCGCCGCGACGGGGGTGGTCATCGCCGGCCTCACGGAGCGATACGGCTGGCGGCAGTCGTTCGTCCTGACGGCCCCGCTGGCGTTCGTCGTGGCGGCGGTGTGGTGGTGGTACGGGCGCGATCATCCGGCCCAGCATCCCGGGGTGAACCGGGCAGAGCTGGAGCTGATCGACGCCGGCCGGCCGCCGGCCGAGCCGCCGGAGCCCGGCGCCTGGAAGATCGTCCTCCGTGACCGCCAGATCCTGCTCCTCACGCTTGGCTATTTCTGCAGCAACTACGTGTTCTACTTCTTCTTCAACTGGCTGTTCATCTACCTGATCGACAGCCGCGGGTTCCGGCTGCTCGAGGGCGGGATCTACGCGGCGGTGCCCTGGATCACGGGCGCATGCGGCGCGGTGCTCGGCGGCGGGCTGTGCGACCGGCTCTGGCGCCGGCTCGGGGCGCAGCGCGCGTGCCGGAGTCTCGGCGTGGCGGGGATGGCGGTCTCCGCCGTCTTTCTCGCGGCCGCCGGCGCCGCGCCCGGGCCGGTCGGAGCGGTCATCCTGCTGTCACTGTGCCTCGGCGCGCAGCAGTTCACCGATCCGATCTACTGGGCCGCAACCATCGCCGTCTCGGGCCGGCGCGCCTCCGCGGCGTGCGGCGTGCTCAACACCGGCGGCAACGTCGTCGGCGGGATCGGGGCGCTCACGGTGCCGCTCACGGTGGAGTGGCTGGGCTGGCCGGCGGCGCTGGCCACCGGATCGCTCTTCGGCTTCGCGGCGGCGGGAATCTGGCTGTTCACTGCCGTCGATCGGGAGATCGACGCCAGCGCGACGGCAGCGTCGTCGGCCGGCCGGGAACCGACCGGGGCCTTGTCGGCGTTGAAGCAGCCGGCGCCCTGAGTCATGAGGCCGGCGGCGCCACTTCACTACGGGAGCACGGAGGACACGAGAGGGCTCCGTCGCGTAGGCCGGGCGAGCGGTCGCGGCCGAAGCTCATGGTTCGCGCAGCACGCGCCCCACGAGCTCCCGCGCCTCCGCCACGAGCCGCTCCAGGTGCCGGGCGTCCCGGAAGCTCTCCGCATACAACTTGTAGACGTTCTCCGTCCCGCTCGGCCGCGCCGCGAACCAGCCCTGCGCCGTCGTGACCTTGAGCCCGCCGATCGGTGCCCCGTTGCCCGGCGCACGCGTCAGCCGGCTCTCGATCGGGTCGCCGGCCAGCGTCGTTGCCTTGACTGCCTCCGGCGTGAGTCGCGCGAACGCCGCCTTCTCCACCGGCGTGCACGGTGTGTCGATCCGGGTGTAGACCGGCGCGCCGAGCCGCGCCGTCAGTTCCGCGTAGTGGACTCCGGGGTCCCGGCCGGTCACCGCGGTGATCTCCGCGGCCAGCAGCCCGAGCAGCAACCCGTCCTTGTCGGTGGTCCAGACCCGCCCGTCGTGACGGAGGAAGCTGGCCCCGGCACTCTCCTCACCGCCGAAGCAGCAGCTCCCGTCGTAGAGTCCCGGCGCGAACCACTTGAACCCGACCGGCACTTCGAACAGCTCGCGGCCGAGGCCCGCCACCACGCGGTCGATCAGCGCGCTCGAGACCAGCGTCTTCCCGACCGTCGCCGAGCGGACCCACTCCGGTCGGTGCGTGAGCAGGTAATGAATGGCGACGGCCAGGTAGTGATTCGGGTTGAGCAGGCCGGCCGACGGCGTCACGATCCCGTGCCGGTCCGCGTCGGGATCGTTTCCCCAGGCCACGTCGAACCGATCCTTCAGCTGCACCAGCCCCGCCATCGCCCACGGGCTCGAGCAGTCCATGCGGATCCTGCCGTCGTGGTCCACCGGCATGAAGCCGAACGTCGGGTCCACCACCGGGTTCACCACGGTGAGATCGAGACGGTAGCGCTCGGCGATCCGCGGCCAATAGCCCACCGAGGCGCCGCCGAGCGGGTCCACCCCGATGCGAACCGCGGCTTCGCGGATCGCGTCCAGATCGATCGCCTCCGCCAGCGCCTCGACGTAGGGCTCGACCAGGTCGCGCACGTGCGTCGTCGCCGCCGCGCGCGCCGCGGCAAGGCCGACCCGGCGCACGCCGGCGTTCCTGGCCGCGAGCAACGCGTTGGCGCGCTCCTGGATTTGCCCGGTGACCTGCGTGTCGGCCGGACCCCCATCGGGCGGGTTGTACTTGAAGCCGCCGTCGGCCGGCGGGTTGTGCGAGGGCGTAATGACGACGCCGTCGGCGAGCCCCGCCGTGCGGCCGTCGTTGTAGGCCAGGATCGCGCGGGATACCGCCGGCGTCGGCGTGTAGCCGTCGTCCCGCTGCAGCACGACCGTCACGCCGTTTCCCGCCAGCACCTCGAGCGCGGCGCGCTCCGCCGGCCGGGAGACGGCGTGGGTGTCCTTCCCGAGATAGAGCGGGCCCGTGATTCCGGCGCCGCGGCGGTAGTCGGCGATCGCCTGGCTGATCGCCACGATGTGCTGCTCGGTGAAGCTGCCGTCGAGCGGGGTGCCGCGGTGGCCGCTGGTGCCGAAGCTCACCCGCTGCGCCGGATTACTTGGATCGGGCCGGCCTTCGTGGAAGAGCCGCTCGAGCCGAGCGACGTCCACCAGGAGCTCGGTGGGGGCGGGCTGGCCGGCGAGCGGGTGGGGGGCCATCGCGATGGTCAGCGGGTGGCGGGCGCGCGGGGGCTCCCGCGCATCGCGGCCTCCACCTCCTCGAGCTCGCGCGGTGCCCGCGAGAGCCACTCGACGCCATCATCGGTCACCAGGTAGTCGTCTTCGATCCGGACACCGATATGGTCGTACCGCTCCACGGCCTTGCGGACGTGGGCGATGAAGGCGCGGTTCTTCGGCGTGTCGGCGAGCATGTCGAGCAGTGCCCTGCTCACGTAAATCCCCGGTTCGATCGTGAACACCTCGCCGGTCTGGAAGAAGCCGGTGGGCGAATACGAGTAGCCGCCGGCGTCGTGCACCTCGAGGCCGATCCCGTGACCGAGTCCGTGCGCCTGGTAGAGGAAGACCTGCCGGCACGCGAGCGGCGCGGGCACGGGAGCACAGCGCGTCGAATCCGCCCACGGGGGATCGAACGTGGCGTCCGGTGACTCGATGAGCCCCAGCCGCGCGAGCTCCCGGGCCTCGACGGCGCGCACCGCAGAATCGCCCGCCGCCACCTGGGCGCCCGGGCGCGCCAGCCGCTCCGCCGCTGCCTGGGCGGCGCGCACGATCCGGTAGATCGCCGCCTGGTCGGAGGAGAACCGGCCGCTCACGGGCACGGTGCGGGTCACGTCACCGGCGTACCCATGGTAGAGCGCACCCATGTCCATCACCACGACCTCGCCCGCCCGCATGGTCCGATCGTTGGCCCGGTAGTGATAGCTGGTGGAGTTCGGACCCGAGCCGATGATGGCGCGGAACGACGGCCCCGACGCGCCGGCCGTCCGGAAGGTGTACTCGGCGAGCGCGTCGATCGCGCCCTCGTTCACGCCGGGCCGCACGCGGCGCATCGCCGCACGCTCGCCTTCCACGCTGATGGCCACCGCCTTTCGGAGCAGCGCCAGCTCGGCGGGGCCCTTCCGGACGCGCAGTGAATCGAGCAGCAGGTCGGCGCTTCGCACCGTCGTTGCGGGATGAACCGCCCAGAAATCCCGCACGAAGCGGCGGCCCCGCGTCAGCGAATCGTCGTCGAACGCGTCGCGGGAGTGCACGTCGGTGACCACGTGCAGCGGCCCGCGGTCCACGGTCGAATCGAGGAACGGCCGCAATGCGGACAGCCGCGCGAGCCCCAGCCCCGTCCGCCGCACCAGCTCGGCGGAGTCGGGCGGAAAGCCGTTGTAGAGCGCGAGCCGCGGGTCGGTCGGCGGTTCGTACAGCATCTGGAACACCGGCCGCCCGCCGCGGACCACCATCAGAAACGCCGCGTCCATCCGCGAGTAGCCGGTGAGATAGAAGAACGACGGGAGCTGATGGAAGTCCGCCTCGTCGGTCGTGGGTGCCGGCGCCCCGAAGGCGAGCAGGACCCCATCGTGCAGGTGCGCGGCCACCGAGTCCCGCCGGGCCGCGTATTCCCCGGGGGCGATCTGGGCCGGGAGCCGTGGGGTCACCGCGACGGCCAGGAGGAGGATCGGAAGGAATCGGGTCATGCGCGCTCCGCGTGGGCAAGGGCCGGACGTGCGAAACATGAGCGTGACCGGGGGCCCGGACAACCGGGGACGCGCCGATTTCCCGGGTGCTGGCGGAGCCCGGGACGGCGACGCATCTTGGCAACGAGACGCCGACATCGCACGCGGCAGATCCTGCGAGGCGCGGATGACCCACCCGACTGCAAGCATAGCCGCCCGACCCGTACGGAAGCCGGCCGACGATGAGCTGGACGTCTACGGGCTCACCCATCCGGGCAAGGTCCGCAAGACCAATCAGGACCATTTCCTCATCAGTTCGCTCCGGAAGCAGATGGAGGTGCACCTCACGAGCCTGCCGGACATCGCGGCGCTTCCGACCCTCGCAGAGCGGCTCGCGTTCCTGGCCGTCGTAGCCGACGGCGTGGGCGGGAGCGCCGCGGGCGAGACCGCCAGCCGCCTGGCGGTGGAGGTGGTGTCGCGCTATGTCGCCTACGGCATGCAGTGCTATTACGCGTCCGCCGGGCAGAGCGACGGAGCCTTCCTCGCCGCGCTGCAGGAGGCGGCAATGCAGTGCCACGCCGACGTCTTCACGCTGGGCCAGGAGCAGCCGGAGCTTGCCGGCCTCGCGACAACCCTCACGCTCTGGCTCGGCGTGTGGCCGCGCGCCTACCTGCTGCAGGTGGGTGACAGCCGCTGCTATCTCCTCCGCGACGGCGAGCTGACCCAGATCTCCCGCGATCAGACGATGGCGCAGGAGCTGGTGGACGCCGGCGTGCTCGCGCGGGCGGAGGCCGACCGGACCCGCTGGGCCAGCACGCTCTCCAGCGCCATCGGTGGGCGTCAGACCGAGCCGATCGTCACCCGACTGGACCAGCAGTGGGGGAACGTGGGAATGCTCTGCACCGACGGGCTGACCAGGCACGTGCCGGACGACCGGATCCGCGAGCGGCTGGAGACCATGACGTCGGCGCGGCAGGCGTGCGAGGCGCTGCTCCAGGACGCCCTGGACGGTGGAGGGACGGACAACATCACGATCCTGGTGGGCCGGACCGTGCGGAAACACCCGGAGGCAGACGAGTAAACCCTGACGGAGGTGCTGCATGGACGCCAGTCGAGACACGGAGCGGTCCATCCTCGGACCCACCCTCATCGGTACCGGACTTCAACTGGTCATGGTCGTCGTCGGTCACTACTCACCGGCCGTCAAGGAGATGTTCGCCGCCGGCGGCATGGGGATTTCCGGCCTCGTCGGCGTGCTCGCCGCGCTGGGCAGCCGACCGGCCTCGCTCGGGTCGGCCGCCGGAAAGGGCGCGGTCGCGGGCGGCGTCTGCGCGTTCGTGGGGATCCTGGTCTCGCACCTGCTCGGCGACGTGCCGGCGGCGGTGCTCGGCTTCGGGACCGCCGGCTCGGCGGTCACGGGTGCGATCGGGGGGCTGGTGGGCAAGGTGATGTCGGCCCGGTCGGCGCAACGCGCGTAGTTGCCCCAACCTGCGCCGCCTGTTAGACTTCCCGGCTGCCCAGGAGAAGACGTCATGTTCGCATTTCTGCTCACGCTGCTCATTCTCGACGCGCTGCTGCTCTCGGTCGTCGTGCTGCTCCAGTCCGGCCAGGGCGGCGGGCTCGCCTCCCTTGGGGGTGGCGGGTCGACCGACACCGTGCTCGGCGGCCGGCAGGCGGTCACCCTGCTGACCAAGGCCAGCTGGTGGGGCGGCGGGATCTTCCTCGCGCTCGCGCTCGCCCTGTCGCTCGTGCCGCGAGGCGGCAACGCCAGCGCGCTGCAGGAGCGCCTGCGCGCCACCACGCCGGCGCCCGCGACGAACGCGCCGCTGCCCCTCGGCGGCACGCCGATCGCACCGCCGGCCGAGGGACAGGCCGGCGCTCCGCCGCCGTCCGCGGGAACCACGCCGGCGCCGGCACCCTCACCGGGAGCTCCATCTCCCACCCAGCCGAAGAAGTGAAGCCGGCCGAACGCGGGGTGACCGGGTGACCGATCGCCCCGCTTTCGTGTTGCTCGAGGACGGCGCGTGGTTTCCCGGCATCACCGCCCGCCCGATCGATCCGTCCTTCGGCGAGGTCGTGTTCACCACGAATCTCACCGGCTACCAGGAGACGTTCACCGACCCGAGCTATCTGGGGCAGATCGTGGTGATGACCGCCCCGATGATCGGGAATTACGGCGTCAATCCCGAGGACATGGAGTCCGCGCGGCCCCAGGTCACGGGAGTCGTCGTGCGGGAGCTGAGCCGGCATCCCTCCAACTGGCGTGCCACGCGGAGCCTGGACGACTGGCTCACGGAGGCCGGCGTGCCGGTGCTCGAGGGGATCGACACGCGCCGACTGACCCGGCACCTGCGCGAGCGCGGCGCCATGCGCGGCGTGGTGGCCGAAGGCCGGCAGCCGAGCCGGGAGCTCTCGGCGCAGCTCCTTGCCTCGCCATCCATGGAGGGGCTGGACCTGGCCTCGCGCGCCACCGTGCGTGAGCGGTGGAGCGAGGGTGCGGAAGGGCCGCACGTCATCGCCTACGACTACGGCATGAAGCGCAACATCGTCCGCATGCTGGTGGAGGCGGGCTGTCGCGTCACGGTGGTTCCCGCCGAGACGTCGGCGGCCGAGGTGCGCGCGCTAAATCCAGATGGGCTCTTCCTTTCGAACGGCCCGGGCGATCCCGCCGCGGTGGAGTACGCGCTGGCCAACCTGCGCGAGCTGGCCAGCTCGGGGCTCCCGACCTTCGGCATCTGCCTGGGCCATCAGCTCATCGGCCTGGCTTTCGGCGGGTCCACCGCCAAGCTCCCCTACGGGCACCGCGGGGGCAACCATCCGGTGCGGGACCGGCGCACGGGGCAGGTGCTGATCACTACGCAAAACCATGGCTTTGCGGTGGTTGGCGACGCGGACGGGGTTCCCGGCGCGCCCGCGCTGGAGGTCACGCACCTCAATCTGAACGACGGCACCATCGAGGGCGTGCGGCATCGCGAGCTGCCACTGTTCGCCGTGCAGTATCACCCGGAGGCGTCGCCGGGACCGCACGACGCCTTCCCTCACTTCGCCGAATTCATGGCCTCCATCCGGCGCGCGAACGCGGCCCGGACAGGCAACCCCTTGACAGACAACACTTAAGCTCCTAACATCGGCGCAGGGAGGCTGCCAGCTCCGCTGCCTGTAACCCGTCTGGGGGACGCATGACCAAGGCTGATCTCGTCGAACAGGTAACTGCCTCGATCGCCAAGACCGCGGGTCCGATGATCTCCAAGAAGGACTGCGCCCGGGTCGTCGACGCCTTCCTCGAGGCGGTCAAGGAGGCGCTCAAGCAGCAGCACAACATCGAGGTCCGCGGGTTCGGGACCTTCAAGATCCGCCGTCGCAAGACGCGCATGGCGCGCAATCCGCGCACCGGTGAGCCGGTGGAGGTCGCGGCGCGTCCGGTGCCCGTCTTCAAGCCCAGCAAGGAGTTGAGAGCGCTGGTCGCCGACGAGGGGCAGCCCGAGGCGGAGCCGGTTCCAGGGTTGTAACGGCTGAACCCGGGGCCGTCCGCGCGGTGGTCGCGGAGCGGCCCCGTTTGGTAGTAGGTTTCATGCATGCCCGCCCCAGCCACACCGAGCCTCACGGTTCGCGTTCTCCTCTTCGCCAGCTACGCCGAAGCTCTGGGTTTCGAGACCCTCGAGTTGACGGTGCCTTCTCCCGCCACGCTGAGCACCGTGATCGAGCAGCTTCGGGCGCTGCCCGGTGGCGACCAGCTTCCGCTCAAGCCGCTGTGCGCGCGTAACCTGGCGCACGCGCCGGCGGAGGAGGCGGTCGCGATGGGCGACGAGATCGCCGTGCTTCCTCCGCTGGCGGGTGGCTGACGTGAGGTTCGTCACCGCCGACCCGATCGATCTCGCGCCGCTGATCGCCGCGGTGCAGGCGCCCGAGCGGGGCGGGGTCGCCTCGTTCCTGGGGCTCGTGCGCAACCACCACGAGGGGCGGGGCGTGCTCCGGCTCGATTACTCGGCCTACGGTCCCATGGCCGAGGCGGAGTGTGGCCGGATCGTGGCGGAGGCCGAGGGCCGCTGGCGGGTGACGATCGCGCTGCGCCATCGCGTCGGCACGCTCGCGGTGGGCGACGTGGCCGTGGCGGCCGCCGCCGCATCGGCTCACAGGGAAGAAGCGTTCGCCGCCTGCCGCTACGTGATCGAGGAAGTGAAACGCCGGGTGCCCATCTGGAAACGCGAGCACTACGCCGACGGCACCGTCGTCTGGGTCGATCCCACCGCCAGTCTCCAGCACGCCTGATGCCCACCGATACGTTCGGCCGTCCGCTCCGGAATCTCCGGATCTCGGTCACCGACCGATGCAACATGCGGTGCCGCTACTGCATGCCGGAGGCGGAATACGTCTGGCTCCCGCGCGAGTCGATCCTCACCTTCGAGGAAATCAGCCGGCTGGCCGGCATCTTCGCGGGACTCGGCGTCCGGAAGATCCGGCTCACCGGCGGCGAGCCGCTGCTCCGTCACGATCTCGCGTCGCTGGTGGGCCTGGTCGACCGCCACGAGGCCATTCGGGACATCGCGCTCACCACCAACGGGATTCTCCTGGCCCGCTCGGCCGCGGCGCTCCGGGCGGCCGGACTCAGGCGGGTGACGGTGAGCCTCGATACGCTCCGACCGGAGCGGATGGTGGCGTTCGCCCGGAGCGCGCGGCACGCGGAGGTGCTCGAGGGGATTGCGGCCGCGAAGGCGGAGTTCGAGTCGGTGAAGCTCAACGCGGTGCTCATCCGCGGCTACAACGACGACGAGCTGCTCGATCTGCTGGCGTTCGCCCGCGGCAAAGGCGTGGAGATCCGGTTCATCGAATACATGGATGTGGGCGGGGCCACGCAGTGGGACATGGGAAAGGTCGTTTCGCAGCGCGAAATCCTGGAGACCGTCGCGGGGCGCCATGGGCCGGTCACCCCGGTTCGCGAGCACAACTGGGCCCCGGCCGAGCGGTTCCGGCTCGAGGACGGCACGGTGTTCGGCGTGATCGCCTCGACCACCGAGCCGTTCTGCCGCACGTGCGACCGGGCCCGGCTCACGGCGGACGGCACCTTCCTGCTCTGCCTGTACGGCGAGCACGGCCTGGATCTGCGCGAGCTGCTGCGGCTCGGCGCATCGGACGCGGAGATCGCCGGCCGGATCACCGGGACCTGGTCGGCGCGCACCGACCGCGGCGCGGAGGAGCGCGCCGCGCTCGCCGACCGCGGCGTCCTCCACCAGATCGACAGCCTCCGCGCCGATCCGCGGCGCGAAATGCACACCCGCGGCGGCTGATGGCGCTGCACGTCGCGCTCATCCAGCCCCGGATCCCACCCAACACCGGCAACATCGCCCGCCTGTGCGCGGCCACCGATACGCCGCTGCACCTGATCGGCCC
>DASSBA010000205.1:0-46627 GCA_035699205.1 Gemmatimonadales bacterium
CGGATCAGCGCGTCGCGGTCGGGCTCCTGGAGCACGAGGTCGCCCACGTCGAGCTCGACCGGCACGTCCCGCTTGATGGTGACGAGCTCCTTCGAGAGCCGCGCGGCGTCGGCCTGCCCGAGAAGCGCCTCGCGGGTGCGCTTGGCCGTGACCTCCGCGGCGCGCGAGAGAATCGTCTCCAGGTCGCCGTGCTCGGCGAGCAGCTTCTGGGCACCCTTCTCCCCGATACCCTTCACGCCCGGGACGTTGTCGGAGCTGTCACCCACGAGCGCGAGGAAATCCACGACCTGGTGCGGCGGGATGCCCAGCCGCTCGGCGGCGTTGGACTCGTTCACCCACACCTCATCCACCGCGGCGGGCCCGCCGCGGCCGGGATTGAGGAGGGTGATACCGGGGCCGATGAGCTGGTAGAAGTCCTTGTCGCCCGAGACGATGACCGCCTGGAGGCCCCGCGCGGCGCCGGCCTGGGCCAGGGTACCGATGACGTCGTCTGCCTCGTAGCCCTTGACGGACACGAGCGGAATCCGGAACGCCTCGAGCAGCGCGCAGATCCGCTCGACGGCCGTGTCGAAGTCGGCCTGAAGTGATTCGTCCAGCTTCTCACGGGTGGACTTGTACTCGGGGTAGCGCTCCTCGCGGAACGAGGTGCCGGCGTCGTTCACCCAGCAGACGTAGTCGGGCCGGTACTTCTCGCGCAGGCGGAGCAGGAAGTTCACCACGCCCCACGCCGCCGAGGTGTTCTCCCCCCGGGTCGTGCGCAGCGGCCGCGAGATCATCGCGTAGAAGGCGCGGTAGATCAGGGCGTAGCCGTCGATGAGGAAGAGCTGGGGGGGCGTGTGGTTGGGCATCGGTTGGAAGATAAGGTGGGGGAAGGGCGGAACGGTGGAAAGGCGGAACGGTGGAAAGGCGCCGGACTCGCCCGTTCCACCCTTCCGCCTTTCCACCCTTCCGACCTTCTGCCGCTTACTCCGCCTGCCTCCGCACCCGCGACAACGTCCGCTCGTAGTCCGCGCGGCTGTTGGGGACCAGCTTGAGCCGGCCGAATCCGCTCTCGTCGCGGAAGAAGAGATCCAGACGGTAATTGATGTAGCTCCACCGGACGATGCGATCCGCGGTGGTGCCGGGGGTGTTCTCCACGGACTCGTCGGGGGCGCCGAGATTGATGAACACCTCCCCCCGGTCGGTGCGCCAGCCGGGGACGCCTTCGTCGGTGAATCGCTGATTGGCCTGGGCGATCCGGCTGAAGTACTGGTTCAGCGCCTCGTTCTCGGGGGTGGTGGTGTTGGGATCGGTCGCCGCGTAGAACTCCCGCCACAGACGGGCCCGCTGGGACTCCGGCGCCTTGCGCATGGCGCTCACCTGATCGTCGTGGCCGAAGTACCGGAGCAGGTCCAGCATCTCGTCGAAGTTGGTCACGACCCAGGCCTGGGTGAACGAGACCAGCGCCGATACGCTGCGCTCCCCGCTCCCCTCCCCCACGACGAGCTTGAGCTCGCCGAGGGAGACGCTGTCGGGCGAGATCCGGATGACCTGGCTCTCGACCTGCCGGTCGCCCCGGAAGCGGAGCTCGTCCTGGTAGACCACGTGCTCCTGTTCGTCCACCACCTTGAACGGCACGGTGGCGGGGCTGGGGAAGGCATAGCCCTCCATGTAGGCCAGCAGCGTGTCGCTGCCGTAGCCCACGGATCCGCGGGGATTGAGCACGATGTTGAGCGGATCGGACCGGCTCCCCCGCCCCGTCGCCTGGTATGCCAGGATCGGCGCGCTCACGCTGCCGGGACCGAAGCTGGGCGCCGTGAAGTCGGCCTGGGCGCGGCTCTCCGAGGTCGAGCCGACGTCGCGGACAGTGACGCTCACGTGCCAGGTGCCCGGGAGCAGGCGAAGAATCTGCTGGAACAGGATGCTTTCGTCGCTCCGGAGCGTCTCCTGGAAGGTCGGCACGCGCACGACTTCCTCCCGCGCCACGTCCACCGAGGGCGCGCCTTCGCGCCGGAACGAGAGGCTCACGCGGTAGCGCGCGACGAACACGTTGCCCTCACGCTGGAACGCGAGCGCCCGATTCTCCAAAGACAAGCCGAGGATGCCGATGACCGAATCCGCCGGTCCGGCGGCGAAGGCGACCGTGCCGACGAACGGCAGCGGTTCGGCGGCGGCGAGCCGGCCGAGTCGCTGGTAGTACTGGGTGGTGTTGAGGACGCGGGTGAGCGATTCGGAAGGCGTGGGCTGATCGCCGCTGCCGACGCGGCTCCAACTGCCGCAGCCAAGGGTCGCGGCGCATAGCGCCGCCGAAATCACGAGCCGACGCATCGGAGACTCCCCGCTCGAGACGGCCACGCCCGCTCGGGTGCGGGCGCGGCGGAAGGTTAAGGGCGGCGGAGAGCACGCGTCAAGCAGCGCAACTTGCTGGCCGTCCGGAAACACGGTAGCTTGGCCCATCGATGAACACCGACAACCTGGTTGGGCGCACCGTGGCCGGCTACCACCTCGCGGAGTACATCGGCGAGGGCGGCACGGCCACGGTCTACCGCGCGGAGCATCCGGAGCGCGGCCGGGCCGCGGTGAAGATCCTGCGGCCCCGGCTGGCGCAGGATCCGATTGCGGTGAAGCGGTTCCTGCGCGAGGCGGAGTACGGCGCCAGGGTCAAGCACCCCAACATCGTCCAGACCTACGACTTCGGCGCCACCGACGGGCTGCACTACCTGGCGCTGGAATGGGCGCAGGGCGAGCCGCTGGCCGAATTCATCAACCGGTCCGGGAAGCTGGCGCCGCCGCTGGTGGCGACCATCGTCGAGCAGCTCGGCGCCGCGCTCGGCTGCGCGCACAAGGCGGGGATCATCCACCGGGATCTCAAGCCCGCCAACATCATGTACGACCCGGCCACCCAGACGGCCAAGCTGCTGGACTTTGGCATCGCGCGCGACTCGGAGCTGAGCCCCGAGGAGCGGCTGACGCGCGCCGGGTTCTTCGTGGGGACCCTCCAGTACGTGGCGCCGGAGACGCTGAGCGGCGAGCTGGTGAGCGGCCAGGCGGACGTCTACAGCCTGGCGACCATCGCCTACTACATGCTGACTCAGGAACTGCCGTTCACCGGGAAGAGTCCAAGGGAGTTGTTTCAGCAACTACTCAGCCAGCCCCCGGTGCCGCTGAACCAGGCAGTGAAAGGCCTCCGGTTCCCGGGCGCGATCGAGGCGGCGGTGATGCACGGGCTGGAACGGGACCTGGCCAAGCGATCCAAAACGGTGGACGAGTTCGCGAGCGAGTTGTGCACGGCGGTGCGGCAGGGCGGGGGGAGGCGGGGCTTCCTGGCTTCGCTATTCGGCAAGGGCGGGGAGTGACCGACGCAGACCAGCTCCGCCGGCTCCTGCTCGAGCGATCGGTACGGCGCGGCGATTTCGTTCTCTCCTCAGGGCAGCACTCTTCCTATTACATAGATTGCCGGCTCAGCACGATGAGCGCCGAAGGGATGGTGCTCATCGGGCGCATGGGGCTGGCGGCCATCCGGGCGGCCGGGTGGCGCCCGCGCGCGGTCGGGGGGCTCACGATGGGGGCCGACCCGGTGGCGTATGCCATCGCGGCGGCGAGTTATGGGACCGAGCTCGCGATCGACGCGTTCAGCGTGCGGAAGGAGGCGAAGGGGCACGGGACGGGGCGGGGGATCGAAGGCAACTTCGGGGCCGGGGATGAGGTGGTGGTGGTGGAGGATGTGATCACGACGGGGGCATCGGCGCAACGAGCGATTTCGGCGATCCGGGAGGCCGGCGGGGTGGTGGCGGGGGTGGTAGCGGTCGTGGATCGGGAGGAAGGGGGCAGGGCTCTCGTCGAGAGCAGCGGGATTGAAGTAGTAGCACTCACTACCGCATCACAAATCGGGCTCGCGCAACCGGCCTGACCGGCCGCGGGATCCTCGCGGCTGTGTAGCAGGTCGCGCCACAGCTCCGGAACCAGGCCGAGACATCGGGACTTTTTCTCCAATCTCAAATGCCGGGGATCCCCGGCCGGGAGTAGTACCGCGCCAGCCGCTGCTGTTCGCCAGCGGCAGCACGCCGCATTCGTGCACCCTGGGAGAAGACCGGACGACGACTCGGACGACCGCAACCAGGGGTGCGACTCTTGCTGAGCAGCGCGCCCGCCCCCTGGCCAACGACGATCCAATCCCGGAGTCTACCCGTGGTCCCTCCCTATGTCCGAGTGACAGTCGGTGCAGACCGAGTCCGCTGTGCCTTGCGGGCCGCCGGCATTGCGGCGCTGACCGCCGCGACCACCGCGTCTTGCGGCGGCGGCACCGGTCCGACGTCCTCCGGCCCAACGGAGCAAATCGCGTTTCAATCGACTCGCCTCACTGGCAGCCCGGACGTCTTCCTGATGGATCCGGATGGCTCGAACGTGCGGCCAGTAGTGTCCGACGACGCCACCAACCAGAGCCCGGTCCTTTCCGCCGATGGCCGCCGGATCGCATTCATCTCCGACCGCGCAGGAACGGCCGCGCTGTGCGTCGTCAACATCGATGGCAGCGGACTGGTGCGGGTGACCAACGACACGTTTGCCGAGGCGAATCCCGCGTGGTCGCCGGACGGGCTGAAGCTGGCGTTCCGGCGGAACTCTCACACCATGGATGGAGGCGGGCTCTTCGTGGTAAATGCGGACGGCACCGGCCTGACGCTCCTGCGAACCGGTGGCGAGGAGCCGGCCTGGTCGCCCGATGGCACGAGGATAGCCTTCTCGGACCTGGCCAGCACGAATGACGGACAGTCCAGCATCTACGTGATGGGCTCGGACGGATCGGGAGTCACCGAGCTGACGGCGACCACGGCCGGCTCGGCGAGCGATCCTGCCTGGTCACCCGACGGGGGAAGGATCGCGTACGGCGGCGTTGGACCGGATAACCAGGAGATCTTCGTCGTCAACGCCGACGGATCCGATCCGGTCGACATCACCCAGACCGCCGCCCCGGCTGGCGAAATTCAGCCCGCCTGGTCGCCCGATGGGCAGTACATCGTGTTCACCGGCTTCCGGAACGGGAACCAGGAGATCGTGCGGCGCAAGGCGGACGGCTCCTCCGAGGTGGTGCTCACGGACCTCGGCGCCAAGGACATGCATCCGAGCTGGTCGCGGGTCCCATGACAGGAGCAGGGCTCGCGCGCGTCATCGGAGCTGCGCTGGCGATGGCCAGCCTGTCCGTCGCTCCACTGGAGAGCCAGGAGCCGCCGATCGCGCCGGGGCACGTCCGCTGGGGGGCGATCGACCTCGTTCTCGTCCCGGATAGCTGCTACGGTATCTGGCTGCTGGCCGCCCCGAACTTCGCCTTCCAGGACAGGAGCGAGCGCAGCCGGATGATTCGCTTCCCGGTCGAGCCGGTGACCCTTCTCCAGTGGGCCGGGACGGCGCGCGCACTGGCACACGCACCGGTGTCCGTGGAGAGCTCCGACGAGCCCCGCTTCAGAACCACCCCACGGCTCCAGAACCGCGCCGACGGACGCTTCATTCTGCTGGCCAAGAGTACGAAGCTGGCGCCCGCCGATCAGCGGCTGCAGCTCGTCGCGGTGGATTCGGTGAATGACACGCGGTGGAAGACGTTCGCGTCCACCGAGGATGTCGATCGACTGGCGTCCGTGATCGAGGAGTTGGTGCCACACCTCCCGCCCCGTCGACCACCGACGGACTCCACGTTGGTGGACGACGATCGCGGCCCCGGGCTCGAGCCCGTGGCGGTGTTGAAGATCCCGAGCCCGCGCTACCCGCCCGAACTGTGGCGGAAGCACCGGACCGGACGGGTGTGGACGCAGTACGTGGTCGGCACCGACGGCCGAATGGAGCAGGGAAGCTTTCGCGCCGTCCTGACCGACGATCCGCAGTTCGCCGAGGCGGCCCTGCGGGCGCTGGAAGGGGCCACCTACCGGCCCGCCCGTGTCCGTGGCGTGGCGATCCGGCAACGCGTGTTTCAGGTCATATCGTTCCGGCTGAGTCCGTAGCGGCCGCCCTGCCCGCTCATCCCCGTGCCATGCGCACCAGGGCCGCGCCGGCAATACCCGCGACGCCGAGCAGCAGCACTCCCCCGAGCACCAGGGCGACCCGCCGCGTGAGCCCCGGGTCGCGCGCCACCCGCGCTACCAGCGGCAGGTTCACCAGCGCGCTCGCGGCGGACGCCAGCACGGCGCCCCGGGCGGCCACGTCCGCCGACAGCGTGCCGGTCGCCGCGAGCGCGCCGGCCGAGGCGACCGCGCTGGCGCTGGAGACCAGCCCGCCGAGCGCGCTGACGGCATAGAACCCGGTCTGGCCCAGCAGCCGCTCCGCGAGTGTTCCGGCGACCTGGAGCGCCAGGAAGAACGCGCCGAACTTGACCGCCGACACCAGCGAGAATGGTGACGACAGGACCGGCGGCGACAGCGTGCCGCCCCGGTCCTGAGGCAGGCCAGCCCCGGCCCACGATGGCCGCACCCACGCCGCCGCGAGCGTGCCCGCCAGCATGCACCCGAGCGGCACCGCCGCGGCCGCGAGCGCCGGCAGCGAGAGCAGCCCGAGGAGCACGGCGTTCCGCACCAGCATCGCGGCGGTCGCGAGCACCACGCCGCGGTAGGCGGCGGCGGTGAACCCGCGGCCGTACTCCCGCACCCGATCGGCCAGGTCGGTCACCGTCACCGTGCTGTTGACCAGACCGCCGAGAAATCCGGCCAGCTCGACCCCGCGCATGCCATACAGCTTGAGCAGGATGTAGGTGGCGAACCCGAGCGCCGCGATGAGGATCACGGTCACCCACGCGGCCCGGGGGTCGATGAGTCCCCACGGGTCCACGGGGCCCGTGGGAAGCACGGGATACACCACGCCGGCGATGATCGCCAGCAGGATCGCGGAACGGAGCTCGGCTTCGGTCAGCGCGCGGCTGAACCCCGCCAACGGCTCCTTCCAGGCGAGCAGCGCCGCCGTCGCCACGGCGAGCGCCGTAGGCGTGAAGGTGTGGCCCTGGCCCGCGAGCACGCCGACGAATCCGATCAGCAGGAGCGCCGCGGAGGTGGTGATCTCGGCGCCCTCGCCGGTGCGAATCGCCTCCAGATTGAGAAAGACGACCAGGACCCCGAGCAGGCCCAGCGCGAGCAGGGCATAGGGCAGGCCGAGCAAACCACCGACGGCACCGAGCAGCGTGGCGAAGGTGAAGGTTCGGAGCCCCGCCTCCTTGCGCCTGCGTTCGCGCTCGATGCCGACGAAGAAACCCAGCGCGAGCGCCAGCGCCAGGCGGGCGAGCATCGGAGCGTCGGGCCAGCTCGGCGCGGTCGAGAGCACCAGGGATCCTACCTCGGAGAAGGAGAGGCCCCGTGGACGCTCGAGCGGGGCCATGGGACCGTCGGAGTGGTGCGCGAGCCTGCACAGTCCATGCCGCCCACGACAGAGAGAGTAACCGATGCTCGAGGGCTGCGCCGCCACCCCGCGCGCGTCGATTCCTGATTCGGCCCCGCCAGGGTTAGTATCCCCCTGCACATCTCCGTCACTCCACTCCCTCCCAGGAGCCATGCCCATGTCGGTGGGCGCCGGTTTTCTCAATCAGGTGAACCAGGCCTTCGACCGCGCGGCCGGGTTCACCGGACACGATCCCACACTGCTCGCCAACATCAAGGCCTGCAAGAACCTCTTCTACACCAGCTTTCCCATCAAGCGGGACGACGGCAGGATCGAGGTGATGCACGCGTGGCGAGCCCAGCACAGCCACCACAAGCTGCCGTGCAAGGGCGGCATCCGGTACTCCGAGGCGGTGGACGCCGAGGAAGTGCAGGCCCTCGCCGCGCTCATGACCTACAAGTGCGCCCTGGTAGACGTGCCATTCGGTGGCGCCAAGGGGGGCATCAAGCTCAACCCCAAGAAGTACTCGCCCGCGGAGCTGGAGCGGATCACCCGGCGCTACGTGTTCGAGCTGGTCCGCAAGAACTTCATGGGACCCGGGCTGGATGTCCCGGCGCCCGACGTAGGCACCAGCGCACGCGAGATGGCGTGGATCGCCGACACGTACACCCAACTGCGGCCGGGGGAGCTGGACGCGCTCGGCTGCGTCACCGCCAAGCCGGTGAGCGCGGGCGGCATCCGCGGCCGGACCGAAGCCACCGGCCGTGGCGTCTACTACGGCACCCGCGAGGTGTGCAACGTCGCCGAGGACATGAAGGCGCTCGGCCTGACGCGCGGGATCGAAGGCAAGCGGGTGGTGGTACAGGGGCTGGGAAACGTGGGCTACCACGCCGCCAGGTTCTTCCAGGAAGCCGGCGCGGTGCTGGTCGGGATCTCGGAATCCGAGGGCGCCATCGCCAGCCCCAAAGGGCTCGACGTGGAGCGGGTGATGGCACATCGCCGCGAGCACCGAAAGGTTCTCGACTTCCCCGGTGCCACGAATCTGGCCCGCCGGGAGGACGCGCTCGAACTCGAGTGCGATATTCTCATCCCCGCCGCGCTGGAGCGGCAGATCACGGCGGAGAACGCGCCCCGGATCAAGGCGAAGCTCGTAATCGAGGCCGCCAACGGGCCGACCACCGGCGAGGCGGACGAGATCCTCGACCAGCGCGGGATCATGGTGATTCCGGACGCCTACGTCAACGCCGGCGGGGTCACCGTTTCCTATTTCGAGTGGGTCAAGAACCTGGGCCACGTCCGTTTCGGCAGGATGCAGAAGCGGTTCGAGCAGGGCGCCTATGGCCGCCTGCTGGAAGCGGTGGAGGAAGTGGCGGGACGGAAGTTCACCGCCGCGGAGATCGAGCGGGTGACCCATGGCGCGAGCGAGGAGGACCTGGTCAATTCGGGGCTCGAGGAGACGATGAGCAACGCCTATAACCCGATCCGGGAGCAGTGGAAGCAGCGGCAGGGCCAGGTGAACCTCCGCACCGCGGCCATGATCGTGGCCATCGACAAGGTTGCGCTGAGCTACGTACAGCTGGGGATCTTTCCGTAGGGGGAGGATCGGAATGGACGGCAGTCCACCTCAGGCGCAGGCGGCGGGCCCGGTGAGCGCCCGGCGCGCCCTGCTGATCGCCCTGCTGGCGGTCTCACCAGCGCGCCTGTCGGCCCAGCGCGCCGCGACACCCGACGACTTCCTCGGCCTCACCCGATGCGAGGCCGGCCAGGCCGTCACCCGGCTGCGCGACGACGTGCGGGACCCGCTGCTGCAGGCCCAGCTCCATGCACATGAAGCGGTGCACCGCGCGCAGGCGGATGGGTTTCCGACCTGCGAGGCGTTCCTCGCCAGCCTCACGTCGGCTCGCCGCATCATCGACGCGGAGCTGCCGGCCTACTGCGCGCAGTGGCGGGTGGCGATCGGCCAAGGCGCCGATCCGGCCGAGACCCTGCGGGAATTCGCCTGGCGGATTTCGGCCCAGTCCGGGGCGATGGAGAACCGGCTCGACGTCGTGCAGCGGTTCGAGCGCGAGTGCGCGCCGCCCCGTGCGGACAGGACCGACACGGTGCCACAAGGAGGGGGATCATGAGGACACGAATACGATCGAGCGGAGTGGCCGGCGTGATGATCGGCCTGGCCCTGGCGGCGTGCGACCGCGCGCCGGGGCAGGGTTCTACCGGCGCGGCCCAGGGCGCAGGTGCCACGCGGGTGCGCCCGGCGTTCTCGCACGAGCTGCCCCGGCTGAACGGAGAGCACCTCGCCGCGAAGCTGGTCGAGGTCAGCTACGGCCCGGGCGAATCGTCGCCGCCGCACAGCCATCCGTGCCCGGTGATCGGGTACGTACTCGACGGCGCGATCCGGTCGCAGGTCCGCGGCGAGCCGGAAGGGACCTATCGGGCCGGCGAGAGCTTCTACGAGGCGCCCAACGGGGTGCATCAGGTATCCGCCAATGCCAGCAAGAGCAAACCCGCACGGCTGCTGGCGTATTTCGTCTGCGACGGGGACGCGCCGCTCACCACGCCGGTGGCGGACACCGGCACTGCAGGCAGCAGCCGGCCGTGACCGGGGCGCTGCCGCCGGCACTCGATTCTGGGGAGAGAACGTGAAAGCACGACTCAACTACGCGAAAACTGCTCCGGGCGTCTACGACGCCATGAAGGGCCTTGAGCAATATCTCCACAACTGCGGGCTGGAAACGCCCCTGATCCACCTGGTGAAGTTCCGGGCCTCGCAGATCAACGGCTGCGCCTACTGCCTGGACATGCACTCGAAGGACCTGCGCGCGATCGGCGAGACCGAGCAGCGGCTCTACTCGCTGGACGCATGGCGCGAGTGTCCGTACTACACCGACCGTGAGCGCGCCGCGCTGGCCTGGACGGAGGCGGTCACCCTGATCGCCCGGGATCGGGTGCCGGATGCGGTATACGAGGAGGTCCGGCGGCACCTGAACGAGAAGGAGCTGGCCGACCTGACGCTTGCGGTGGCGACGATCAACGCGTGGAACCGGCTGTGCATCGCGGGCCGGGTGGAGCCCGGGCACTATCAGCCGGCCGCGCTGGCGGTGAGCTAGCGGGCGGGCGATAACCCCGACCTCACCGAGATGCCCACCATCCGGACCAAGGGCCGCGCCCCGGACGGCGACCGCGCCGCCCTGCTCGACCGGCTTCGCCAGCTGGAGCGCGCCTCCCGGCCGCTCGAGCCCGGGACCACCCGGCGAAAGCAGCTTCGCAACGCGGTGATCGCCTCGTCCGAGCGGTTCCTGCGGCGGATCGAGACACTCCAGGCGTACGTCGAGACGGCCGAGAAGGGTGCCGGGCTGCTCCGATCGCCCATCTCGGAGCACGGCATCCCGATCGAGGCCGCGATCGCGCTGCTGGAGGACGACGTCGTCCGGCCCGGCGGCAACCCGGCCTCGGGCGGACACCTGGCCTACATTCCCGGCGGCGGCCTCTATCACTCGGCGCTGGGCGATTTCCTGGCGGCGATCAGCAACAAGTACGCGGGCGTCTTCTTCACCGGTCCCGGAGCGGTCCGCATGGAGAACATGCTCATCCGCTGGGTAGCCGATCTGGTCGGCTACCCCGCTACCGCCGGAGGCAACATCGCGTCGGGCGGCAGCATCGCCACGCTGGCGGCCGTCGCGACGGCGCGCGATGCGCACGGCCTCAAGGCCGCGGATTTCGCCTCGGCCGTGGTGTACCTGACGACCCAGGCGCACTATTGCATCGAGAAGGCGCTCCGGATCGCCGGGCTGGGCGAGGCCCGGGTGCGGCACGTCGCCATCGACGAGCGCTTCCGGATGCGGCCGGACGCGCTGGCTCAGGCCATCGCCGCCGACCGCGAGGCGGGCCTCCGACCGTGGCTGGTCATGGCGGCGGCGGGCACCACCGACACCGGGGCGGTGGACCCGCTCGCGGCCATGGCCGACGTCGCCGAGCGGGAGCGCTGCTGGTTCCACGTGGACGCGGCATACGGTGGCTTCTTTCTCCTGACCGAGGACGGCCGGCGCGCGCTGGCGGGGATCGAGCGGTCCGACTCTGCCGTGCTCGATCCGCACAAGGGCCTTTTCCTTCCCTACGGGTCGGGGATCCTGGTGGTCCGGGACGCCGCGCCGCTGGCGGCCACCCACCATTATTTCGGCAACTACATGCAGGACGCGATGCGGGAGCCGGGGGAGGTCTCTCCCGCCGACCTGTCGCCCGAGCTCACGAAGCACTTCCGCGCGCTCCGCATGTGGCTCCCGCTCATCATGCTGGGGACGCGGCCGTTCCGCGCGGCGCTGGAGGAGAAGCTGCTGCTGGCCCGCTACTTCTACCACGAAGTCCAGGCACTCGGATTCGAGGTCGGGCCGGCGCCCGACTTGTCCATCGTGACCTTTCGCTGGGTCCCTGCCGGCGGGGACGCGAACCTCGAGCGGACCAATGCGATCAACCAGGCGATCGTCGACGGCGTGCGGCGGGACGGGCGGATATTCCTGTCGTCGACCATGCTCGACGGCCGGTTCATGATCCGGATGGTGGCGCTCTCGTTCCGGACGCACCGGCGTACGATCGACCTGGCGCTCCGGATTCTCGGCGAACAGGTGGCCGCCATCCGGACCTGACGAGTCGTGAGCCGGTCGTATCTTCGATCAGCGCGCGGGCCTATCCAACCAACGAGAGAGAGAGTCATGTCCCAACCCGAAGAGCGGCTCCGTCCGCACCCGAGCGAGCGCTTGTCCGGACCGGCGGTGCTGCTCGACCTGCCAGAATTCACGCGGGCCCTGTACGCCGAGCCCCATCCGCCCAAACAGGGGCACCGGCAGGTCAGCCTGGTCCATCGCGGGCCGCTCCGCCTGGTGTTGTTCGCGCTCGAGGCGGGCGGCGAGCTGCCGGAGCACCGGGCACCCGGTCACGTGGTCATCCACTGCCTGCGAGGACAAATCGAGGTCGAAGCGGCCGGTGTGCTCGAGCGGATGGGCGCCAACGAGGCGCTGGTGCTCGACCCCGACGTGCCGCACACGGTGAAGGCCGTCACCGAGAGCGAGATGCTGCTCACCGTATGTCTCGATTCGAAGCCGCGGCGTCCGTCGGAGCCCCGCTGAGCCGCCGGCTGCTCGAGCCGGCCGTGGCGCCGATCGCTTCCCGTCAACTGAGAGTGCTACCCAGCGGGCGCCGGGTCCTGCTCGAGATCGACGCGCCCCGGCGCCGGCGCGCCGGCGGCTGGACGTGCGCGTACCGCATCGAGGGCCTGGGCCCCGTCCGGACCGGCAATGCGCCCGGAGAAGACGGTATCGAGGCGCTCCAATCGGCGCTGGCGGCGGTGCGGCGGGAGCTCGAGCCCTTCGGCGGGCGACTTACGTGGAGAGGGGAGCCGGGAGAGCTGGGCCTGCCGCACCTCGTGCCCGACTATTTCGGGGGAGAGTTCCGTCGGCGGCTCGAGCGACTGGTACAAGCGGAGACCGAGCGCGAGGCCCGACGGCTGAAAGGACTCGCGACCTCCCGGTGAGGCGGAGCAAGCCAGGCGCCGCACCCTACACGATCGGCTCCAGGCCCGCCAGGATCGACTCGCGACGGGGCTCGAGAAACGGCGGAAGCGCGACATTCTCGCCGAGCCGGGCCGGGTCCTCATCCACCGCGAACCCCGGCCCATCGGTGGCGATCTCGAACAGGACTCCGCTCGGCTCCCGGAAGTACAGGCTCCGGAAGTAATACCGGTCGACCTCGCCGCTGTTGGGGACGCCGTGCGAGTCGAGTCGCTCGCGCCACTGGTGGTACTCGGTCTCACCGGGCGTCCGGAACGCGACGTGGTGCACGCCGCCCGCGCCGAGCCGGGCAGGGGCGAGGTCCGGCTGCACGGCCACGTGGAGCTCCGCATGGGGGCCGCCCGCCCCCATTTCGTAGACATGAACCATGTGCTCGGCATTGTCGGGGTGAGGGTACTGGCGGACCGGGTGCAGGCCCATGACCCGCGTCAGCACCGCGTCGGTGCCCCGGAGGCCCGGCACGCTCATCACGATGGGACCGAGGCCGCGCACCTGGTGCTCGGCGGGCACGGGGCTCCGGTCCCACGGCGTGGGCGCGTCCCCCAGGCCGCCGTCGTCGAGGAGCGACAGCCGCTGCCCCTCGGGGTCCTCGAAGTCGAGCGTGAGCCGGCCGTCACGCTCGGCGACGGGACCGCCCGGTACCTTCAGGTCCGCCAATCGCCGGGCCCACCAGTCCACGCTCTCCGGTCCGTTCACGCGGAGGTGCGTGCGCACCAGGCTGCGGGTGCCCCGCCGCTCACGCGGCATCTTCCAGTCGAAGAATGTCAGGTCGGTCCCCGGCGTCCCCGCCGCGTCGGCGTAGAACAGATGGTAGGCGCTGACGTCGTCCTGGTTGACGCTGCGCTTCACCAGGCGCAGGCCCAGGGTCCCGGTGTAGAAGCGGTAATTCTCGCGGATGGCGGCGGAGACCGCTGTGAGATGGTGAATGCCGGTGAGCTGCATGATACCTCCTCGGAGTCTCCCCGAAATCTAGCCCGCCTCCGGTCAGGACCCCCTGGTTCCACGGGGGTTTCTCGTGTGCGGCCGGCGCCGTATCGTGGAGACAGGATGTGGGCCTCGCGGGCCGAGCAGGGCAGCTCACGCGGGCGCACGAGCTGCGGAGCACCGGCGGAGGCAGACACTTCACCCATGAATTCGAGAGCCCGACAAACATGAATGCTTTCTTCCGTCACGCCGCCCCGGCCTCCCTGACACGCCTCGCGGTTGTGGCCGGCGTTCTCGGCGGCTGCGGCTCCCAGGACCACGCCACTCCCGCCGCTGATTCCAGTGCCGCGTCCGCCCCGGGTGCCGCCGCCAGCGCGACGGCCGGCCTGCAGCTCCGGAGCGGCTTCACCGCCACGGTGTTCGCCGACTCGCTGGGCGGCGCGCGCCACGTCGCGACCGCGCCCAACGGCGACGTATACGTGAACACCTGGCGCTCGCCGTACGACTCGGCCCGGAAGTCACCCGCCGGTGGCTTCGTCGTGGCGCTGCGGGACACCAACGGCGACGGCCGCGCCGACCTGCGCCGGCGCTTCGGCACGACGAGCGAATCGGGGAGCCATGGCGGCACCGGGATCGCGCTCGTGAATGGTGCGCTCTACGTCGAAGCGGACTCGAGCATCGTCCGGTACCGTCTCGCCGAGGGCGAGCTGGTACCCCCGGATCCGCCGGAGACAATCGTGGCCGGACTGACGACGGAGGGCAGCCATCCGATGCACCCGATCGCGGTGGACACCACGGGCAACCTGTTCGTGGACATGGGCTCGGGAACGAACGCCTGCCAGATCGCGGATCGGCAAAAGGGATCGCGCGGGATCGACCCGTGCACCGAGCTCCGGCGGCGCGCCGGCATCTGGCGGTTCAGCGCGCTCGAGACTGGGCAGAGGTATTCGCCCGCGGCGCGCTACGCGACCGGGATCCGGAACGCGGAGGGGCTCGCTGTCGGGCCGCACGATGGCCGGCTCTACGCCACCCAGCACGGACGCGACCAGCTCGCCGAGAACTGGCCGGAGCTGTTCGACTGGAAGAAAAGCGCGAAGCTGCCGGCCGAGGAGTTGCTCCTGGTGGAGAAAGGGGCGGACTACGGCTGGCCGTACTGCTACTACGATCCGGAGCAGCAGCACCTCGTGCTCGCGCCCGAGTACGGTGGCGACGGGAACAAGGTGGGCCGCTGCAGCCAGAAGCGTGGGCCCATCGCCGCCTATCCGGCGCACTGGGCGCCCATGGGGCTGGCGTTCTACACCGGATCCGCGTTTCCGGAGGAGTATCGGGGCGGGGCGTTCATCGCGTTTCACGGCTCGTGGAACCGCGCCCCCGAGCCGCAGGAAGGCTACAACGTCGTGTTCCAGCCGTTCGACGGGGGGAAGCCGTCGGGCGAGTACGAGATCTTCGCGGACGGGTTCGCGGGGGCGCGGAAGCAGCCCGGGCTGGCCGATCACCGGCCCGCAGGGGTGGCGGTGGGAGCGGACGGGTCGCTCTTCATCACCGATGACCAGGGGGGCACGGTATGGCGGGTGGGTTATGGTGGAGAGAGCGGGGAGGTCGCAGGGAGGTAACTCGCGCGATCTGGAGTGTGCCCTTGAACACGCGACGCGCTGGCATCCTCACGAGCTTCATCAGCGCGGCGAGTTGCGCGGGCGTGCAGCGCGTGCCGGCCCCCTATCCGGAGCAGTTCGATCCTCGCCAACAGGTGGAGCCCCACGCTCTGTCGCGGCCGGATGCCGATGCGGGAATTCACGACGGAAGCACGGAACAGCGGCGAGGAGCGCGCGGCGAAATCTCGTGGCGAGCGCGGCATGGTGTTGCAACGCTGTTACCTGTGCCCAGGCTCAAGCCTTCAGGAACTCCGCGATCGCCGGGTCGCTCCGCAGCTCCGCCAGCGCCGCCGCATCCGGCTGCTCCGGCACGTCGCGCTCGCAATCCACCACGCAGAGGAAACCGAGCGGCGCATTGGCGCCGGCCCGGAACTGGTGCCAGGTGAGCGACGGGACACGGACGAGGTCGTTGACCACGGCCTCGAATATCCGGTGTCCCACGAGCACCCGGCCCCCGCCTCGGACGATCATCACCGCGTGCGCGTGGTGGTGCCGCTCGAGTGACGACCAGCCTCCCGGCGCGACCTCGAAGTAGCGGAGCTGGCACGCGAGTCCGTCGCCGCCCTCGAAGAGCACCTGCCGGGTGACGCCGGAGAAGCGGCTGCCATCGGTCTTGTAGGGCCGGACCTCGATCCCCTCCCACCGGAACGGCTCGCTCTGGCGCACGTGGTCGCTCATACCATTCGCTCCGCGGAGGTGGCCCGGGCCACCCGCTCGACCAGGCTGCGCGTCCGCTCGAAGAGTGCATCGCCCGCCTGGTAGAGGCTCCCGCCGACGAGCAGGATGCAGTCGGGTCCGTAGAACTCCAGCAGGTCGCCGATCTGCTCGACCCGGAGGCCGCCGGCCGGCATCGGGAAGGCAGCGCGGACGCGCGGGTGCTTCGAGCGGAGTGCGGCGGCGAGCGTACGGCAGGTGTCCGGGCTGAAGCTGAATCGCCCGCCCACGTGGGGAAAGACCACCGCGTCCGCGCCGTACCAGCGGAAAAGCTTCCCGAACAGCACGGCTTCCGCGGCGCGGAGCACGCCGCCCAACGCCGGATGGGCGATGAGCGGGAGCCCGTCAGCTTCGGACGCGAGCTGATGGAGCAGCGGGAGGCCCTGCAGCATCGGCGACATCAGCGCCGCGCCGACACCCGCGCGGCGCGCGAACTCGAGCTGGCGGCCGATCCGTTCCGGGGTCCCGATGAGGTTCGGCACGTACACCGCGCGCCGCCCCGTCTCCCGGGCCGCCTCCTCTACTGCCCCGAGGCAGGCCTCGACCCGCGCCTCGAACGGACAGAACGGGTGGTCGGCCAAGCCGTGGTCGTCCTTGACGACATCGATGCCCGCGCGCGCGAACGTGCCGCAGAGCTCCGCCAGCCGCGCGGGGCCGAGCCCCATGGGTTTGAGTGCCGCCGCGAGCAGCGGCCGGCCGGCCACGCCCGCGAGCTCGCGGAGTCCCGCGATGCCCGCCCGCGGGCCCGGCAGCCAGTCGAAGGCGGCATCGGGCAGCTCGACGTCCTCGAGGAGGAGATCCGGCTGCAGGGAGGAGTTGCCGAACAGCACGTTGAGCAGTTGGGCGGGATCGGCGGCCGCGGTGGCGAGCGGATGGGCGATGGTGACACGGTGCACGCCGTCCTCCACGGCGCGGATCTCCTCCACGCAGCCGAGGATGTGCTCGGCGACCCAGCGGTCCCGCACCGCCGCGCGCGGGAGCTCGACCGCCTGCTCCAGCAGCAGCGCCTCCGCGCGCGCGGCCACCTGGCCCGCCGTGGCGCGGACGAGGTAGGTCACGCGGATCGGGGCATCGCTCATCTGGTGCACCGGGACACTCCTGCCCATAGTGGAATCGCCTTCTCGTTCCTTCGAACTATATCGCCCACCGGGGCGCGGAGACGACCATGGGAATGGAGCAGATCCGGCATTTCGTCCTCCTGATGATGGAGAACCGCTCGTTCGACCACTATCTCGGCGCGCTCACCCTCCCGCCCGAGGGCCGGAGCGACCTGGATGGCCTGGTCCCCGGGCTGCCGGTCAACCGCCACATCGGCGACCCCGCCACCGATACCGGGGTGCCGCCCTGGCCGCTCGACAACGTGAAGCTCCAGTTCTTCGATCCGCCGCATGAGTCGCCCGAGGTGCGGCAGCAGTGGAACGCGGGAAAGATGGACGGCTTCGTGGCCGCGTACGAGGGGTTCCACGCGCGCAGCACCTACCCGGTCCCGCTCTACGCCAGCCCGCTGCTCGGCACCGCGCCGCCGGCACCGCCCGACATCCGCCAGATGGCCCGGGTGGTCATGGGCTACTACACCCGGCAGACGCTCCCGGTGTTGTACTCGCTGGCCGACCGGTTCGCGGTCTTCGACCGCTGGCACAGCTCGTTCCTGGGCTCGACCCACCCCAACCGCCTCTTCGCCATGGCGGGCCACTCGGGCGACGTGATCACGACGACCTGGAAGACCGCGTTCCGGCACAAGCCGCCGCCGATCTGGGGCGCCTGGGAGCGGCAGGGCGGGGGCACCCGGGGGATCACGTGGAAGGCCTACAAGCTGCCATCGGAGCTCTCGATGTTCGCGCTCTGGCCGGGGTTCGCCAGCGAGCACGAGGCCAATGGGGCGACGCTGCGGGACTTCGTCGCCGACTGCCGGGCCGACCGCCTGCCCGACGTGGCCATCGTCGAGCCGCCCTACAGCTCGGCCGACGACCACCCGACCCACGACCCGCGCCGGGGCCAGCAGTTCATCGGGTTCATCCTCGACGCGCTGCTCCGGAGCCCGAGCTGGAAGAGCACGGCGATGGTGCTCACCTATGACGAGCACGGCGGCTTCTTCGACCATGTGCCCCCGCCCGCCAGCCCCGAGGGCGCGGCGGCCCCCTGGGACGTGCTGGGGCTTCGGGTGCCCACGGTCGTGCTCAGCCCGTTCACCCCGCGGACGGTGGTGAGCGAGACGTTCGAGCACACCTCCGTGCTCAAGACCATCGCGGAGCGGTGGGAGCTCGAGATTCCCGCGGAGGCGGGGCCGCGCCTGCCACTGGTCAAGTCGCTGTGGGCCAGCTGCTTCGATTTCAGTCGCCGGCGCGCGCGGGCGGCCGGCTCGGTCCCGCTGCCCAAGGTTTCGGCGGACTGGCGGGCGCAGATCACGCCCGAGGGAGACGGGCCGGTGCGCTCGGACATGGCGGAATCGCTCGCGAAGGCCACGCAGCTCTCGTCGCTGGCCGAGCTGGGTGGCCTGCTGGACGAAGGTGGGGGCCAATAGGCATCGCGTGGCCGGACAAGCATCCGCCTCCCGAGCGAGCAAGCGGAATTGAATGTAGCTTGCGGCCCCGACCCGGCGTAGACACGTTCTCTGCCATGATTCGACACCTTCCGCAGGTCCGATTCGCGACCGCACTCGCCGCGGCCGCCATGCTGTCGACTCCCGCCCTGGCCCAGAAGCCCGCCGCGCCGCCGCCGGGGTTCGATGCCTACGTCGCCGGCGTCATGAAGGCGTTCAACGTCCCGGGCGTGGCGGTCGCCATCGTCAAGGATGGCCGCGTCGTGCTCGCCAAGGGCTACGGGGTGCGCCGCCTGGGTGATCCCGCGCCGGTCGATGCGCAGACGCAATTCGGCATCGCGTCCAACACCAAGCTGTTCACCGCCACGGCGCTTGCGCTGCTGGTCGAGCAGGGGAAGATCGAGTGGGACGCGCCGGTCATCCGCTATCTGCCGTGGTTCGCGCTGTACGATCCGTGGGTTACCCGTCAGCTCACCGTGCGCGACCTGCTCGTGCACCGCAGCGGGCTCGGCCTTGGCGCGGGCGACCTGCTCTGGTGGCCGCCGACGACGTACGACCGGGAGGAAATCGCCCGCCGGCTGCGCTTCATCCCGCCGGCCACCTCGTTCCGGAGCGCCTACGCCTACGACAACGTGCTCTACCTCGTGGCGGGCGAGGTGATCGAGGCGGTGTCCGGGCAGAGCTGGGAGGAGTTCGTCCGCAACCGCATCCTCCACAAGGTGGGAATGGCGCACAGCGACGTGCGCCACTCCGGCGCCACGCGCCCCGGCAACGTCGCCACACCGCACGCCGAGGTGAACGACACCGTACGCCCGGTGGCGCCGTTCGCGAGCGACAACACCAACCCGGCCGGCGGGATCATGTCCGGCGCCGAGGACATGGCCAGGTGGCTCATGGTCCAGCTCGACTCGGGGTGGGTGGCGGATGGGACGAGGCTCTTCTCGCCCGCGAGCACGCGGCAGTTGTGGCGCGAGGTGACGCCCGAGCCGATCGCCGACGCGCCGGCCGGCCTGCCGCACCTGCAGCCGCACTTCCTTGGCTACGCGCTCGGGCTCAACACGCTCGACTACCGGGGAAGGATGCTGCTGACGCACACGGGCGGGTTGCCGGGGTACGTCTCCCGCGTCGCCATGATCCCGGAGCTCCGGCTCGGAGTGGTGGTGCTGACCAACCAGGAGTCGGGGCTCGCGTTCAACGCGATCGCGTACCGGGTGCTCGATCACTATCTCGGCGCCAAGGCGCCGGATTACGTCGGGATCTATCGGGAGCTCGCGGCGAAGAACCGTGCGAAGCTGGCAGCCCAGGCCGCCGCCGCAGCTGGACAGCGCGATTCCGCTTCCGGCCCTTCGCTCGAGCTGGGGAAGTACGCCGGCACCTACCGCGACCCGTGGTACGGTGACGTGGCGGTCGCGGAGGAGAACGGCAAGCTCGTCATCCGGATGACCCGCACGCCCTCGATGGTGGGCGACCTCGAGCACTGGCAGCACGACACGTTCGTGGCCCGCTGGCGCGACCGGGAGCTGCGGGCGGACGCGTACGTCACCTTCGCCCTGGCGCCGGACGGCACGATCGCGCAGGTAAAGCTGGCGCCGACGTCGTCCGCGGTGGACTTCAGCTTCGATTTTCAGGATTTGCTGCTCGAGCCGGTGGCGCCCTGAGGCAGGGTGCATGGCCCTCGCCTTGCTTGACTCACCGGCGCCCGACCGGCGAAGCGCCGGATGGCCGCCGGCAGGCCGATCCCAAGATCAGTGAAGCCAAGAGCTTGACCGTATGCCCGGGCCCCTCGGCCCGGCGCGCCAGGTTCGTGCACCCCCACGCGAGGCCCAGCCGATGCTCCAATTCGCAAGAGTCCTCACGGCGTCGCTCGCGCTGGCCCTGCTGCCGGGCGCCTCCGAGGCGCAATCCACACCGCCCGCGGCGCCGATACTCGAGCGGCGCGTGATGCCCGTCCGTGCGGAGCCGGATCCCTGGTTGATCTCCTACTTCGGGCTCAGCGCGCGGACCGCACGCGCGAACCTCGCGCTGCTCGATCGCGCGCTGGTGCCCTACGGCACCAGCTACACCCGGCTCCCGGTGGAGGAGCGCGCGCGGGTTCGCCAGGCGTTCGACGATCTCGTGCCGCGCCAGAGCATCAGCCGCTACTCCGTGACGGAGCCCCAGGCGCGCGCCATCGCCTACCTGGCGCTGGGGCCGTCGGGGCGGGCGGGACGTGACTGCGACGGCGCTCGCCGGCGCGGCCGCGCCAGCCGCTGCGACCAGGCCATGGACAGCATGAGCCGGCATGCGGCCTGGATCCACGCGACGGCGCTCGCACTCGGGCGCACGGGCAACCGTCGGCCGCGCGCCCTCGAGCTGGCGGACCTGGGCGCGATGAACGAGCACGCCAGGGCAATGGTGGTGGGAGCGCCGGGCTGCGGCTGTCCCGCCGCGCGCCAGGAATCGGAGGCCCTGCTCACCGTCACCCGCGAGGCCGTGGATGCCTACGAACGCTCATCTATGCCGGCCTGGATGAGCATCGGCGACCAGCGGGTCCAACGCATCGCACGCCTGTCGGAGTCGCTGGAACGTACCTACCTGGGATGCGGCAGTCCGACGTGACAGGGGGGACCCGGCCGGCCCACCAGGTGCGGGCGCGTCGGCCAGATCCCCCTGTCGGCAACTCTTCGGCTACCCGAGCTATTGCGCGCTGTCCACGCCGGGGTTGATCGTGTCGCCCTTGGAGGTGACGGGCTGGCCCTGATCGGGCCGGGTCTTGTCGACGCCCTTGCCGAGCGTTGACTGGCCGGTGGAATCGGTGTTGCCGGACTGCGTCTGATTCCTGGCGCTGGTGTCGGAGCCTTCGCGCGCCCCACCCATCCGCATCGAATCACCACCGCTGGCGGTGTCCGCCGGCATTGCGTTCCGCCCCGTATCGGCCGGCATCCCGCTCATGCCGGCCGTATCTCTCATCCCCATCGTATCGTTCATCGAGCCGGTTTCTGCCCCGGTACCGGCCGCCCCGGTGCCCCGATCGGTGCGTGGGCCACCGCAGCCGGCCACCGTCATGGCGACCATGCAGGCCGCCGCTTGAATAGTCCAACGCATGTGGTATACCTCTCCTGGGTCGTTCGAGGGTTCGCTCCCACCACGCAAATGCTAAACCGCCGCGCGGGGGGTCGAGGTGACCGTGGTCACCATATCCCCCGGCCGTATTTCCGGGATCGGAGGCCTCCGTGGAACACCCCATCCGTGGTCTGCACCACGTCACCGCCACCGTAGATGAGGCGCAGCCGGACCTCGACTTCTGCGAGCGGGTTCTGGGTCTCAGGCTGGTCAAGCGGACCGTCAACTTCGACAATCACAGCGTTTACCACTTCTACTACGGCACGGCAACGGGTGAGCCGGGTACGATCTGGACCACCTTTCCATATCACGGGTGGAGGGTCCCGGCGGGGGTGCATGGCGCCGGCCAGATCGTCGCAACCGCGTTCTCGGTACCTCCCGGCGCGCTGGACGCCTGGCGCGCGCGGCTCGGGGAGGCGGGCCTCGTCCCGGAGCAGGGTGAGCCGCGCTTCGGAGAGCGGCCGCTGCTCGTGCGGGATCCGTCGGGACTCCGGCTGGAGCTGGTGCCCGACGCGCGGGACACGCGCGCGGCGTGGACCGGCGGGGGAGTCGGCGCCGACGCGGGCATCCGCGGGCTGCACAGTGTCACCCTGCTCCTCCACTCACGCGCGGCCACGGTGGAACTCATGACCCGGCTGCTTGGCTTCGAGGTGGTGCACGAGGAGCCCAGGCGTACACGGCTCGCCGCCGGGAGCGACCTGCCGGGACATCTGGTGGATGTCGTCGAGGCGCCGGACGCACCGGCGGCGCGGAACGGGCTCGGCACGGTACACCACGTGGCGTTCGCGATCGCCGGCGCCGACGAGCAGCTCCGGCTGCGGGAGGAGCTGCTCCATGCCGGCCGCCAGGTGACCGAGGTGCGGGACCGGACCTATTTCCAGTCGATCTACTTCCGCGAGCCCGGCGGCGTGCTGTTCGAGGTGGCGACGATGCAGCCGGGATTCGCGGTGGACGAGCCGCCGGGCGAGCTGGGGCAGGCGCTCAGGCTTCCGCCGTGGGAGGAGCCGCATCGGGCGGGCATCGAGGCATCGCTGCCGCCCATCGAGCGCGCGGCCACGATTGAGCAGTGGCCCCCGCCGGGGTAGGTTCGAGGGCAACCTCCCCAACCAGGGCCCCGCATTGCGCACCGCGCTCCGCCTCATCGCGCTCTCCTTCTGCCCGGCCGTCCTGGCCGCGCAGGGCATCCCGGCCGCCGAGTACGCGGCGCGGCGCGACGCCCTGGCGGCGAGGATCGACAGCGGCGTCGTCGTGGCGTTCGGCGCCCCGTCGCCCACGGGGATCTCCCGGGCGGCACAGCTCCCCGCGTTCCGCTATCTCACCGGCTTCCTCGAGCCCGACGCGGCCCTGGTTCTGGTCGTTGGCGGCGGCCGGAGGAGTGGCACGCTGTTCACCCAGGCCCGTGACCCGCGCCGCGCGCTCTATGATGGCTTTCCACCCGACTCCACCAGGGTGGCGCGTGAAACGGGCCTCGAAGTCCGTTCGATCGCGGCGCTGGCACCGGCGCTCGACTCGCTGGCCGGCAGCGGCCTGCCGTTCTACACCCTGCGCGATTTCAGCGGGGCCGACTACGCCGAGAGCGATTCGCTCACTCGCGGGGCGAGCTTCATGCGCGCGTTTGCCGATGGCCACCCCCGCCTCGAGCTCTTCGACGCCCACCCCGCGGTGGACTCCCTGCGCGCACGGAAGAGTCCGGCCGAGCTGGCGCTGATCCACCGGGCGATCGCTCTCACCGTATCGGCCCAGCGCGACGCCATGCACAGTGTGCGGCCCGGCCTGTGGGAGTACGAGCTGGAGGCGCTCTTCACGTCCGCGTTCCGGCGCGGCGGCGGGGATGGGCCCTCGTTCGGGTCGATCATCGGCTCCGGTCCCAACTCGACGCAGTACCACTACGAGGCCAACAACCGGCGCATGCAGGCGGGCGACGTGGTGGTCATGGATGTCGGCGCGTCGTTCCAGGGCTACGCCGCCGACGTCACCCGCACCATCCCGGTGAGCGGCCGGTTCACGGCGGAGCAGCGCGCCGTCTACCGGATCGTGCGCGACGCCCAGACCGCCGCGGAGCGGGTGGCGCGCCCCGGCGCCTCCTACGCTGCCTGGCGCGACTCGGCGCGCGCGGTCGTCGCGCGCGGGGTAGCCGGCCTCGGGCTCACCGAGGGCGTGGACGCGACCTTCGATCCGCCCTGGGCCGACCAGTGCGGCACGGAGCCGGTCCGCTGCACCCAGGCGTTCCTCTACATGGCGCATGGCCTGGGTCACGGGATCGGGCTCGAAGTCCACGACCCGCCGCGCCCGTGGCGGGACACCGGCACGTTCGCTCCCGGAGACGTGTTCACGATCGAGCCCGGCGTCTACGTGAGCACCCGGCTGCTGGACATGCTTCCCGATACGCCCCGGAACCGCGCCATGCTCGCGAAGGTGCGCCCCGCGGTCGAGCGCTACGCCGACATCGGCATCCGGATCGAGGACGACTACGCCATCACCGGCACCGGCGTGGAGTGGCTGAGCCGCGGCGCTCCGCGCGAGATCCGGGAAATCGAGGCTGAGATGGCGCGGCGTGGCCGGTAACACGGCCCGCCGGCCCACCTGGCCGCTGATTCTTTCGCTGCTGCTGTTCACGCTGGCGGTGCTGGCGGGCCGTGGGGTGGCTCGCGGCGCCGGCCCGCTCGAGCGGCTCACCGCCGGGCGGACCGAGGTAAGTCAGGCCGTGGTGGTCGAGCAGACCCGGGCCGTCGCGCGGCTGGTCACGACCGAGACGGGGGTGCGCGACGTGGTGGCCTACGAGAACCGGAGACTGGGCTCGACCAAGCGCTCGCTGGTGGTGGTGACGGGCAAAGTGCTCGCCGGATTCGACCTCGATCGGGGCACCGAGGTCACGGTGGACCACCCGTCACGCCGGATCCGGATCACCCTTCCGCCTCCGGGGGTGCTGGGCGTGGAGATCACGGAGCTCAGGACCTACGACGAGGAGAGCGGCATGTGGAACCCGTTCCGGCCGTCCGACCGCGACAGCATCTTCGCGCTCGCCCGGCGCCAGCTCGTGAAGGCGGCCGGCGAGATCGAGCTGGCCCGGCACGCGGAGGAGAGCGCGCGCCGGCTGCTCGAGGCGACGGTGCGCGCGGACGGCTACACGACGGAGGTGACCTTCGCCGCCCAGCCATCCGGCGGCGCGGCCGGCGCCTCGCCGCTGGAAGCGCCACGGTAGGCCAGGCTTCGATGCTCGCCTACGTCTTCTGGCACTGGCCCCGCGCCGACGTGACCGCGGCCGCGTATGAGGCCATCCAGCGACGCTTCCACGCCGCGCTGCAGTCGGCGCCGCCGGAGGGCTTCATCGGCTCTCGCTCGCTGGCCGTCGGTGGCGCGCCGTGGGCCACCGGCCCCGGCGCCGAAGCGTACGAGGACTGGTACCTGCTCGAAGGGGCCGCGGCGCTCGACCCGCTCAATGATGCCGCGATGAGCGCCCCCCGCCGCGGCCCCCATGACGCGGCGGCGGCCGCGGCGGAGGGTGGGACAGCCGGGCTGTACCGGCTGCGTCAGGGAGCCGCCGGCGACCCGCCGCTCGCGGCGGCCTGGTTCGCAAAACCGCGAGGGATGAGCTACGCCGCGCTGCTCGCCACGCTCGAGCCGCTGATTCGGGCCGAGGCTGCCGCGCTCTGGGGCCGGCAGATGACGCTCGGCCCCACGCCCGAGTTCTGCCTGCACACCCGGCATCCGGTAGAGCTGCCGGCGTCTTTCTTCCCGGTCACCGTGCGCTGCCGGCCCGTCTGGCCCTAGCTGCGGGGTTACATTGCGCGCACGCGGTATCCGGCCGCGACCCGCATTCGTCCCCGCACCCCGAAATGCCCGTGCCGTTCAGCAGTCTCAAGCTTCACCCCGACCTCCTCAAGGGTATCAAGGAGCTCGGCTTCACCCGCCCCACGCCCATCCAGGCGGAGGCCATCCCGCCCGCGCTCGAGGGACGGGACGTGCTCGCCTGCGCCATGACCGGGAGCGGGAAAACCGCGGCGTTCCTGCTGCCGATCCTTCACCGGCTCATCGACAAGCCGCGCGGCACCACGCGCGCGCTGGTGCTCACACCGACCCGTGAGCTCGCGGCGCAGATCCTCGAGGACCTGAACGAGCTCGCGGTGCACACGCCGATCACCGCCGCCGCCGTCTTCGGCGGCGTGGGCATGGCGCCGCAGGAGCACGCGTTCCGGACGGGCGTGGACGTCCTCGTCGCCACGCCGGGCCGTTTGCTCGACCACTTCCGGGCGCCGTACGCCAGGCTGCCGGGAATCGAATACCTCGTGCTCGACGAGGCGGACCGGATGCTGGACATGGGCTTCCTGCCCGACATCCGCCGCGTGCTGCGCCACCTGCCCTCCAAGCGCCAGACGCTCTTCTTCAGCGCCACGATGCCGGCGCCCATCCTCGAGCTCACGCGCCAGATGCTCCAGCGCCCGGTGATGGTCAACCTGGAGCGGAAGGCGGCGCCGGCCGTCGGAATCACCCAGGCGGTCTACCCCGTTCCCCAGGAGCTCAAGTCGGCCCTGTTCCTCGCGCTGCTCGGGCGGGGCGAGATGCGGGAGGCGCTCGTCTTCACCCGGACCAAGCACCGCGCCAACCGGCTCCAGGCGTACCTCGTGAAGCACGGCATCAAGGCCGAGCGGATCCACGGCAACCGCTCGCAGGCCCAGCGGACGGAAGCGCTCGCGGGTTTCAAGAGCGGGCGGTTTCGCGTGCTCGTGGCCACTGACATCGCCGCCCGCGGGATCGACGTCGAAGAGCTCGGCCATGTGGTGAACTTCGACGTGCCGCTGGTGCCGGACGACTATATCCACCGGGTCGGCCGGACCGCGAGGGCGGAGGCCACGGGGGACGCCTTCACGTTCGTGGCGCCGGAGGAGGAGGGGGAACTTCGCGGGATCGAGCGCGCGATCGGCCGCCGGCTGCCACGCGTCACCGTTCCGGACTTCGATTACACCGCGCGGCCGGAGGCCAGGTTCGAGGTGCCGCTGGCCGAGCGGATCGCGCAGATCCGGGCCAGGAAAGCGGAGGACCGGGAGCGTGCCAAGGCCAACGCGGCTCGGCGTGAGGCACATCAGGCCGCGGAGCAGGCGCGGGGCGCGCCGCGGCGCGGCGGTGGCCCGCCGGGCGGGCGCGGGGCACGACCGAGAGGCGGCCGGGCCGGCGGAAGGTAGCGCCGGGCCCGGTCACCCGGACGCTACGGCACGACCGTGAGCTGCAGGGTGACCAGCGAGCAGCCGATGGCCGTGCTGCAGGCCACGACCTGCACACCGCTTCCGGTCAGCGCGTCGATCAGATCCCCGTTGACCACGCCACCCGCGTAGCTGAGCGCAGGCTGCCCGAAGAAGATGGTCCAGGTGCTTGCCGGCGATGCGTTGTCGAACCCCACCAGAATCCCCGCGCCGGACGTCGTGTTGGTGCTCCCGTCATACATCAACTGCGCGACCGGGACTCCGGCCGAGTAGAAGTTCATCACCCGGTTACCGCTCCCGTCGTTGGCGTCGAACAGCGAGGCCTGGGGCCCGAAGCTGAGCGCGAGCGACGTGGTCGTCGGTCCGACCTCGAGACACTTCGAATGGAACGGGTGCGTCTCCTGACCCCCCGGGTTGATCCACAGCCCCGGCTGCCCGGTGGACGACGTGACGCACTGGCCGTTGCCGCCGTTACCCGTCCCCGCCGACCCGTACGAGAGACAGTTCGGGTTGTGGGGACCGAAGACGTTCCCGTCGGGGTCGGTCCACATGCCATTGCCGCTGCAGGTGCCCACGCCATAGAGTCCGGCGCCAGAGCTGTTGAAGACCAGCGAGGTGCTGCTGCCGCTCGTGCCCGCGCTGCCGCCGCCGGCCGGATCGTAGGCGCCCGGGTCCACCGGCTGGATGACCGGCGTGCTGTCGCCCGGCGTGGTCCAGGTACCGTTGGTGACGGGGTCGCCGGCGCCGGTCGTGTCGGCGGGGTTGGTGGAGGTGGTGTCGCCCGGATCGGTGGAGGTCGTGTCCCCCCCGCCGGAGACGCCGCCGGGCTGGCCGCCGTCGCGCGGGCCAACCACCGGGACGTCGCGCGTGCCGGTGCCCGAAGGGGACGTCGGAGCGCCCTCCGAGCAGGCGGCGACGGCAAGGGTCGCGAGCAGCGAGATCGCGAGGCGGAGGCGGCGGGACATGGGACGACTCCTTCGACGGCACGAGTGTGGGCCGGCCGGCGACCGGCCTCAGCCCCTCGACGGGAGGCAATCCCGGTGCCAGGCCGGCAACTCAGGGTAGACCAAGGGGATGCCTCGGGAGGGCCGGCGGCTGGCGGGCGGTCGCTGCCGCGACATGCAAGTGGGCTCAGGGGCAGATCGACGAGGACGCCGGTGCCGGAGGCATGAATCGCCGCATGGCTGCCGGGACCAGCGCGCACTGCGCGCTTGCGCGACGGACCCTCCTGCGGTCATCCTGAGCGGAGCGGAGGACGGCGTGAACCGGGCGCATGGTATCCACGAGCATCGCGCCCCATGGACGGATCGGGGTGGACTCATGTCGGAACGATTCGAGTTGGAGCACGGGGGCCTGCGCTACGACGTCGAGCGCGGCGAGCCCCGCCGCGAGGCGGCGACCGGCGGCGGGGCTCCGGTGGGCACCGGCAGTTGGTACATCACGCTCAATCTCGCCGCGGTGACCAGCCTCCCCGCCATTCCGGGCGAGAGCCGGGAGGCGCTCCGCGCCAGGATCGAGCGGTGGCTCGATGATCGCCCCGAGCCCCACGGCGGCGAGGGGATCGTGCTGGGCGGCGGCTAGCCGGCCACCGTCCGCACCCGCGCCGCTTCCCCCTTCAGCTCCGGCACCCGCTCGGGCTCGCGGGCGGGCGCGTGCCGCCGGCGGCTGAACCGGTGCTGCAGCGCGTCCAGGTAGGTGTAGATCACCGGGGTGATGTACAGCGTGACGAGCTGCGAGAACGCCAGCCCGCCCACGACCACGATACCCAGCGGCCGGCGCGACTCGGCGCCCGCGCCGTGGCCCAGCGCGATGGGCAGCGTGCCGACCAGCGCCGCCATCGTGGTCATCATGATCGGGCGGAACCGCACCGATGCGGCCTCCAGGATCGACTCCCGCGAGCTCTTGCCGTGGTTCCGCTCCGCCTCGATGGCGAAGTCGATCATCATGATGGCGTTCTTCTTCACGATGCCGATCAGCATGATGATGCCCACGAACGCGTAGATGCTCAGGTCCTCCCCGAACACCACCAGCGCCAGCAGCGCCCCGAATCCGGCGAACGGCAGCCCCGAGAGGATCGTCAGCGGGTGCACGAAACTCTCGTACAGGATGCCGAGCACCAGGTAGATGACCAGGATCGCCAGGAGCAGCAGCAGCAGCAGTCCCTGCTGGGCCTGCTGGAAGGCCTGCGCGGTACCCGAAAAGCTGGTGCTGATGATCGAGGGCAGCACCTCGCGCGCCGCCGCCTGCACCCGCTCGACCGCCGCGCCGATGGAGGTTCCGGGCTCGAGGTTGAACGACAGCGTGACCGAGGGGAGCTGTCCCGAGTGATTCACCGTGAGCGGCCCGGTGGTCGGAGTCACCTGGGCCAGGCTGCCGAGCGGCACCGAGACGCCCTGGCGGCCGCTGATGTGCAGCAGGTTGAGCGCCGAGAGGTCCCGCTGGTACTGCGGCAGCAGCTCCATGACCACCCAGTACTGATCGTTCGGGGTGAAGATGGTGCTGATCTGGCGCGCGCCGTAGGCGTTGTAGAGCGCGTTTTCGATCTGGCTCACGTCGATCCCGAGCGCGGCCGCCCGGTCGCGGTCGATGCTCACCCGCACCTGCGGGTTCTTGATCTGCAGGTCGCTGGTGACGTCGGTCAGTCCCGGGACGTCGTGCAGCCGCCGCTCCAGCGCGGCCGCGCCGTCGTACAGCGCGTCGATGTCGGAGCTCTGCAGGGTGAACTGGTACAGGCTCTTGGAGGAGCGTCCGCCGATATTGATGGCCGGCGGGTTGGTGATGAACACGCGCATGCCGGGTATCGCGGCGAGTTTCCGGGTGAGCGACTGGGCCACCTGATCCGCGCTGAGCTCGCGTTCGTCGCGCGGCTTGAGATGGATGAACAGCCGGCCCTGGTTGGCGGTGGAGGTCCGGCCGCCGCCGCCGACCGCCGACATGAACCCCTCCACGTTCGGATCCTCCTGCACGATCGCCGAGGCGGCCTGCTGATGCTGCACCATGGCATCGTAGCCGGTTCCCTCGGCCGTCTCTGTCGTGCCACCGAGCTGCCCCGTGTCTTCGCTGGGGATGAACCCCTTCGGCACGATGCGGGCGAGCGCGAGCGTCCCCACCAGGATCAGCGCGCTGAATGCCAACGCGAGTCCGCGCCGGTCCATCACCCATGCGAGGCTCCGCTCGTACCAGCCGAGCGAGGTCTCCCAGGCGCCCTCGATCGCGCGGTAGAACCGGCCGTGCTCGGCGTTCTCGGGCTCGTGCTTGAGCCAGCGGCTGCACAGCATCGGCGTGAGCGTCAGCGACACGACGCCGGACACCAGGATCGCCACGCCGATCGTCACGGCGAATTCCTGGAACAGGCGGCCGATGAGCCCCCCCAGGAAGAGCACCGGGATGAACACCGCCACCAGCGACAGCGTCATCGAGAGCACGGTGAAGCTGATCTCGCGGCTGCCGTTGAGCGCCGCCTGCATGACCGGCTCGCCCCGCTCGATGTGGCGGACGATATTCTCCAGCACCACGATGGCATCGTCGACCACGAAGCCTACCGCGAGCGTGAGCGCCATCAGCGAGAGGTTGTCCAGGCTGTACCCCAGCAGGTACATCACCCCGAACGTCCCGACGATGGACATCGGAAGTGCCAGCGCCGGAATCAGCGTGGCTCGCAGGTTGCGGAGGAAGAGGAAGATCACCATCACGACCAGACAGAGCGCCAGGAACAGCGTGAACTTGACGTCCGCCACCGACGCCTGCACGCTCGCCGAGCGGTCGTACAGCGTGGCCATGTCGACCGACGCGGGCAGTTCCGGCCGGAGCCGGTCCACCTCCGCCTTCACGCGCTGCGCCACCGCGACCGTGTTGGTTCCCGGCTGACGCTGGATGGCCAGCACGATGGCGCGCTGCCCGTTGTACCAGCTCGCGCGTTTGGTATCCTCCACGCTGTCGATGACGTTGCCGAGATCGCCGAGCCGCACGGGGGCCCCGTCCCGGTACGCCACCACCAGCCGCGAGAATGCCGCGGCGTCGGTGAGCTGCCCCTCGCTCTCCACGGCGTACGCCTTGTCGGTGCCCCACAGGATGCCGGTCGGCACGTTCACGTTGCCGTTCTGCACCGCGGTCGCGACCTCATCGATCCCGATGCTCCGGGCGGCGAGCTGCTGGGGGTCGAGCTGGATCCGCACGGCATACTTCTGCGACCCGTACACCTGCACCTGGGCCACGCCGTCGACCGTCGAGATCCGCTGGGCCAGGAAGGTCTCCGCGTACTCGTCGAGCTGGGGGAGCGGCAGCGTCGCGGTCCGGAGCGCATAGTACAGAATCGGCGCCGAGGACGGGTCCACCTTCCGGAACCTCGGCGGCAGCATGTCCTGCGGGAGCTGGCGCTGCGCCTGTGATATCGCCGCCTGCACGTCCTGCGCGGCCGCGTCGATGTTGCGGCTGAGCGCGAACTGGAGCGTGATGTCGGTGCCGCCCTGGCTGCTGGTGGAGGTCATGGTTTCGATGCCGGGCACGGTGGAGAACTGCTTCTCCAGCGGCGTCGCGACCGACGAGGCCATCGTCTCCGGGCTCGCGCCGGGCAGGTTGGCACTGACCGAGATCGTGGGGTAGTCCACGGCGGGGAGGTCGCTCACCGGCAGCTGGCGGTAGGCCACCAGTCCGAAGATGAGGATGCCGGCCATGACCAGCGTGGTCATGACCGGGCGGCGGATGAAGAGGCCGGTGATGTTCATGATGCCCTCGCCCGGGCGCTGTCGCCCCGGGACTTGATCTGGACCTTGGAGCCGTCGCGCAGCCGGAGCTGCCCGTCGGTGACCACCCGGTCGCCGGCCCGCACTTCGCCGCTCACGACGGCGAAGTCGCCGGCGGTCCGGTCCACCTTCACGCTCCGCGTGGCGGCGGAGCTGTCCGGCTGGATGATGAAGACGAAGCTGCCCTGCTGCCCGGACACCACCGCCGACGCCGGCACCACCAGCGCGTCCGGGTCAACGTACAGCCGGAGCCGCACGTTCACGAACTCGCCCGGCCAGAGCGCGCCGTCCGTGTTGGGGAACGTGCCCTTGAGCAGGATCGTCCCCGTGGTGGTGTCCACCGCGTTGTCCACGAACGACAGCGTGCCCTCGCTCGTGCTGCCGCCGCCGGTCGGCGTGGCGGTGACCACGATCCGATCGCTGCGGTAGCGCTGGATGGCCGGCAGATTGCCTGCCGGCACGGCGAACCGGACCAGGATCGGCTTGATCTGGTTGATGGTGACGAGCGGCGCCTGGTCGGCGGCGCGGACCAGATTCCCCTCGCGCACCCGCAGGCTCCCGGTGCGCCCGGAAATCGGCGCCCGGATGGTGGCGTACTGCAGGTTGAGCCGCGCCTGCTCCACCGCGGCCCGGCTGGCGGCCTGGGTGGCCGTCCCGGCGGCGGCGTTGGTCTTCGCCGCGTCGTACTGCTGCGCGGTGACGTATTCCTTCTCCGCCAGCGAGGCGTAGCGCCTGGCCTCCTGCTCGGCGTTGGCGGCCTGGGCCTGGTCGCGCCGGAGGATTCCCTCCGCCTGCGCCAGCGCCGCCTGGAATGGCCGCGGGTCGAGCTGGAAGAGCACCTGCCCCTTGGTCACCTCCTGTCCCTCGCGGAAGGCGACCCGCACGATCGGGCCGCTCACCTGGGGCTGCACCGCGACGGTCTGGACCGGCTCGACCGTCCCGGTGGCCGCCAGCTCGAAGGGAACCGCGCGGTGCTCGGCGGTGCCGACGGTCACGGGGACCGGGGGCGGCGGAGGCGTCTCCTTCTCGGCACAGGCGGAGAGGACGGAGAGGGCCGAGCAGCCGGCGAGGAGACGCATGGTAAAGCTCATCGGGAAGGCACCGCCGTGGTGTCGGTGGTCAGGCGCAGCGAGCTGCCGCCCTGGGGATCCAGCACGCCCGAGTCGTGCGCCAGCTGCGCCAGTGACACGCTCCAGGCGAGGCGGGCATCCACCCGCTGCGCCCGCGCGCCGGCGAGCGCGGTCTGAGCCGCGAGCAGGTCGAGAATGCTGCCGACGCCGGCCTTGTACCGCGCCAGCGCCGCCTCGCTCGACTGCTGGGCGCTCGCCAGCAGGTCCTCCGCCGTGCGCACCCGCCGGGTCGAGGTCTGCAGCGCATAGTAGGCGCTGAACACCTGGAAGACGACCTGCTGACGCATCGTCTCGCTCCGGGCGGCGGCCGCCTCGGCCAGGTACTCGGCCGCCCGGAGGTCATACTGGCGGGAGAAGCCGCTGAAGAGCGGAATGGTCAGCCCGACCGCCACGTTGTAGCTGTTGGCGCCGTTCGGGATCGTGGTGGCGTAGGTCCGGCCGGCGGTGGCGCTCAGATTGAGCGACGGGAGCAGGCTTGCCCGGGTCTCGCCGATCGCCGCGCGGGCGGCCTCCGCCTGTGAGCGCGCCGCGGCCAGGTCGGGCCGGCCCCGGAGCGCGGACGCGATCAGCGCGTCCACGCTGTCGGCCAGCCCGGCCACCGGCACCGCGGCCGCGGTCGAATCCACGTCATAGGGCAGGTTGGCCGGAAGGCCCAGGGCCAGCGCCAGCCCCCCACGGGTCGTCTGGAGGTTCCCCTCGATGGTCTGGAGATCGAGCTGCGCCTGGCTTGCCGCCGTACGCGCCTGGAGCACGTCGGCGATCGTGGCCAATCCCACCCGCCGCCGTTCCTCGGCGGCCTCGAGGTTGGCTCGCGCCTCATCCAGCGTGGTCCGCTGCGCGCCCAGCAGCGACCGGTTGGCGAGATACTGGAAATAGGCCACCTGGATCTGCAGCACGACGTCCTGGATGGTGGCATTGTGGGTGAAGCCCGCGGCGAGGAGCTGCTGCCGCGCGCCCGCCACCCGGCCACTGCGCCCGCCGAAGTCGAACAGCAGATAGGTGAGCGTGGCGCTCGGCGTGAGCACCGACTGCTGGACCGCGGTCCGGCCCTGGCTCGCCACCGTCTTGATGCGCGCCGCGGTGAGGTCGCCGTCGATCCGGGGCAGCCAGTTGCCGCGCTCCGAGCCGTAGGCCGCCGCCGCGGCCTGGGCGTTGGCCCATGCAAGCCGGGTGTTCGCGTTGTTCCGGAGGCCGATATCCACGATCTCCGCGAGCGTGAGCCGGCGGATCCGCTCGGCCAGGCCCGCGGGTACCGCCGGAACCGCCGAGCTGTCCGCCGCGGCCGCGCGCTCGAGCGCCTCGGGCGGCGGCGTCCACGGTACCTGCGGCGCGGGCGAGGCCCCCGGCACGCCCGACACGCGCGGCGTCCCCACGCATCCCGCGAGCAGTGCGATCAGCACCAGCCGACCCGACCGGCGCGGCCTCACCGCGTGCGCCCCCCGCTGGCGAGCGGAGGGGATTCGCGGCGCTCGTCCCACTCCCGGAGCGCGGCGCCGATCGCGTCGGCCAGGTAGGCGTAGGCCGCCTCGTAGCCGCGGAGCCGCGCGCGCACCCGCGCGCTCCGGATCGGGACGGTGCGGCGGGCCTCGCCCACCGCTTCCGTGAACCGCTGCCAGCGCCCGAGCCGCTCCGCCATCGTGCGGCTGAAGAGGTCCGGGGCTGCCCGGTAGTAGTCGTGCCGGTCGCCGGGCCGGCACACCCGCTCGAGCACACCCATCGCGGCCAGGATGCGGGCGTTGGTGCTGACGCTGGCCTTGCTCACGCCGAGCTCCTCCGCGAGCTGGTCGAGCGAGCGCGGATCCTCGCTCACCAGCAGACGGCCGAAGATCCGCCCGGCGATGCGGGGGCGGCCCTCGGCCTCGAAGAGGAGGCCCATGCGGTCGGTGAAGCGAATCGTGGCCGTATCCATGGTGTTCCCGTCCCGGTGCTCCTGTTTCGTGCGTTCAGTATGCACTGAACGTTACAGCGATCGGGCCGCCCGTGCTGACCCCGCGGGTGCGTTACCCGCCCCCGGGCGGCGGCAGCCGGAGATCGGCCAGAAAGAAGGCGGCCAGCTCGGCGCGCCCCCCGAGGCCGGCCTTGCGGTAGACGGTCACCGCATGCTGCCGCACGGTCCGCTCGCTCCTCCCGGTAGCCGCCGCGATCTGCTTGTGGCCGTGTCCCTGGAGCAGCAGCAGCGCGACCTCCCGTTCGGCCGGCGTGAGCTGCCAGCCGACGAACTGGTCGTGCACGGCGCGCCCGAGCCCGTCGAGCGCCTGACGTGCACGGGCCTGCCAGGCATCGCGCTCGGCCTGGCGCTCGGTGAGCGAGCGCCGGAGCGTCGCGGCCGACTCGGCCGCCCGCCGCCAGCCCCGCCAGAGCCAGACCGAGGCCGCCAGAGCACCCGCGATGAGGAGGACTTCATACGCGACGTGCGGGGAGAGCCAGTCCGCCGGCGCGTCGAGCACGAGATCGACCGAGCCCCCCACCACGATGCCCGCGAGCAGCAGCGCGAGCATGATCCGCATCCCGCGAAGCTCGTGTTCGTCCATGGTCCTCCGGCAGATGTCGGATATGGGCGCACCCGCGCGGTTCTGCGTCGGATGTCGGATGGCGGAAGCGTCGCGAACGTCGCATGCTGCCGCCACCTTCATCCTGGAGCATCAGATGCTGCCCGATCCACTGCACCCCGCCATCGTGCACTTCCCGATCGTGTTCATGTTCCTGCTGCCCGTCGCGGCCGCGAGCGCCCTCTGGGCGATCCGCCGGGGCGGCTCGCCCCGGCGAGCCTGGGCCATCCCTTCCGGGCTCGCCCTAGCCTTGACCCTGAGCGCCTGGCTTGCCGTCGAGACGGGCGAGTCGCAGGAGGAGCGGGTCGAGGATAGGGTCAGCGACGGCGCGCTCCACCCCCATGAGGAAGCTGCGGAGCGCTTCCTCCTGCTCTCCGGCGTGCTGCTCCTGGTGAGCGGCGCCGGCCTGCTCGGCGGCCGCGCCGGTCGGTCCGCCCGGCTGGTCACGGTCGTGGGCGCGGTCGGGCTCGCCGCGGCGGGAACGCAGGTCGGCCACACCGGAGGAAAGCTAGTCTACCAGTACGGCGCGGCGAGCGCGTACACCCAGGCCGAGGCGGGCAGTGGCGACGCGGCGCGCCGGAGTCAGGAAGGCCATGACCGCCGGGTGGCGCAGGGGCGAGGCCGCGAGGCGGACGACGACGACTAGGCCGGGGTCGACAGCCACCCGCAACATTGCCGGAACCGGCCCGCCGGAGAATGTTTCGGGGGTGCACGCCAATATGCCGGGGCGACCGCGCGCCTACCGGGTATCGTTCGTTCGACCGAACCACGACTTCCACCAGGAGAGAGCCATGGCACCGCGCAAGCGCTACCAGCTGGATCGGGTGACGGTCGAAGCCGGCGATTCGCGGCCGGCGACCTGGACGTTCGGGGGTGAGGCTGTTTCGGGCACGGAGCAGACGTACGCGGTCACGGACGGCAACTTCGCCTCGCGGAACGGGTGGGAGTTCATGGTGCGGATCCCCAGAACGCGGGGGGGCCGGCTCGAGGTTCGGCCGCGCGCCACGCCCAACCTCAAGGTGTGGGCCGAGCTCACCGACCGCTCGCTCACCTTTTCGCGCGCCACGATAGGCGACGCGCGGGGCAAATGGTACTGCCAGGTGGCGCTCGCCGATCCGACCGGCGCGAAAACGAAGGACGTCGTGAAGGGAGAGGAGCGCCACCAGCTTCCTCCCTGGTTCAATGGGTTGCAGGGACGCATGCGGCTCAAGCGGAATGTCCGCCCCACCCGGGGGACCGACGGCGAGTCGCTCGTGGTGCTGGTGCCGGCCGGCGATCACGCCGCGATGATCCGGCTCTTCTTCGCGACCAAGGTGTGGGTGCTGAAGGAAGGGGTTACGCTCGACTGAGCGAGACACCGCGGGGCCCGCGGCCGCCGCTGGCGGCGATCGTTCCCCTGCTCGCGGCCATCAAGCTGGCGCTGCACCTGTCCGTCAACGCCGGGACGGCGTACGGCTTTCAGCGTGACGAGTTCCTCTACTTCGCCATGGGCCGCCACCTCCGGCTCTGGCGGATGGACTTCCCGCCGGCCATCGCGCTGATTGCCGAGTCGGTCCGCGCCACGCTGGGCGACTCGATCCTGGCCTTGCGCCTGGTGCCGGCGCTGGCCGGGACGGCGGTGCTGGTTCTGGCCGCGCTCATCGCCCGCGAGCTCGGCGGGGGACGCTGGGCACAGGGCCTCGCCGCGCTCGGCGTGCTGGCGAGCCCGCTCTTCCTCCGATCGGCCAACCTGTTTCAGCCGGTGGTGCTCGATCAGCTCGCCTGGACCGTCGCCCTGTACGCGCTGATCCGGCTCTGCCGGGACGAGCGGCCACGCTGGTGGCTCCTGATGGGTGTCGCGCTCGGGTTGGGGCTCCTGACCAAATTCAGCGCGGGGTTCATCGGGGTCGCCATCCTGCTGGCGCTGCTGGTCACCAGCCGACGCGCCTGGCTGCTGACGCCCTGGCCCTGGATCGCCGCCCTCGTGGCGCTCGCGCTCGGCAGTCCGAGCATCGTGGGCCAGATCCGGCTCGGGTTCCCCGTGGTCGGCCAGATGGCCGACCTGCGCGCCTCGCAGCTCGAGCGGGTGACCCCGTCCGCCTTCGTCGGCGGGCAACTCCTCTGGGGCCCTGCCGTGGTCGTGGGCTGGGCGGGCCTCGGCATGCTTTTGTTTGGCCGGGAGCTCCGGCCCTTCCGGGTGGCAGGTTGGGCATGCGCCCTGGCGTGGCTGCTCCTGCTGGCGCTGCACGGGAAATCGTACTACGTAGGCCCGATCTATCCCATGCTGCTGGGCGCCGGCGGCGTCGCACTCGAGCGGGTGCGCCGGCCGGGGATGGGCCCGATCCTCCGCTGGAGCGCCGCCGGACTGCTCGTCGCGTACATGGGGCTGACGCTCCCGCTGGGAGTTCCGATTCTCCCGCCCGAGCAGATGGCCCGCTATTCCCGGGGGATGGGGCTGACCACCGCGCTCCGCACCAACACCGGTCGGCTCGAGCGGCTGCCGGAGGACTACGCCGACATGCTCGGCTGGGAGGAGCAGGTGCGTGCGGTCGCCGAGGTCTACCATGCGCTGCCGCCCGCCGAGCGGGAAAAGGCCGTCATCGTAGGAGACAACTACGGCGAGGCCGGCGCGCTGGACTTCTACGGGCCGCGGTATGGACTGCCGGCGGCGGTGTGCGGCTCCGGCAGCTACTGGTTCTTCGGCCCGGGGGCGAAGCCGGGGGACGTGCTGGTGACCATCGGCGTGGACCGGGGTGATCTGGAGCGGCTGTTCGACGAGGTCCGTCCCGCGGCGCACGTCTCCAGCCCATGGAGCGTGTGGTACGAGCGCGACCTGACGATCTACGTGGCCACGGGCCCGCACACGACGCTGCAGCGGCTCTGGCCGTCGCTGGCGGGACAGAACTGAAAGATCCTGCTGGCGCGCACGGGGACGGTTTCGCAAGTTTGAGCATTCCTGGAGCAACGGATGCGATGGTGGCTCACCCCCCTCCTCGCGAGCAGCCTCGCCTGCGGCAAGCCGGTCCGGGCCCCGGCACCGGAGGCGGTCGCGCCCTGGCTCCGCGCCGATCCGCAGCGCTGCCTCATCCATCGAGACCTGAGCGAGGGGATGGAAACGATGGCCCGCCGCTGCGCCGAGGCATTCGTCCGCGCCAACGGCTATACCGAGCTGCCCGCGGAGGACTCCACCCGCTGGACCCGGGAGCCTGAGGACGGCGGTCCCTGGCCGCGCATCCTTGCCGCCCGGAGTGGAACCCTCGATGCCGCGGCCGCCACCGCGCAGTGCAGCCGGCGCGAGTGTATCGTCCTGTTCCGCGTCCGCCGACCGATGCTCCTGTGCGCCTATCGGGCCGTCGCGATGACGCAAGTCTTCACCAGGATCCGGCTCGTCCCCGGCGGCATCCGCGACATGCGCTGCAACGAACGGCGCGCGTGAGATGGGGGTCGGTCGAGGTCTGGTGCTTTGCGTGGGCGGTGTGCTTCCTCCTATGCACGTTTCTGCGGAGGCTGCGGGCTGAAGAGGAGGAGGTGGTTCCCGGAGCCGTACTGCCTGGCCGCGACTCCGGGAACCGGGTACTGCAGGAAGACTGCCTTGCCACAGCTTGGATGCGGGACCGATGAAAAGGGTTGCGCGCCGCCGCACCCGCGCGATTCCAGAGCTAGATTTGGGCCATGCGCGAAGCTCGTCTCCGCCCGGAGTTCGCCCACCTGTATCCCGGCCTCACGCCCGGGCGCTGGGAGCCGGCGGCGCGGATCGCGGAAGCAGTGCTGGCCGACGTGCTCCTCCACCAGATGGGCGAGTCGCCCCCTCCGGACCGTCCGCTCGACGAAGCCCACTTCGAATTCCGGGGCGGGGCCGAGGCCGAGCGCCCGGCGCGCGGGGGCCGCGTTTCCGACACGGAGTGAGCCACCGGCGAGGCCTACGTGACCGACCTGCGGTATCCGATCGGTAAATTCAAATGGGACGGTGCCATGACGGAGGTCCGGCGCGCGGAGTGCGTTGCCCGGATCGCCGCCGCGCCCGGGCTCCTGCGCGCGGCCGTGACCGGGCTCGACGAACGGCAGCTGGACACCCGGTACCGCCCCGGGGGATGGACGGTGCGCCAGGTGGTCCATCACGTGCCCGACAGCCACCTCAATGCCTATGTCCGGATCCGGCTGGCACTGACCGAGGAGGCCCCGACCATCCGGCCCTACGAAGAGGCCCGCTGGGCCGAGCTGACCGACGCGTGCTCGGCACCGGTCGAGATTTCGCTGGCGCTGCTCGACGCGCTGCACGTCCGCTGGGTGTCCCTGCTCGGGCGCCTCGGTCCCGCCGAGGGCGCCCGCCCGCTGCGCCATCCGGAGCACGACCGCCTCATGTCCATCGACGAGCTGCTCGCCATGTACGCGTGGCACGGAGAGCACCACACCGCCCACGTGACCGCGCTCAGGACCCGGATGGGCTGGAGTTGAGCGGGACCGTAACCCCCCATCCCGCTCCGCCATCTTCCATCATGATGAGGAGCAGCGCCGCACCGCCGAAGCCGCGAGGGAGCGCCGGGACCGGCGCGGGCGGTGGCAGAGCGCGATCGTCCATCACCGGTACCTCGGGAAGCACGGTCTGGCGAGCTGCCATCTGCGGTGACACCGGTTCCGCGAGCGGAGGCCCCGATTAGAGCCGACATCATCTCCCGGGCGGCGCTGCTGCTCGTGTGCTCCAACGTCTTCATGACGTTCGCGTGGTACGCGCACCTGCGGAACCTCGCCGACCGGCCCTGGTATATCGCGGCGGTGGTGAGCTGGGGGATCGCGCTGTTCGAGTACCTGCTGCAGGTGCCGGCCAACCGGATCGGCTACACCACTCTCTCGCTGGCGCAGCTCAAGATCATGCAGGAGGCGATCACCCTGGCGGTGTTCGTGCCCTTTGCCGTCTACTACATGCGCCAGCCGATCCGGCTGGACTATCTCTGGGCCGCGCTGTGCATCATGGGCGCGGTGTACTTCGTCTTCCGCACGCCCGCAGGACCGTGACCCGCCGCGTCATGGCCGCCGCCCTCGCGGTCTGGGCGCTGGGCCCGGCGCCGCTCCCGGGCCAACAGGCACCGGAGCGGGCGCGCGATCTCGGGGTTCCGTTCGACGGCGTCCCCGGTCCGCTCAACGCGATTACCGACGTCGCGGGGGTGACGGTGGGCCACACCACGCTCATCCGTGGCGCCGGGCGGCTCAGGCCGGGGGCGGGGCCCGTGCGGACCGGCGTCACGGCCGTCTTCCCCCGCGGCCGGTCTGACCTCTCACCGGTCTTCGCCGGCTGGTTCAGCCTCAACGGCAACGGTGAGATGACGGGGACGGCGTGGATCGAGGATTACGGGCTGCTCTTCTACCCCATCGCCATCACCAACACCAACAGCGTCGGCACCGTCCGCGACGCGCTGATCGAGTGGGGGGCCGACCGGCTGCCGGACGCGCTCCATTGCTGCTTGCCGGTCGTGGCGGAGACCTGGGACGGGGACCTCAACGACATCTTCGGCTTTCACGTGAAGAAGGAGCACGTCTTCGCCGCGCTCGCCGGCGCGGCCGGCGGGCCGGTGGCGGAGGGCAACGTGGGCGGTGGCACCGGGATGCAATGCCTCGGCTTCAAGGGCGGGATCGGCACCGCGAGCCGCCGGCTGCCGGCCGCGCGCGGCGGGTTCACGGTGGGTGCGCTGGTACAGTGCAATTTCGGGCTTCGGCGGCAGCTCCGAGTGGCGGGGATTCCGGTGGCCCGGGAGCTCGAGGTGCCCGAGCCATGCTACGACACGCGCGAGCCGCTGGACAGCGCGATGGCGCGGCATCGCTGCGCCCGGTCCGCCGGCCTCACGGGAGCGGCGCGCGAGCAGGAGCACGGTTCGATCATCGTGGTCCTGGCCACCGACGCCCCGCTGCTGCCGCACCAGCTCCGGCGCCTGGCCCGCCGCGCCGCGCTCGGGGTCGGTCGCATGGGCGGGATCGCGGGCGCGGGGTCGGGCGATCTGTTCATCGCCTTCTCCACGGGGCCGGCCGGCACGCCGGACTCGGTGGGTGTGGCGTCCGTGCCCATGCTCAGCGACGACGTCATCGACCCGGTGTACGAGGCCGCGGTGCAGGCGACCGAGGAAGCGATCGTGAACGCGATGCTGGCCGCGCGCACGATGACCGGGGCCAACTGGTACCGGGTGCCGGCGCTGCCCCACGAGGGGCTGCGCGAGGTGCTCGCGCGGCACGGCAGGTTGGGGAGCGGTAAGCAGTAAGTGGTGAGCGGTGAGCGGGTGGTTCCGGGAATTACCGCTCACCGCTTACCGCTCGCCTCGTGTCGCCCAGCACCCCGCGCCCACCCTCCCAGCTCCCCGCCGCCAGCGGGTGGAACCCCCGCCACACATCTCCGTATGGCTCCATCATCAGCGCGACGAACCGTTCCAGCGCCACCGGGAACGGAAATCGGCGGCGGAACTCGAGCGCGGTGAGGCCCAGCATGGCGCGCAGGTGGCGGCCGAAGCTCTGGGGCGAGCTGTACTCGAGCCGGTAGGCCACGTCGGCCACGGAGAGGCCGGAGCTCTCGAACAGAAACGCGGCGTGGAGCAGCCGGATGGCGGCGAGGTAATTCTTGGGCGACGGCAGTCCCGCCCGCGCGAACCGGGACATCAGCGTGCTCGGCCGCACCGAGAGCTGGCCGGCCAACGCCGTGACGGTGGGGACCTCGGGCGCGAGCCGGATCATGGCCTCGACGAACAGCCGCGCGTCGGGCGGCGCCTGCGCGATCGACTCGAGGATGGGCTGCTGGATCCGCGCGACCGCGCGGGTGGCGGGCTGCCCCACGACCTGTCGCAGGCGGTTCCATCCGGCGGGCGAAGTGACGTCCACCACCTGCCGCACCCCCGATGCCCCCAGCCGCAGGAGCATTTCGATGGCGCCGGGATCGTGCTGGGAGACGAGGGCCACGGTGGGAATGGAGGGGAACTCCCGCACCAGGTGCCCCAGCAGCTCCACGTGGTCGGGGCCACAGCGGTGGACCGAGACGAGCACCGCGTCCACCGGCCGCTCGCGCACCGCCCGCACCGCATCGGGGATCGAATCGCGGTGCAGTACCGCGAAGAGCCCGTTCCCCGCCGCGTCCACCCGGGGGCGCTCCCCCGGCATGAGCACGGCGGCCACGGTGGTCGAGCTCGGGTCGGCGACGTACGACACGCGTTCCTCCGGCGGGTTGGTGCCAGAGGATAGGCAGGCCGCGTCAACCTGGATTCAACCCGGAACGCCTCCAATACGCGCGCGCGCAACCCTTTCGGCGGGTGCGGCATCCAAGGAAGGCCCGCCGCAGTATATTCTGGGTTCCGCTTCCTGAGCCGGTTGGGCCATGACGACTCCGACCCTCGATCTCTTCAACGCACTGCAGGCGGCACTGGCGCCACAGTACCGTCTCGAGCGCGAGCTGGGGCGGGGCGGCATGGGCGTCGTTTTTCTCGCCACCGACACGACCCTCGATCGGCCCGTCGCGATCAAGGCGGTCCACCCCGAGCTGGCGGCCCACCCGTCCATCGCGCGCCGCTTTCTCGCCGAGGCTCGCACCGTCGCCCGGCTGCGCCACCCCAACATCGTCGCGGTCCACGCCGCCGGCACCACCGAGGGTCTCCTCTACTATGTGATGGACCAGGTGGAGGGCGAGAGCCTGCGCGAGCGGCTCGTCCGTGAGGGCCGGCTCGACCCCGGCAGCGCGTCGCGCATCGTGGCGGACGTGGCGGCGGCGCTCGATGCCGCGGGCGGCGCCGGCGTAGTGCACCGGGACGTCAAGCCGGAAAACGTCCTGCTGGACCGGGCCACCGGGCGGGCCATGCTGGCCGACTTCGGCATCGCGCGGGCAATGGCCGCGGAACCGGGCACCAGCAGCACCGGCGAGGGGATGGCGGTCGGCACGCCGGCGTACATGAGCCCCGAACAGGCCGCGGGCGAAGAGATCGACACCCGGAGTGATCTCTACGCCCTCGGCGTGGTGGCCTACGAGATGCTCGCCGGCCAGCCCCCGTTCCAGGGACCCAACCGCGTCGTGGTCTCGAAGCACATCGCCGAGCGGCCGGTACCCGTGGACCGGGTGCGCCCCGAGACGCCGCGGCCGCTGGCGAGCGCCATCATGCGGGCGCTGGAGAAGCAGCCATCCGACCGCTGGCAGCGGGGCGAGGAATTCCGCCAGGCGCTCAGCACGGAGCGCCCGCCGCCGCCCCGCCGGCAGGCCTGGCGCCGGCGCACGGTGGCCGCCGGAGCGGCGGCCGCGCTGGTTGCCGTCGGCGCGACGGTGGCGCTCACCCGCCGCCCGTCCGGCCCGCCCGCAGGCGTGAACCCGCGCCACTCGATCCTGGTGCTTCCGTTCGACAACCTGCGGGACGACCGCTCGGTGGACTGGCTCCGCGACGGCAGCGTGAGCATGCTGGGGCTCAACCTCTCCCAGTGGAACGATCTCAACGTCGTGGATCACGAGCGACTGCACGACCTGCTGGCGCAGCACGAGCTCAAGCCAGGCGACGACGTGGGGCTCGACATGGCACGGCGCCTGGCGCGGGAGGCCGGCGTCTGGACGGTGGTGCTGGGGGATTTCGCCCAGGCAGGTGACTCGCTCCATCTCGCGGCGCGGGTCTACGACGTTGCCACGGGGAGGCGGGTGGACGTAGCCCGGGTCGATAACCGGACGGGGGCCGACGTACGCCCCGTATTCGACGAGCTGGCCGCCAAGCTGCTCGATCTCTCGGGCGCGCCGAACGAGGTGCGGATCGGGCTGGCACGCGCGACCACCGCGTCGCTCGAGGCGTACCGCGCCTATCTCACCGGCGTCGAGCAGCTCAACCGGTGGGATCTGGCCGGCGCCGAGCGCGAGCTGCAGCACGCCATCCGGATCGACACCACCTTCGGCCTGGCGTACTACAAGCTGGCGCTCACCCGGGGCTGGCTGGTGGGCACGGGCGACTCGATCGCGGACGCGGCCATCGTGCGGGCTACGGCCTACTCGGCCAACCTGCCGGCGCACGAACGCACGATCATCAACGCCTATCGCGCTTTCCTCTCGAGCGATTTCGTCGACGCGCGGGCCTCCTACCAGCAGTTGCTCGCGCGCGACGCGTCCGACGCCGACGCCTGGTACGGCCTCGGCGAGGCCTGGTTTCACGACACGGCCGGCACCGACCAGGCGCCGGGCTGGACTCAGGCGATCCGCGCCTTCCGTCGCAGCCTGACGCTGGATCCCGACTACGCGCTGGCCTACGACCACGTGCAGGCGATGCTGAGCACCGCATCGGCGGCCCACCCGTACTACGCCCTCGTGACGCCGGACTCGTTCGCCCTGGCGCAGGCGCCGGACGGCCGGGACCTGCTGGACAGCGCCGCCACCACGGCGGCGGCCCGCCGCGCGCGGGCCGAGGGGCTCGCCACGGCGCGCCGCTGGGTCGCGACCCAGCCGACCACGCTGCGGGCCCACGGTGCCCTGGTGGATGCCTACGTCGCGTCGGGGAATTACCGCGGGGCGCTGTCCGAGGTGGATCGCTTCCGCCAGACACCGCTGGTCCATCCCGAGCTCCCGTTCGTGGAGGCGCGCATCCGCTTTGCTTCAGGGGATGTGGATCGCGCGGCGACCGAGTTGCGCACGGCGCTCGATACCGTGGCGCCCCAGGACTTCAGGATCTACGAGGGCACGCCCACCGTCGTCGGCGACATCGCCGCCGCGGCCAACGTGTTCGCCTATCAGGGCGACCTGGTCCGGGCCGCCAAGACGATCGACCTGGCCGACCAGGTGCGCCGCGAAGTCATCCGGCAGCCGGGACGCGAGGGCAGCGGTCCGGTGGGCGAGTCGTGGCGCCGGATGGCGCTGAGCGAGCTCTACGGCGCCGCAGGCGCCCCGACGGCCGCGCTCCGCCAGGTCTGGCAGAGCGCGGCCGAGGCGGTACGGATGGCGCCAACCGACGAGCGCCCGCACCTGGCGCACAGCGGCGCTTCGGCCGCGATCGGCCTGTTCACCGGGCCGGCCGCCGACAGCAGCGCCCTCGCCGAGTACCGGACGCTGACCGGTGAGGTGCTCAGCAAGGAGGTTCGCGCGCTGCTGGCACTCAGCCGCGGCGACTCGGCCGCTGCCCGGCGCGCGCTCGCGGAGCCCGACTCCGCCCGGATGAAGGACATGTACCTCGCGTACAACCGGCCGCTGGCCGCGCAGGCGTACTACCTCCTGGGCGACTACCACGCGACGCTCCGGAGCCTGGAGCAGTTCCGGCCCGAGGCGCTCCGCATCGGGAGCTTCGATTCGCGCTGGGGAATGCTCGGACGGGTCCGACTCCTCCGGGCCGCCGCGTTCGAGCGGCTCGGCCGCCGTGCGGAGGCCCGGCAGGAATACCGCGAGGCGCTCGGCCAGTGGCGCACCGCGGACCCGTCGCTTCAGCCGTTCGTCCGGCAGGCGCAGCAGGGGCTGGCGCGGGTGGGGCAGGCGGGGTAGGAGGACGGAAGGACGGAAGGACGGAAGGACGGAAAGGCGGAAAGGGCGGCCCCGGAAGATACAGTCAACTGTCATCCCGAGCGGAGCGAGGGATCCACTAACCCGGAGCTCGAGCGCGGCCCAGCAAGATCCCTCGCTCCGCTCGGGATGACAGTACCGGCCGACTCACCGCCTTTCCGCCTTTCCACCTTTCTACCTTTCCGTCCTTCCGTCCTTCCGTCCTTCCGTCCTTCCACCGCCTCCCGCCCCCGTCCCATCCCCCTTATATTCCCACCGCTGGCCGAGCGCGATGGTCGCGGGCGCCGCAAGGCGTCCCGAGGAAAGTCCGAGCCCCACCGGGTAGACTGCCAGGTAACGCCTGGGCGCCGAAAGGCGACGGACAGGGCCACAGAAAACAGACCGCCCGCCGGGCAACCGCCGGGTAAGGGTGAAACGGTGGGGTAAGAGCCCACCGCGGCGCTGGTAACAGCGGCGGCACGGTAACCCCCAGTCGGAGCAAGGCCAAATAAGCGGCGAGGTGTGACCCACACCGACAGGACAAGCCGCGGGTAGGCCGCTGGAGGTGGCCGGCAACGGCCACCCGAGACAGATGACCATCCCGGCCGCGCAAGCGCCGGAACAGAACTCGGCTTACGGCTCGACCAGCTGCGGCCCTCCGGACCGGTCCGGAGGGCCGCCGGGCTTACGGACCCACGAGGGACACACGATGCTCGCTCGACTCATCGGCTGCACCGCGCTGGCCGCCCTCG